>NZ_WJID01000001.1:0-323005 GCF_010994055.1 Gracilibacillus thailandensis | reverse complement strand
AAAAAGCTATTTTAATAAGAAAAACTTTGACAATACGTTTTAAAAAATAGGAGGGTGAAAATGAAAACACCAAAAAAAGTTGTATCCATTTTATTTATTCCCATTCTAGTAGGTAGTCTGTTTTTTCCTTCAACAGTAAGTGCGCAAGTTAAAGGGTACAACCCAGATCCCGATGTGCAGGAAGTAGATCCAGATTTTCGATCGGAAACGGTAGAAGAGGTCTTAAGGGAGGGAAAGGTAGATTTTAGTGAGGCTGATGTAAGTGAAGAAGAATCGGCAGAAAGTGGACAAGCTGAGCCATCTTCAACCGTTACACCGGATGATATAGGCATTAGTAAACCATGGGTTACGGTTAATAATACATCCGGACAATATGTATTAACAGAATTTACTCTTAAAGGTGTCGGGGAATATGGAGAAGTATGGGTAGCGAACGACCTTGATTATCCTGAAGGAGATCCAAGGAATGCTGATGGAGTCACTACTATCACCGACGAACAAGTTACCTATCTTTTAAATGAGTTTGATGAGAATATATATGAACAAGAAGTTGAATTTTTCGATGCCCCTGATGAAAGAACAGGAGAACAGGCAATGTTTCCTGAATATCATCAAGACGAATCCGGGCGAGTTGTAATTTTAATAGATAATATTAAAGATGATAATTATTATGACCCGAATTATCCGAGTTATATTGCCGGATATTTTTCCCCTACTATTAGTGATTTTACCGATCGAAATGTAATGACAATTGATAGTTTCGATTGGGCAAACCGCACAGGTCCTGATGTTGAGAAACCTTTCTTGTATGAAGGAACATTTGCACATGAATTTCAACATTTACTTCATCATGACAGTGATCCAGCAGAAGAAAATTTCATCAACGAAGGGTTATCTGACTTTGCGCAATATCTTGTGGGGTATGGTCATTCCACGTCACACGTTGATTTCTTTATGAATAACCTTAAAAACTCTTTAACACAGTGGGGGGATCAGTCTGACCTTCAAATTTTAGGTGACTATGGAGTTTCTTATCTATTCCAACTGTATTTATATGAACAATACGGACAAGAATTTCTCCAGAAAGAGTTTAAAAGTCAATTACAAGGTATTGATAGTATTAATGCGATTCTAGAAGAAATGGGAAGCGATAGAGATTTTGAAGCAGTTTATCAAGATTTTATGGTAGCTTTATTGTTAGATGGGAAATATCAAGGTGATAGTGAAACCTATCAGTTTGACTCGATAGACTTAAACCCAAATCTAGAAGCTGCTTCAGAGTTAGAAGCTATTGCGCCAGCTTGGGGAACGGATATGAAATTTATTACACCTGACAAGAAGCTAGACAATCTATATTTCAAAGGTATCGATTTCCTTGGCACCAACTGGACAACAGTAAGTGACCCGGATAAGGGTGAGGTTCTCTGGGGGAACGAAGGAGACCAGGCAGATAACTTCTTAATAAAAGAGCTTGATTTAACAGGTGAAACAAATCCAGTTCTATCGTTCGAAACCAAATATGATATAGAAGAAGATTGGGATTTCGGTGTTGTCCAAGTATCTACAGATAATGGACAGACATGGGCTTCCTTAGCAAACGAAAATACAAGTAGTGATATAGTAGAGGATGGCTATCCATCGATCAAAGAAAATTTACCAGGCTTCACAGGAAGCTCAAATGGCTGGACCACTGAGAGTTTCGACCTTTCTCCATATGCTGGTCAAAAGGTTCATCTGGCATTTCGTTACATGACAGACTGGGGTTATAATGAAGAAGGTTGGTACGTATCAAACCTTCAAATAAATAACGAGCTAATTGATGCTGCGGAAACTACTGATGGTTTCATGAGTTTAGAACAAGTAACAGAGGATTATGTTGATTATCAGGTTCAGTTTATCGGATTTAAGAAAGGGAAAGCTAAAGGGAAAGACAATCATGTCAAAGTCATTCAATTCCCAGATCTAATCAATATGAGTGAAAGTGATAAGGTAGATCTTCGTGATATGCTACGAAGCTCTCAATACGCCCAAGTATTAATGATGGTTACTTATGCACCTGATCCTGGTAAGGGTGGAAGTGCGGCGTATGATTATGAAGTGGTTACAAAGGGGAAGAAAAAGTAACGGAAGAACCAATAAAGACAAGCTGCCTCCAGATTTAGGGCAGCTTGTCTTTTGAATATGAGAAAGTGCTAAATCGAAATGTCCTTTCTATTTTCCAATCTTCGGTACATAAGCGCAAGCAACATCGCAGGAATCGTACATAAAATCATTCCAATAAAGGACAGTCTCGGCTCTATTTCGTATAAATAGCCACCTAAAATAGTGAATATAGCGGTACTCCAGCTAAGTGCTAACGCAGAGTAGATACCTTGTGCTTTTGCTATCTGTAGATGTGGAATGTTTTGGATTAAGTATTTCATAAAAGCGTAATGTGCCATCGCAAACGATAATGCGTGTAACGTTTGCGCGATACAGAAAACAATTACATTCGGAAAAGCAAAAACTAATATCCAACGCGCAGATGAACCAATTGCCGCAATAGTAAGTAAAGCCCCGATAGAGAATTTATCGAATTTCTTATCTGCAATGGAAAAGAAGATGATTTCCGCAATGACAGCAATATTAATAATGAAACCAATCAGGTATGTCGGTGCTTGTATTTCTTGTAAGAATATATAGCCATAGTTGTAATAGGTTGCATGTGCCGCTTGCAGTAAAATAACGATAATAAGTACCAAAGGGAAGTGTTTGATACGGAATAATTGTAATATGCCTTCTTTTTTTGTTTGGTTTTTTGATGGCTTTTCCGCTAAAATATCTGGTGTTTGCATAAATTGAAGAGACATGAATCCGATTATGCCAAGTAATAGCGCCCACAAGATGATTTCATCGCCAAACCATCCGGTAAAAATGGTCAAAACCATCCCAACGGAAACAAAACCAATAGAGCCCCATTGGCGACTTCTTCCATAATGCTGTAATTGTTTGCTTTGCACCAGGACACCTGCCACACTGTCTAACGCAGGCATCAAAATAGGATAAAATAGATGCAAAATAATGGTTGCTATTAACAAACTGACAAACGAGTTCGACGGTATATAATAGACAATAGCAACTAGTGTACCAATTGCCATGATGTTTAATAACCTCTTACTGCTTACCTTCGCTGATAAATAAGGAAAGGCAAATAGAGTCGAAAGCCCTCTTGCAACCAAGCCTAAGCTCATGATCAAACTAGCTTCAGAAACAGATATCCCTTTTGTCTGAATCATCCAACCTGACCAATAAGGTAGAAAAATCCCCCATGTTAAAAAGAAACTAAAAAAATGCAAGCTCATCCAGCGTTGTGTGTTCATTATATATCCTCCTCATGAAATGCATGATATCATGGAGGTATAAAGAAATAATAGGAGATATCTCTTATTTTGAGGTGAATAGATGAAAAAGTATAAAGGGAAGAAAAAGCAGGTTTATTTAGAAGAACACTCTATTGCGCATTTATTTTCCTTTTCAGTGGAGGACTTTATCGAAGTACATGAATATCAACGTAATGATTGGATTATTCAGGAGGACAAGAGACCAGATTTTCTTTTCTACGTTATTGAGGGGAAAGCAAAGATTTACATAACCCATCAAAATGGAAAGGTATCATTAATAAATTTTATCAATGCCAATGAATACATCGGAGAAATGGAGTTATTACATGATGTCTATTATACAAAAGGAATTCAAGCTTCAACGAAGACGATTTGTTTTGCGCTTCCGATCTATTACTATCGCAAACAATTGCTCGAAGATGCGAAATTTCTACGTGAGCTAACCAAGTTTTTAAGTGTAAAGGCAACAGAGATGGCGGCTAAGTATACACAAAGCTCAGCATTCCCATTGGAAAACAGGTTGGCCGATTTTATTTTGCAAACCGCCGATCAAGGGATTTATAAAGAGAGACATGTTACGGTTTGCGATTATTTAGGAGTATCCTACAGACACCTGCAGCATGTTTTGAGACAATTTTGTGATAAAGGATACTTATATAAAGAAGGAAGGAACTATCAAATTAGACAGTACCATTCTTTAGAAGATCTTGCCGATGTGTTACAGAATTAGGAGCAGTTTGCCTTCTTTATTATAAGACAGGAATTCTCCGCTAAGTGATTGATAAATGTATGAAAGTGACTGATAAACACAAAAAAGTGGCCAATAAATAGGTGAAAGTGACAGATAAATGAACATAACGGAAACTAACTGATGCCTTCACTAAAAGGGGGCATTTTCTTTCTGAATATAAAATAATCAAAAGACAAAGTTTCTAAATGAAACAACAGATAATTTTTTTAATTACAAAAAGGCTTAATTAGTTATATAACCTATTAATGGTAGAAAATATTTATTATAAATGAAGGTATAACAGAAGTAGCGCTAGAAATTTTTAGAAATGGAGAGACCAACGATGGATACACTACGGGAACAATCATTACAAATGCATCGAGACAATAAAGGAAAATTAGAAACAAGTGCTAAGGTTTCAGTTCGCAATATGTATGACTTAAGCCTTGCCTATTCACCGGGAGTAGCGGAACCGTGCAAAGAAATCTATCAAGACAACAACAAAGTGTTTGATTATACAATGAAGGGAAATACTGTTGCAGTTATTTCAGATGGATCTGCCGTATTAGGGCTTGGAAATATTGGGCCAGAAGCAGCAATGCCTGTTATGGAAGGAAAAGCTGTTTTATTTAAAAACTTTGCAGGTGTTGATGCATTTCCGATTTGTTTGAATACAAATGATGTGGATGAAATAGTTAATACAGTGAAATTATTAGAGCCAACCTTTGGAGGAGTTAACTTAGAAGATTATTTCAGCTCCTAGATGTTTTGAAATTGAAGAACGCTTGAAAAAAGAAACGGACATTCCCATTTTTCATGATGACCAACATGGGACGGCAATTGTAACTGTAGCAGGGTTAGTAAACGCACTTAAACTTGTGAATAAAAAAATGACAGACATTAAAGTGGTAATTAATGGGGCTGGTGCTGCTGGCATTGCGATAGTTCAATTATTAAATTATTTTGGCGTTTCAGATGTTGTTCTATGTGATTCTAAAGGCGCCGTTTATGAAGGACGTCCTGATGGAATGAACCCACTTAAAACAAAGATCGCGAAAATTACTAATGTCAATCGTGTAGAAGGTACATTAGAAGAAGCTATTATAGGTACAGACGTATTTATCGGCGTATCTGTAGAAGGTGCTTTAACTAAAGAAATGGTGTCCACCATGAATGAAGATCCAATTATTTTTGCGATGGCTAATCCTATACCAGAAATTATGCCGGAAGATGCTATGGCTGCTGGTGCTAAAGTGGTTGGAACTGGGCGTTCAGATTTTCCGAATCAGGTAAATAATGTGCTTGCATTTCCAGGAATCTTTAAAGGGGCATTAGACGTACATGCAACACATATCAATGAGGAAATAAAGAAAGCAGCCGTACTTGCGATTTCCTCATTAATTTCGGAACAGGAGTTGTCTAAAGACTATGTGATTCCGGCACCTTTTGATGAACGGGTAGCACCAGCAGTGGCACAGGCAGTTTCAAATGCAGCAATAGATACAGGAGTAGCTAGAAGAGTTGCTATGTCTAAATAAAAGTATTTAAATCAGTCGACTGTTTGGCAATCAGTCGACTTTTTTTATATCAAATCTAGACATATGTCTGCTATAATCCTTAATATAAAATGGGGTGATGTGGTGAAGCGACCGTTTAAATTGAGTGTTATTATTACATTGTTTGGTTGTATCGTTGTTTTACTTTCTTTATTAGTTACAGATTTGCTCATCAGCAATACAACTAGTGAGCGGATTAGGGATAATCAGGAAGAGAAGGCACAGATTGTATCTAGGACTGTTGCCAAATCTGAGATTGTAAAAGCAAGCCTATTACAAAAAGAGAAAACAGAAGCTATTCAAGCATATACACAAGAAGTCCAAACAATAACGGAAATGATGTTTGTCGTTGTTATGGACATCGAGGGCATTAGATATACCCACCCTAACCCAGAAATGATTGGCGAGTACTTCAAAGGAGGAGATGAAAAGGCTGTTCTCCAAGGAGAGGAGTATGTATCAGTATCTGAAGGTACACTCGGAGATTCTTTAAGATCATTTACACCGATATATGATGATAATGGAAACCAAATCGGTGCTGTTGCGGTTGGGATCTCACTAGACAATGTGGAATTTGCTTTGTCACAAGGCCACCAAAATATTATGAAAGGAAGCTTACTCGGTATTATTGTCGGGATCATCGGAGCATTTTTACTTGCTAAATATATAAAAAGAATGTTATTCGGTCTGGAGCCTTATCAGATATCAAAGCTTTTGGAAGAACGGAGTACCATGTTACAATCTGTTCATGAAGGAATCTTAGCTGTCGATGATGATTTAAGAATTACATTAGTAAATAAATCAGCACTTCATTTGTTTAAAAAAGCTGGTTTGTCAGATCAGCCCATTGGCATGAAAATAACAGATTATATGCCAAATACCAAACTGGATCGTGTCATTGAGACAGGGGAATCAGAACGTAATGAGGAACAGACGCTAAATGGAATATCTATTCTAACCAACCGTGAGCCGTTAATTGTTAACAATAAGGTTGTAGGTGCAATCTCTACATTTAGAGATAAAACCGAAGTGAATCAATTGGCAAAACAGTTAACAGGTGTTAGAACCTATGTTGAGGCGCTTCGTGCACAGTCACATGAATTTATGAACAGGCTTCATGTTATACTTGGTATGGTTCAAATGGGAGCTTATGATGAATTATTGCCATTTATCCGCAAAATAATTGATATGAACAATCAGGAAGCTGCAGTGATTACCAAAACTATCAAGGATCCAGTACTTGCGGGTTTTCTGATAGGTAAAATGAGCTATGCAAGAGAGCGGAATGTAACGTTTAAAATTTCTAACGATTCACGAATTGATGAAGCACTTAGCTTAGAAACGAGTCAAGAGCTGATCACCATTATTGGAAACTTAGTTGATAATGCAATAGAGGCGCTCACCACTAGTGTAGAGAAGAAAATTGCATTACAGTTGAAGAAAAATCATGGTAAATTATCCATAACAGTATCTGATTCAGGACCAGGAATCTCTGCAGAAAATACAGAGAAAATTTTCAAGAAAGGATTTTCCTCTAAAGGTTCAAATAGAGGTTTCGGTCTTTATTTAATGAATCAAAGTATTGAAAAATTAAATGGGGAATTAAAAATGTCCACTAATAAAAGAGGGACTACATTTAACGTAGTGCTCGACTATGCTGCTATGAGAGATGGGATGCAAGATGGCGATTAAAGTGTTAATAGTAGAAGACGACCCAATGGTAGCGGAATTTAATAAACGCTTCCTAAGCATGGTAGAAGGCTATCGATTAGTAGATATCGCTTATTCCGTGGAAGAAGCAATGGAACAAATGGAAGAAAAGCAACATGGCATTGATTTGGTGCTGCTAGATATTTATATGGCAGGGGATAATGGACTTGAAATGTTGTCCGCTATTCGTCAAAAGGAGATACCGATTGATGTTATTTTAATTACAGCTGCCACGGATACAGAAAATATTCAATCTGCATTGCATCATGGAGCAATTGATTATCTAATCAAGCCGTTTGAATTTGAACGTTTTAAACAAGCACTAATGCGCTACAAAGAAAAGTTTGAATTATTACATCGACGAAAAAAATTGAATCAGCTAGAATTAGACCAAAAATTATTAAATTCTGATAAAGAAAAAGTGATCGAAAACAAGGCTTTGCCAAAAGGATTGACGAAAAGTACGCTATTAATCATCATTAACACGATCAAAAAAGCAAAAACTTTCTCAACAGATGAGATTGCGGAATCAACAGGTATATCGAGAGTTTCTGTGCGGAAGTATCTTACGTTTTTAGTAAAGATTGATGTATTGGAAGAAACATTAACCTATGGGATTGGTAGACCCGTTTATCAATATTCGTATAAAGAACATAGCGAAATATTAGATGCTTATTTAAAATGACTCAAAAACAGGAGGTTTTTGAGTCATACTTTTTTTAATTACAAAAAAAATTCATTAGTTTTATAAACTTTTCATTTAGCAAAAGAAATAATAGGATATATAAATATCAATTAACATTGGCTACCGAAAATGAAAGCGATTTATCCACTTGGTGAGTGAATGACAAAACATATAACAAAGAAGGCGGTGAAAATGACATCTACCAAAAAGAAGAGGAGAAGTTCAGGTACATTTAAAATCCTGGCTTCTAAGCAAGATGAGGAGGAAGTTTCATGACGGAATTAGCTAAAGATTACTCGAATAAAACGGTTGTAAAAAATGATACAAATGTACACCCTCTTGAAGTGGCTAACACATATACTATCTTTAATATTCCAATAATTTGGTTTTCCATATTTACAGCAATTACGCTTACATGTATGTATACCGGCAATTTGCCAGTAGGAATGATTGGCAGCTTGCTCGTTATGATTGTACTAGGTGAGTTATTCGGAGAGATAGGAAATCGTCTGCCAATTGTTAATAGCTATCTTGGCGGTGGAGCTATAGTCGCCATATTCGGTTCCGCTTATATGGTATATAGTGGGCTACTTCCAGAAACAATCACAACATCTATAGCGGAATTTATGAAATCTGGCGGTTTTTTAAACTTTTATATTGCCGCCTTAATAACAGGTAGTATTTTAGGAATGAACTCAAAAATATTAATGAAAGTAGGCTTGCGTTATTTCCTTCCTATTGGTGGAGCCGTTCTAGGCGCAATGGCACTTACTGGATTGATTGGTTCTCTTATTGGTTTTACACTTCAAGATGCAGTGTTAGTCATTGCAATGCCAATTCTGGGTGGTGGAATGGGTGCTGGAGCAGTTCCGATGAGTCAAGTTTATTCCGAATTACTGGGAAATGATCCGAGTTATTATATTTCGATGCTTGTGCCAGCACTAGCAT
Source organism: Gracilibacillus thailandensis (assembly GCF_010994055.1). Taxonomy (NCBI): domain Bacteria; kingdom Bacillati; phylum Bacillota; class Bacilli; order Caryophanales; family Bacillaceae; genus Gracilibacillus; species Gracilibacillus thailandensis. Next base: position 313,996 of record NZ_WJID01000001.1, on the reverse strand, counting down.
TAGGAAATGTGTTTGCTATTGTATTAGCAAGTCTATTAGATAAAATTGGAAAAATCTACCCCTCACTAACTGGTAATGGACAATTAGTAAAAGGATTCACATATGAAAAACCAACGTTAAAATACGATATTCAGAAGATGGGTGCTGGCCTACTTGCAGCACTATCCTTTTTTTCAATTGGCTCCCTATTAGGAGCTATCATTCCATTACATCCCTATGCGATTATGATAATTCTTGTAGCAGTCGCAAAAATTGCAAATATTATTCCGCCTCAGGTTATCGATGGTGCTAGTCAATGGTATCAATTCGTAGCCAGAAATTGGACTTTTGCTTTACTTTTTGGTATTGGTGTTGCTTATACCGATTTAGGTACCGTATTAGAGGCATTAACTTTGCAATATATTTTAACAGTTTTGGGGGTTATACTAGGTGCAATTATTGGCGCGGCGTTATTAGGAAAATTGGTTGGTTTTTATCCAATAGAAGCAGCAATTACAGCAGGTCTTTGTATGGCAAATATGGGAGGTACAGGGGATGTGGCCGTGCTTTCTGCAGCAAAAAGAATGGATCTAATGCCATTTGCCCAAATTTCTTCACGCTTAGGCGGGGCATTAATTTTATTACTTGCAGGACTACTAATTCCATTGTTTGTGTAGTACTGTAAACATAATTTTTAGTACCAAGTGAATAGAAGGGATGAGATGAGTGAAAGAGCTTAATACGAGACACGATTTCCATTTAGAAAACTTGAACAGAAATTTATCAGTGTCCCAACTAATGGAGAAGGCAATTACCCAAAAGGAAGCAATGCTTACGGAAAAAGGGGCACTACTTGTTTATACCGGGGAATTTACTGGTAGATCACCAAAGGATAAATATATTGTAGCCGATTCTATTACAAAGGAACACGTAACGTGGGGAAAAGTTAATCAGCCGATGTCTCAAGAAACATTTGATTCCCTTTATCGAAGAGCGGTAGCCTATATGTCTGAACGGGAGTTATTTACCTTTGAAGGAGCGGCTGGTGCAGATCCAAAGCATAAGTTCTCTATCCGTATTATCAATGAGTTTGCATGGCATAACTTGTTTGCCCAACAGCTATTTATTGAGCAGAATGATTTGGACGCTAAAAAACAGGAACCTGATTTTACTGTGATTTGTCTACCCGGCTTAAAAGCAGATCCTAGCAAAGATGAATTAAACTCTGAAACCTTTATTGCAATTTCATTTGAGCGAAAAACGGTGTTAATTGGTGGTACTGCTTATGCAGGTGAGATGAAGAAATCTGTTTTTAGTGTGCTCAACTATTTACTCCCTTTTGAAGGTGTTTTACCAATGCATTGCTCTGCTAATAGGGGAGATAATTCAGAGGATGTGGCGTTGTTTTTTGGATTATCTGGAACAGGAAAAACAACATTATCGGCAGATGTGGAAAGATACTTAATTGGCGATGATGAACATGGTTGGTCAGAGAGTGGTGTTTTTAATTTTGAAGGTGGTTGTTACGCAAAATGTATCGGACTTTCACAAGAAAAAGAACCCCAAATATGGGATGCTATTCAATATGGTTCCGTTCTAGAGAATGTAGCAATTGATCGAGATACCCGTCAGTTGCATTTTGATGATAGCACGCATACGGAAAATACACGTGCAGCTTATTCCATTGCAAATATACCTGGAGCAGTTAATCCTAGTATTGCAGGCCATCCGAAAGTTATTATTTTTCTTACAGCAGATGCATTTGGTGTACTTCCACCTATATCGCAACTAACGAAAGAGCAGGCAATGTATCATTTTCTATCTGGGTATACATCGAAGCTTGCTGGTACGGAACGTGGTGTCACGGAGCCAGAAGCGACCTTTTCTACTTGCTTTGGTGAGCCGTTCTTTCCACTTGACCCAATTGTATATGCTGAGTTGCTCGGTAAAAAAATCGCTGAACATGATGTACGTGTCTATCTTGTGAATACAGGATGGTCTGGTGGATCATACGAAGTTGGTGAAAGAATAAATTTAACTTACACTCGCACGATGGTTCGAGCAGCAATAAATGGGGATCTGGAGAAAGCCAATTATAAGCAAGATTCCCATTTTGGTCTATATGTGCCTGACATGATTGCCGGCGTTCCGACAGAAATCTTAACCCCACGTCTAACTTGGGGAAGCCAAAAAGATTATGATAAGAAAGCACAAGAGTTAGCAGAAAAGTTCTCATCAAACTTTAATCGGTTTTCTAATGTATCACAAGCCATTGTGGAGGCGGGACCGAAGATATAAAGATTATTAAAGTGGAGATACAAATTGAAAATGATTTTGTATCTCCACTAAATGCAAAACGATTAATGAATTAATGCTCGATCTTCTCTGTTAATCGCATAAATTCTTCAGCATCCTTCGCCATTAATTGAATACCAGCTGCCCAAAAACCTTCTTTCGTAATATCCACACCAAGATGTTTCTTTGCAAGATCTTCCACCTCCATTGACCCAGTATCACGTAATAAGGCAATATATCTTTCTTCGAATCCTTCAGGGGATTCTAAGTATTTCGCATAGATGCCTAAGCTGAACAAGAATCCGAATGTATAGGGGAAGTTGTAGAATGGTATATCATCAATAAAGAAGTGCAACTTACTACTCCAGAAGTGTGGATGGTAGTTAGCTAAGCTATCCCCATATGCTTCCTTTTGTGCTTCCACCATTAATTCATTTAATCGTTTTTCCGACACAACCCCTCTGGCACGTTCTTGATAGAAAGCATTTTCAAATAAGAAACGAGCATGAATGTTCATGAACATGGCTGTAGCATTTTCTAGTTTCGTGTTTAATAAGGTGATCTTTTCTTTCTCAGACTTTGCGTTTTTTATCGTTGCGTTATTAATAATTGTTTCTGCAAACGTACTAGCTGTTTCTGCGACATTCATGGCATAGTTTCGATTCAATGCTGGCAGATCTTTCATCACATGGCTATGGAATGCATGACCTAATTCATGTGCTAAAGTACTTGTATCAGAGGATGAACCAGTAAATGTCATAAAAATACGTGATTCACTGAACTCTGGAAGACTCGTACAATATCCACCCGGTCGCTTATTTGGTCTATTCTCGGCCTCGACCCAACGATTTTCTAATGCATGCTTGGCGAAATCAGCAAGTGTTGGACCAAAGGAGGCAAAGTTATCAATGACAAAGTCACAAGCTTGATCATATGTAAAATCGGTTGGCTTCACATCACCTAAAGCAATTGGAGCATCAACATCCTGCCAACCTAGTTTCTCCATACCTAATAGCTTTGCTTTTTGACTGATAAAATCAAGGAATGGCTGCTTATTATTGGCAACGGCTGACCACATCGCATTTAGAGAATCTTCGGTCATCCGATTATATTCTAAAGGCTCTTCTAAGTGGTGTTGATATTGATGTTTGTTTTGTAATGTAATCCGATAGCCATCTAAATGATTTAAAATATCAGCAAAAATCGGGCCATTCTTTGACCAGGCCGCTTCCCAATTTTCAAAAATTTGCTTCCTCACTTTAGGATCTGGATCAGCATACATTCTATTCATCGCTTGGCCTACAGATAGTTCGGTAGTGTTCCCTTTATCATCCGTAAATGGAATCGTCATAATCGAAACGACTGTATCATATAAATCGCTCCATGCTGCCAAACCATCTTTATTCAGCTCTGCAATTAGCTCTTCTTCGTCTTCAGATAGTAGACGCTTTCCATTATTCCGCATTTCATTTGAAGCAAAAGCAACTTCACTTAAATCTTCATCTGCTAATAGTTGCTGCCAATCATCCTCTGCAATTTCAACTATTTGTTTCGTAAAGGTGTTGGTAGCCTTTTGTACCTCACTATACAATTCCATAATTTGTCCTTTTACAACATTGGCATGTTCATCATTCATATAAGCATCATGCCACATTTGTACAAATGTGGCAGCTTGGGATAATCCATTTTCAATAGTCTCTTGTTTATGTAAGATTGTTTTAAATGTATCTACTGATTTTGGGTGATGATTCCAGTTAGTTAATAGTGATTGGTATTCATTTATATGTTTATGTATATCGGTTAATTTCGTTTGTAGTTCCTGGGATTTCGTACCGCCAGAGAAAATTGTTTCTAGGTTCCAGGTATTCATATATTTCATTTATATCACTCTCCCTTTTGCAATTATTGTATCCATTTCGTTGGTAATAGTAAACTTAGAGCATTTTGTGAGTCTTACCGTGTTATTCACTATCACCTCTTTCTTTAATAGTATTTCTCTATAAAGTAAAATATGAAAAATTGGAGGAAAACGTTATACCTATTCCTACTGCAATATTAGAGGATATGACAGTATATCTAACTCTCTCTAAGGATATCTGCAAAATCTACCATATAAATCATCATAACTGACTAAACATGAACATATCATGATAAACAAATATTATTGTAATTTGGATCTATCTAAATATATCGATACAATAGATAGAGTCGTGTGATAACAAATAAATTTTGTGGGAGGATTATTCTTGATGAATAAACAAAAGAAGGACACATTCGCTAATAAGATGGTCTTGATTGCTTTAGTCGGTATCATTACATTTGCATTAGCAGGGTGTGGGACAGGTGACGAAGATAATAGTAACGCTTCGGATCAAACAAAAGAAGAGATTACCGTTGCTGTGGTGCAAGACTATCCACCATTTGAATATAAAGTAGATGATGAATTAACTGGTTTTGACGTAGAGCTAGTGGAGGCAATTGCTGAGAAGGCAGACTTGGCTGTTAACTGGGAGATCATGAAATTTGATGGTATTATCCCAGCACTTCAAGCTAATCAAGTCGACGCAGCCGTATCAGCTATCGGAATTAGAGAGGACCGTTTAGAAGTTGTCCATTTCTCCGATCCATATTTTGAATCTGGTTTATCTTTAATTACGTTAGAAGATAGTGATATTGAAGAAGAAGCAGATTTAGAAGGCAAAACCATTGTAGCAAAACAAGGGACATCCAGTTTGGAATTAGCCAACGAACTGGCTGATGAATATAACGGTGAGGTAACGAAACTGCAAGACGATGCGACCATGTATATGGAATTAGAAAACAGTAATGCCGATGCGGTCATTAATGATTATCCTAGTGTTGCCTATAAAATCAACCAAGATGGCGAAGATTCAGAACTTCGCTTAGTTGGTGATAAGTATCCAAGTGAGGACTATGGAGTAGCCATTTCTAAAGGAAGTGAAGAACTAGTAGAAAAAATCAACACTGGTCTTCAAGAGCTCAAAGATAGTGGTGAGTTTGACGAGCTTTATAGCGAATATTTTTCTGAATAATCATTAACGTAAAAATTCTGATTCAATAAAAAGGTGTGGCGCTTCTTGTCACACCTTTTCTAAAAGAAAGTATAAAATTAGCGTAGATGTCTAGCTCCGAGCGCCCTGAAACAAGGCGACTTCACGAATCACCCTACGATAAAGAAGACTTGCCGATTGGTGAAACCAGAGGCTTAGTCGCACTTATACCTTTAGGTGAAAGTCATCATCGCGTCACTTGCTCACCGCGATTCCTTTATCTCAGTTGATTCACTCCAGTCACTACGTTTCTAAACGGGCGTTCTGCGCTTTTCTAAAAGAAAGAGGGATACCAGTTATTATGGAAACTATAGAGGTTATTCTTGAGGGATTACCCACTCTATTAAGAGGGATGGGTGTAACAATAGAAATTACAGTTATATCACTTATTCTTGCCATGTTTATTGGATTGATATTAGGTGTATGTAGTATAACAAAGAGTAGAATCTTAAGGGGATTTTCCACGGCTTTTGTAGATATCATTCGTGGGACACCATTACTCGTTCAAATATTATTTATTTATTTTGGTTTACCAAGTGTAATCGATATTGATTTAACAGCATTTTCCGCAGGTGTGATTGCGATAACGGTCAATGCTGCAGCCTATTTAGTAGAAATTTTCCGTGCTGGAATAAACTCTATCGATAAAGGACAAATGGAAGCCGGAAGAACAATTGGCTTTTCTTATGCACAAACGATGCGTTTAATCATCTTACCTCAAGCAATAAAGCGCATGATCCCCGCAATTGTCAACCAATTTATTGTAAGTATTAAAGATACTTCACTCCTTTCTGCCATTGGGTTAGCCGAGCTTACTTTATCTGGCCAATCGATTTATGCAGCTAATTACCGTGCTTTCGAAATATTATTCGCAGTTGGAGTACTATATTTTGTCATTATTTATTCATTAAGCCTATTCGCACGTTGGCTTGAAAGGAGATTAGATGTCGCATGAGAATGATTGAAGTACAAAATCTTAAGAAATCATTTGGTAAATTAGAGGTTCTGAAAGATATAAATATTGATGTTCAATCACAAGAAGTAGTGTGTGTTATCGGTCCTTCAGGTTCAGGAAAAAGTACACTATTACGTTGTATGAACCTGTTAGAGGAACCAACAGGTGGCGATATTTTGATCGAGGGGGACAACCTTACTGCTCCCAAAACTAATATTAATGAGTTGCGCCAAAGAATGGGAATGGTGTTCCAACAATTCAATCTGTTCCCGCACATGACGGTAATGGAAAACATTACATTGGGACCAAAAAAATTAAAAGGCAAAACAAAGTCAGAAGCAAATGAATTAGGAACACAGTTACTTGATAAAGTTGGATTGGTAGACAAAGCCGAGGTATATCCCGATAACTTATCTGGCGGGCAAAAACAACGGGTAGCTATTGCTCGTGCTTTAGCCATGGAACCGCACATTATGTTGTTTGACGAGCCTACCTCGGCTTTAGACCCTGAAATGGTCGGAGAAGTCCTTCAGGTTATGAAAGATTTGGCCGAAGAGGGTATGACGATGATTATTGTGACACATGAAATGGGCTTCGCCAAGGAAGTTGCCGATCGCGTCATCTTTATGGACGAAGGTTTTATCGTCGAACAAGGAACACCAGATGAATTATTTAATCATCCGCAAAACGAAAGAACTCAAGCGTTTTTGTCGAAAGTGTTGTAAAATTAAATAGGACAGTTAACAAATCGCATAGAGGGCATACCTCTATGCATTTTTAAACGTAAAATACACTCAAGCAATTTATATCAAAAGCAAATTACTACGTTTGAAGTTGCATAGATGAAGTAGTTTGTGAAACGCATATGGAGAATAAGATAAAATAAACAATTTAAAATTTAATATTGAAATCCCTTTCTTTCCATGCTATTATAATTTACGTAAACGTTTACGGGGTTTAGAAGGAGTATCGAACATGACAATTACAATTAAGGATGTAGCCAAAAAAGCAAATGTATCTATTGCAACCGTTTCAAGGATTGTAAATAATAAACCAGGCTATTCGAAAGAGACAGAACAAAAAGTTCTACAAGTTATACAAGAACTTGGTTATCATCCGAACGGGTTAGCTCGAGGATTAATTAGTAAACGTACTCATACAATAGGAGTATTAGTTCCAGATATTTCTAGTATGCTAATGTCCGAGTTCATTAGTGGGATTGAACATGTTACCCATGATTATGGTTCTAGTGTCATCGTTTGTCACACGGAATCCCAAGGGCAAAAAACGAGGCAATACTTACAAGTATTAAAAGAAAAGCAGATCGATGGTATCGTCTTTACGAGTGAAGTGCTTAAGAAAGACTATTATCAAATCATTAAGGATATGGATATACCGATGGTACTGCTATCTACTGAATCCTTTGATTTCCCTGTACCATATGTCAAAGTAAGTGACCGTCGTGCTGCATACAGCGCAACAGAATATCTAATTAAAAAAGGTCATCGAAAAATTGGCATGATTAGTGGGAGAAGAGGGGACATCATAGCTGGTCAACCAAGGATTGATGGATTTATGGCAGCAATGAAAGCGCATGAATTATCAGTAAAAGATGAATGGATTGTAACAGAAGGCTTTAATTTTGAGGATGGCGTAAATGGTTTTCATAAACTGATTGACCAGTTTCCGGAAATGACGGCTGTTTTTGCAGCCAGTGATGAAGTGGCATTAGGTATCCTTTCAGCTGCTTATAAAATGAACATCCATGTACCTGATCAGTTGTCGGTAATTGGCTATGATAATCTCAGAATAGCAGAAATGAGTACACCACCTTTAACAACTGTCGCACAGCCTTTAGTAGAAATGGGAAAGAAATCAGCTGAACTCGTATTTGAAATGATGGAATCAAATAGATCTGTAGAAAGTCGTATATTTCCTCATGAAATAGTAGAAAGACAAAGTGTGAAGGAACTATCGTGATAACGTGTTCCTTTACACATAACGTAAACGTTTACTCACGCATTTAACGTAAACGTTTACGTTAAAGATCATAATATATGGAGGGTTAAGAATGAGAAAAATAACAAAAGGATTAGTTGCACTTGGATTAGGGACGTTTTTATTATTAACTGGTTGTGGCTCTGATGGAGGAAGTGGAGATGGAGAAGTAACATTAGAGCTTTTTTCCAATAAATCTGAAAGTATTGATACTTATAACGGGTTAATTGAAGAATTTGAGGAACAGAATCCAAATATCAATATCGAGTTAGAAGCACCACCAGAAGCGGAAACCGTCATAAAAACGAGATTAACGAAGAATGATTTGCCAGATATTATGTCTTTAGGCGGAAATGCCACTTATGGTGAATTAGCTCGTGCTGGTGTATTCCATGACTTTACTGATTCAGAGGTTCTTGGAGAAGTGCAATCTTCTTATGTAGATATGCTTGGCCAGTTAGTAGGATCTGAGGAAGAAGGAGCATATGGAATCCCTTATGCAACAAACGCCAATACGGTTATCTATAAAAAAGAAAAAGCAGAAGAATTAGGGATAGATATTCCAAAAACTTGGGATGAGTTTATTGCAGCATTAGAGACAGCAAAAGAAGCTGGTGAAACGCCAATTTACTTTACACTACAAGAAGCATGGACAGCGATGCCAATATGGAATGGTGTTGCAGGTAACCTAGTTGCTGACGATTTTGCAGAGCGAAAAAATGCAGGACAAGTAACAATGGTAGAAGAATATAATGTTGTTGCTGATAGAATGTTAGAGCTACTAGATTATGGACATGCGGATAACTTTGGAATTGGCTATAGTGACGGTAACACGGCATTCGCTAATGGTGAAGGGGTCTTTTATATTCAAGGGAACTGGGCAATTCCTGAGATTGTAAAAGCAAATCCTGATGTGGAGTTAGGAACATTTGCACTACCTTCCAATAATGAAGCAGAAGAAAACGACTTAGTGTCTGGTGTCGATGTAGTGTTAACTGTTAATGAGGATACAGATCATAAAGAAGAAGCATTGCAGTTTATTGAGTTTATGGCTAGTCAAGAAACAGCACAGCGCTATATTGAAGAACAAAAAGCATTCTCAGCCATTCAGGGAGTATTCCAAGAAGATCCAGTGTTTGATGGAATTAAAGTGAATTTTGAAGAAGACCGTTTAACTAGTTTTCCTGATCATTACTATCCAGCTGGCATGGGAGCGGAAAATCTAGTACAAGACTTCCTTATTAAAAAGGATAAGAAGGCAGCACTAGAAACATTAGATGCTGAGTGGGATAAAGTAATTAATCGCTAAAGGTTTAGGGGCTTTTCCTGAAGAGCCCCTACTTTATTTTTAAAGGAGAGATCATTTCATGGTGAAAAAAAATTATACCTATCTAATAATGGTTATTCCTGCATTTGTCATCTTTTTCACCTTTCACACATATCCAGCACTACAAGGGATATTTTATAGTTTTACTGACTATAAAGGATATGGTAATTGGGATTTCGTAGGATTAAAAAACTATTTCAATGTGTTTCAGGATGGTCGTGCTTTAAGTGCATATGGTTTTACTTTTCAGTTTGCTATAACCGCAACAATTCTTGTAAATATCGTTAGTTTACTGATTGCCTTGGGACTTAATGCAAATATTAAGTTTCGAAAAACATTACGTGCGACCTATTTCTTACCCTTTATTCTAAGTGTTTTAATTGTCGGTTATATTTTCAAGTTTATGTTTACACATTTATTACCTGACATGGGTAAAGCACTAGGGATTGAAATGCTATCATCGAATATATTAGGGAATCCGGACTTAGCATGGATAGGCGTTGTAATTCTTGCGGTATGGCAGTCTGCGGCATTTAACACACTTCTTTACTTAGCAGGACTATCTACGATTGAAAATGAGTTATACGAAGCAGCAGATATTGATGGGGCTGGATCGTGGAAGAAGTTTTGGAAAATAACGTTCCCGCTTATTGCACCGTTTTTCACTATTAATATGGTTGTTGCCATGAAAAACTTTTTAATGGCATTTGATCAAATTGTTGCTTTAACTGGTGGTGGGCCAGGTCAAGCGACTGAATCTATCTCGTTACTAATCTATCGCGGTGGTTTCGAGGGTGGAGAATTCGCCTACCAATCAGCCAATGCAGTTGTTTACTTTATTGTAATTGTCGTAATTTCTCTTATCCAATTACGTGTTCTTGAACGAAGAGAGGTGAAGTAACATGACAGGGAAAAAGAATTGGAAAGTAACAGCGTTATTAATTCTTGGTTCACTATTTATTTTCTTTCCATTGTATTTAACGATAACAATCGCGTTTAAAACACCTCAAGAAATGTCAGGTAACTTATTAGCGTTACCAGAATCTTGGTCGATTTCAAACTTTATTACCGCTATTGAGATGACCAATTTCTTTAGAGCATTAGGTAACAGTGTTTTCGTAACCGTGATAACCGTAGTATTGGTGTTGCTAACACATTCGCTTGTGGCATATGCCATTGCTAGAAATATGCATAAGAAGTTTTATAAGTTTCTATATTTCTATTTTATTAGCGCTATGTTTATCCCATTTCCCATTATCATGTTACCAATTGTAAAACAAACAAGTATGTGGGGGATGGATAACTTAATCGGACTTGCCTTTTTAAATGTTGTCATGCAATTAGCCTTTAATGTATTCGTTTATGTTGGTTTTCTAAAATCAATTCCCGTGCAATTAGAGGAAGCTGCCATTATTGATGGGGCAACTACCTGGCAGGTATTCTGGAAAATAATTTTCCCAATCATGAAGCCAATGCACGCAACAGTTGCAATCTTAACCGCATTGTTTGCTTGGAATGACTTCATGTTACCACTCGTTATTTTAAGTGATTCAAGCCAATATACATTACCGTTAGTGCAATATGCATTTCAAGGACAGTTTAGTACGGATTATAACTTAGCCTTTGCATCTTATTTAATGGCGATGTTGCCAATGATTATTATCTATATCTTTGCACAAAAATGGATTATTGGCGGTGTGATGAGAGGATCACTGAAATAATAGATAGTTAATAGAGAAAAATAGAATTATAAAGATACGGTAGCAAGACAATATAGAAGAATGCTGCCAAATAGGGGGAATCTGTATGAAAAAAGCATGGTGGAAAGAAAGTGTGGTCTATCAAATTTATCCGCGAAGTTTCAATGACAGTAATGGAGACGGAGTTGGCGATATTCAAGGCATTATCGAAAAGTTAGATTACTTAAAAAATCTTGGTGTGGATGTTATCTGGTTATCTCCAGTTTACAAGTCACCAAATGATGACAATGGCTATGATATTTCCGATTATCAAGCAATTATGGATGAATTTGGAACAATGCAAGACTGGGAAAACTTATTAGATGAAATGCACAAACGTGAAATGAAATTAATCATGGACCTTGTGGTTAATCATTCATCAGATGAACATCGATGGTTCCAAGAATCAAAGAAATCGAAGGATAACCCATATCGTGATTACTATATTTGGCGTCCTGGTAAAGAAGGAAAAGAACCGAATAACTGGGAATCTGCTTTCAGTGGGTCAGCATGGGATTACGATGAGGCAACAGATGAATATTACTTACACCTTTTTAGTAAAAAACAGCCTGATTTAAACTGGGAAAATCCAAAGCTTCGTCAGGAAATATATGAGATGATGAGGTGGTGGTTAGATAAAGGCATTGATGGTTTCCGTATGGATGTTGTCAACTTTATATCGAAAGTACCTGATCTGCCTGATGCAGCAAATCCAGAAGGAAAAAAATACGTTGGTGGTGGCGAATACTATATGAACGGGCCACGTATCCATGAATTCTTACACGAGATGAACCGAGAGGTTCTTTCCAAATATGATGTAATGACAGTAGGGGAAATGCCTGGTGTGGATGTAGAAGAAGCGAAAAAATACACTGACCCTGAGCGTGAAGAATTACAAATGGTATTTCAGTTTGAACATATGGATTTAGACTCTGGTCCTAATGGCAAATGGGATCTTAAACCATTAAAATTAACCGATTTAAAGGATAATATTACAAAGTGGCAAACTGGACTACAAGGAGTGGGTTGGAATAGTCTATACCTAAACAATCATGACCAACCACGAATTGTCTCACGTTTTGGAAATGATAAAGAATTCCGTGTGGAGTCAGCGAAAATGTTAGGAACATTCCTGCATATGCTGCAAGGTACGCCATATATTTATCAAGGTGAAGAAATCGGCATGACGAATGTTCGTTTCGATTCGATCGACGATTATAAAGATATTGAAATATTAAACATGTACAAAGAAAAAGTCATAGAAGGTGATGAGGATCCTGACAAAGTAATGGAATCTATCTATGTCAAAGGAAGGGATAATGCAAGAACACCTTTTCAATGGAATAATTCTAAGCATGGAGGATTTACGGATGGTGAGCCATGGATTAAGCTAAATAGTAATTATACAACTGTAAATGCAGAGCAAGCGGTTCACGATGAGGACTCTATCTATCACTATTATCGTCAGTTGATTCAGCTTAGAAAGACCCATCCGATTATTGTCTATGGAGATTATCAATTGATTTTGCCGGATCATGATAAGATTTATGCATATCTTCGCAACTATGAAAATGAAAAATTATTAGTCGTAACTAACTTTAGTGATCAGAACGTGAAATTTGAGTTACCAGAGGATGTTTCCTTTGAAGCTGAAGAAAAATTAATTGGTAATTATGATGCGTCTGAAGCAGACACTTTTACTTCCTTTACATTAAAACCATATGAAGCAAGAGTCTATAAAGGAAAATAACAGACTTGTAATAGCAGGGTTTTGAACAGAGTAGATGAGGTTAAGCTGTGTAGGAAGAGAGTCGTATGTACTCTCTCTTACACAGCTTTTTTATATTCCTGTACGTCCTTTACATAGAGAATTAGGGAGTAAATTCCTAATTAATTAAGCAACACTTTGTAAGTCTGCTTCAATTCGCTCTGCTTTATTTTGGTATGCCTTCCTGAAGAACCAAGCTGCAAAAATCATGGTTAGGATGATGCCACCGATATGAGCTATTGGAAGTGGCAGGTTAAAGCCGATCGGTGCATTTAGAATATAGACTAACACCATGTCGGTAATGAACAGTGCTGGAACGAGCGATATCCAATAGTTTTTATCTTTCAACAGCAGGTACATGGTAGCAATCCATAGAGCCAGTGCAGCAGTAGACTGGTTTGCCCAGGAGAAATACCGCCATAAAATGTTAAAGTCTATTTGCGTTAAAATGATAGACACGGCAAATAAAGGTACTGCAATCACTAAACGATTTATTACTTTCTTTTGATTTAACTTCATATAATCCGCAATAACGGATCTTGCAGCACGGAAAGCGGTGTCACCTGACGTGATCGGAAGTACAATAACACCTAACACGGCAATAGTCCCTCCAATTGCCCCAAGTAGAGTTGTCGATGCTTCATTTACGACAGCAGAGGCGGTACCGGCTTTAATCAGGTCATTTAATTCTTGCCCGTGGAACAGACTCATGGACGCCGCTGCCCAAATCATCGCGATAACCCCTTCAGCAATCATCATTCCATAGAAAATATAACGACCTTGTGCTTCTTTTTGCACGGTACGGGAAATAAGCGGAGACTGTGTCGCATGAAATCCTGACAAGGCACCACAAGTAATCGTTAAAAATAGCATCGGGAATATGGCTAGGTTTTCTGGATGCATGTTTTCAAATGACAATTCCGGAATAGCTGAACCATTTCCTGACGTAAACATCGCAATACCAACACCAACTGTCCCGATTAACAAGATAGCACCAAGGACAGGATAAATGTTACCAATAATCTTATCAATTGGGAGCATCGTTGATAACACGAAATAAAGAAAGATAACACCTAAAATAATCCATAATGCTACATGACCATTTAGTAAAATATGAAGTAGTGATCCAGATGTGGTAGCAAATACCGTTCCGACTAGAAGAAGGAGCAACAATGCAAAGGCATTGACCAAATGCCGGGGGATTTTCCCTAAAAACTTTCCGGCAAGTTCAGGTATATGCGCCCCTTTGTTGCGAATCGATATCATGCCGGTCAAATAATCATGAACAGCCCCAGCAAAAATTGAACCAAGTACAATCCAAATAAATGCTACTGGACCAAAGAGGGCACCCATAATTGGACCATATATCGGCCCTGTTCCAGCAATATTAAGTAATTGAATCATCGCATTCTTTTGTTTTTTCATCGGAACAAAATCAACACCATCTTGGTTTGCAATAGCAGGTGTTTTACGTGAATGTTCTACTCCGAAGGTCTTTTCAACAAATTTACCGTATGTAAAATAGGCAATAATTAACAATCCAATGGAAATGAAAAACGTTATCATCTTTCTCTCCCCCTATGCAAATGTTCTTTTGTAAACGCTGACAAAACGAATTATATATTACTCATTGGAAAAGCACAATCACTTTCCAAAAAATGATAGATTTATACCAGATACAGGTCGAGGGTTTACGATAATTGGATTTTTTAATTACATTATTTCTATGCATATGTTCACCTGTTTTATGAGGGGAAAAGAAGGCATGTTATAGTGGATGTTACTAGGCGTTAGATTAATAAGAATAAAGCACTTTTATGGAAGATAGTATATTATTTAAGTTTTGTTATTGTTCATATAGAAATTGACGCAATATTTCGAATTAGGCTTCTTGTATGCACAATATTTCCCTTTTGTCAAGATTGGGCGTATCATATTATTTAGAGAGACGAAATAAATAGAAGAAGGGATTATTATTTTAAATCAAGAGCAACTAGCAAAGCGTAATTTGTCCATTATGTGGTTTGCGAACTTTTTTATTGCAGCAAGTATGACGATGGTGATCCCATTTCTTTCTTTATATATTGGAACATTAGGCAATTATGCCGACGGCTATGTGCAAAAATGGTCTGGTTGGGTATTTGCTATTACTTTTTTGATAGCATTTATTGTCTCACCAATATGGGGGAGATTTGGTGATAAACATGGTCGTAAAACATTTTTAGTGATAGCAGGTTTCGGTTTAGGAATCTGTGTGTTACTTATGGGATTTGTAACAAATGTCCCACAGCTATTTATCTTACGCATGTTTATGGGGTTTTTTACTGGTTTTATTTCGATGTCACAAGCATTTATTTCTACTCAAACACCGAAGCATATCGCTGGTAAGGTGTTAGGGACATTGCAAACAGGTAATGTAACAGGAAGCTTATTAGGACCGTTGTTTGGAGGGGTGTTAGCAGATACGATCGGCTATGCCGCAACTTTCCAACTAACATCTATTACATTATTTATCGCTGCTTTTTTTGTTGTGTTTGGTGTGAAAGAGATCAAATTTGAAACAACGAAGACAGAAAGCACAAATTATTCAGCTTTGGAAGTCCTTAAACATATTATGAGTAATCCTGTGCTTGTGATGGTTATGGTTGTATCGATGTTTGTTCAAGTAGCAAACTTCAGTATTCAGCCAATTTTATCGTTATATGTTGATGAAATACATGGAGCAAATAGTATTGCTTTCTTTTCAGGGCTTGCATTTTCCGCAGCAGGACTTGGAAATCTTTTTATGTCACGGAATTGGGGCAAATTAGGAGACCGAATTGGTTATGAAAAGGTCTTAATCATTTTATTGATGTTGTCTGCGGTATTCTTCATACCAGGAGCTTTAGTTGATAATATCTGGCAATTAGTGATCGTTCGATTCTTATTAGGTATAGCAATTGGTGGTGTGATTCCGATTAGAACGGCATATATCCGCCAAGTAACACCATTGAATATTCAAGGTGAAGTGTTAGGCTACAATACTAGTGTTCGTTTCTTAGGAAACATTATTGGACCGGTTATTGGTGGTTGGATTGCTGGCTTGTATACTATTTCTACTGTCTTTTATTTCAGTAGTTCACTGTTATTAGTTGGTGGATTAGCGTTATTATATATAGTTAAACATGAAACAAAAGCAAGTGTGGAGCACTATCCTGCACATTCATAGAATCAGAATATTTTCCTTGGTCATACTAAAAATGGTACTATATCCATCTCAGACTGAATGACTCTGAATATAAAAAAAGAGGTGAATTATCATGGAAACAAGAGCCGTGATTATTAATAAATATGGCAGTAAAGATGTATTAGAAGAAGGCCAAGTCACTTTACCGGAACTAGGGGAACATCAGGTATTATTACGTGTGAAAGCAACGTCGATTAATCCGATTGATTGGAAACTTCGTGAAGGATATTTAAAACAAATGTTTGATTGGAAGTTTCCCATTATTCTAGGTTGGGATGTTGCAGGTGTTATTGAAGCTGTCGGATCAGCAGTCACTGATTGGCAGGAAGGCGATGAAGTATTTGCCCGTCCAGAAACAACACGCTTTGGTACTTATGCAGAGTATACCGTTGTTGATGATCATTTATTAGCGAAGAAACCAGCTAATATATCTTTTGAAGAGGCAGCAGCAGTACCACTGGCCGGAATGACAGCATACCAAGGCTTATTTGATCATGGCCACCTAAAAGAAGGAGAGAAAGTGTTAGTTCATGCTGGTGCAGGTGGAGTTGGAACATATGCAATCCAACTTGCTAAAGAAGCAGGTGCGTATGTATATACGACGGCAAGTGAAAAGAATCATGAACTACTTCAATCACTTGGTGCAAATGAGGTCATTGATTATCGCACTACTGATTTTAGAGATGTCGTACAAGAAATAGATCTTGTATTAGATACAATGGGTGGTGAGGTACAACTTAACAGTTTTGATGTCCTGAAAGAAAATACGGGACGTCTCATATCTGTTCTAGGTGAGCCAGATCAGGAAAAAGCAAAAGAGAAAAATGTGGAGACCAAAGGAATTTGGCTGCAACCTGAGGGTAAACAACTTAGTAAGTTAGCTGATCTACTACAAGCGAAAAAAATGAAAAGCATTGTGGGTAGTACTTTCCCATTAACACAGCAAGGCGTTTATGATGCTCATGCATTAAGCGAAACGCATCACGCTGTAGGAAAGATTGTTATTACGGTTGATTAATAGGATGAAGTGAGAAAAGCTCTATCAAATGGTAGAGCTTTTTTTACATATGTTCGAAATCATAATCTTTATTGTTACCTTACTATTGGCTTACCCATTGCGTGAGGATCTTCTATCCTATAAAAACGCATCAAAGCCTAAAGAAAGAAAAAGAAATAAAGTCATCACACATCCAGCTACAATTCCTTTCACTCTGTGTTTAGGTCCTGAAGATTTAAGTGCATATTTGAAATACAGAAAGGAACCAATAGCAATAAGGAGGAATTCCACTAGAATACTTGCAGGCATAGACTGCCATAGTCCTAAACCAAGAAGCGGAAAATTACCTGCATTTCCTGGGAAAATAGGTATATCCGGCCGATGAACAAGCAAATCTAAAATCCAGTGACTAAATATAACAGCACCTATAATCACTCCAGATTTTTTACCCCAGAATTTTGAACCAAGGAATCCGAAGAGAAGTGAAAGCAACAGTGCTCCCACTAAAGAGTGAGTGTAGAATGCATAAATCATCATATTAGCATAGCCACCCTCACCGATAGGCTCCATATATTCTAATCCTGCTAAATTAAACGGAATAAATGCGATATCAAGTAATTGTGTACTAACTAATAGTGACCAAAGCGGTAATTCTGGCGCTTTACTTTTTACCGCAGCGGCAACTCCGAAGTGACCCGCGAACATTTTAAACACCACCTCAAGCATGGAGAATAGTTCATATTATCCAATTTTACTTACAATTGTATCGTGCTGTTAAATGTAAAATTTTAATTAAATCGTACTTATGTTAATTGTTTGTGGGGGATAATAAATAAACCATCGTTTTCAAGCCATTCAGCGAACAGCACGTCATCCACTTTGCTTATGTTATAGGCTAATAACTGGTTCTGTAACCATGTTACGTCTTTGTTTATTTCTGTTAAATGTTCTTTCATAATTTCGCCATCCTTAATTACTGTTATAGGAAGATAAACAGGTTGTGGCGGCATATTGAAGTCTTGCTGAGTAGTTTTTTGATATTGTGCTTTTTTTAATACACTAATGGAGCCATTAGGTTCGATAAGTGCAAATGCTACCTCACGAATAGAAAAAATTTCACTTTGCCGAAGTAGACTTTGTAATTGGTTAAGATTCATCCGACTTTTCTTTAACTCGTCAAAGTCGATTTGACCATCTCGGATAACGGTGGCAGGCTTCCCTTCGAACTTTCCTCTATAAAAAAGAGATTTCTGAGCAATGTATTCTACTAAAAACAATAAAGATCCCCATATAAGTAAGGTAAAGAAGATATAGCTGATGGGAACCTTCTCTTCATAAATGGCATTTCCCAACAATTCACTTAACACAACAGCTGATATAAAATGAAAAGGAGTAAACTGGTCTATTAATTTTGATCCTATAATTCTAACTAACAGAAATAGTAAAAAGAAACCTATCACTAATTTTGTCAATATTTGGATTAATTCCACTGCTTATTCCTCCTGCAAACTCTGATAATCTATAAAATTAATACACTATTATTCTTTCCAAAGTTTATTGGATAAATTCATATGGGGAGGGTTAAAAAATCGGTGAAAATAACACCAAATTCGTTTTCATAAATGGGGTTAGTACTCAAATGAGTCGGAAATTGATAAAGGCCTAAAATCAGGTTAAACAAACCCTCCAATATAGCTGCACAAAAAACGCCGATTACGTATGCGGTAACAATAGAATGCGATGATAACTGTCTCTTGCAAAGCACAATGATCATCCAAAGGGTAATCACTCCTAAATTAATCAGCGACCGAGAGTGGGACATGGCATCATCTGAAAAAAGAATACCCATATAAGCAAGTGGAAAGTTCCTTATATGAGTATTATTACTGCACTAAGAGTGCACTACCCTTAAATTATTCTATTATTTGTAGTTCTTTGGGGAATTTAGTCAATGTTTCATAACCATCTGCTGTAACTAGCACATCGTCTTCTATTCTTACACCACCGATTCCTGGGATGTATATCCCTGGTTCAATCGTATAAACCATTCCTTTTGAAAGAATGCCATCATTTAGATGACTTATCGAAGGAAATTCATGGACGTTGATGCCCATGCCATGTCCAATCCGATGTGGGAAGTAGTCTCCGTATCCAGCATCAGTGATAATATTTCGAGCAGCGTTGTCTAAATCTCCGATACGATTACCTGGTTTGCTTTTTTCTAAGGAAGCTTGTTGTGCTTTTAATACGGTTTGGTAAATATCTTTTTGTTTGTCTGAGACTGTTTTAAATGCTACGGTTCGTGTAATGTCTGAGCAATAGCCATCCAGTACAACTCCTAAATCAAAGAGAACCATATCACCGGCTTTTAATGTTCGATCACCGGGATTTCCGTGAGGGTCTCCAGTTTTTTCACCAAATAGTACCATGGTTGAAAAGGACATTTCTCTTATTCCTTTTCTTTTCAATTCATATTCGATTTTTGCTAATACTTCCATTTCACTAATACCTTCTTCGAGTGCATCAATACCTACTTGAACTCCATAATCAGCCATGTTTGCAGCTCGCCGAATGATCGTGATTTCTGCCTCATCCTTCACAACACGCATGTCATTTAATTTTTCTTCTATAGATATGACTTTTGCCTCTGGGAAGAATGATAGAAACTCTTCACTCCGTTTGTAAGTGAGAACTTCTTTTTCAATAGCAACTGCTTCCACTTTTTCTAATTGTTTTTTTTCTAATGTAGTTTGCATGAGTTGCCATGGATCTTCGTGATCAGAATATCCAATAATGTCGTATTCCCATCCTGTATTCTTTAACTGACCTGCTTCCATTTCAGGTAGGACAAATACTGGTTGTGCTTGTTTAAATATAAGGATTCCCATCAAACGTTCATGTGGGTCTGTATAAAAATTGGATAAATAAAAGACATTTTCAGTTGAGTTCAAGAAAGATACTTCAATATTCTTCTCGTTCATCCATTCCGTTACTTTTGTTAATCGTTCTTGCATGTTGGACACTCCTATCAGGAATTATTCGTTGTTTTCTTCTGCGTAGTTAATGATACAACTATTAATACAATAACCGCAGCAGGAACTGAAATAACAACACTATTTAAGTCAAATGGTTTGCCGAGTATAATTTCCCATACTAATGTTGTTACAACACCTACAATCATGGAAGAAATACCACCGATGGCATTGACGCGTTTCCAGAAGAATACCGCTAAAATTGCTGGTGTGATACCTGCACCATAAACGGTATAAGCATACATTTGGACTTCTAACACCGTTGGGAAAAAGCTAATCAATAAATAGGCAAATACACCAAGAATGACGATAAAAACTTTGGTCATCCTTAATTGTTTTTGATCTGATGCATCTTTATTAATATATTTTCCATAAATATCATACGTCATATTGGTAGCTGCAGAAAGCAAATAGGAGTTACCTGTTGTAATGATAAAAGCAGCGGCTGCCGCAAGTAAAACTCCTCCGATTGCTATCGGCATTGCGAGCGTTGTCGCCATTAAGGCCATTCCTGGATCTATATCAGGGAATAACGAACGAGATGCAAAGGCAATTAGGGAAATGGCTGGAGAAATAATTAACATAATAAGAAGCCAACCGATTTGAGCCTTTCTTGATGAGGCGTCTCCTTTTGATGACGCTAAACGTTGATACATGTTTTGGTCACCAAGTAAAAGGAATAAGGACGGTAATAGGTAGCCAATCAATTGGATGTTTGTTAGT
Organism: Gracilibacillus thailandensis; assembly: GCF_010994055.1. Classification (NCBI taxonomy): domain Bacteria; kingdom Bacillati; phylum Bacillota; class Bacilli; order Caryophanales; family Bacillaceae; genus Gracilibacillus; species Gracilibacillus thailandensis. The sequence goes on along the minus strand of NZ_WJID01000001.1, from coordinate 292,886 downwards.
CCGCCCGTTGCAGTCAGGTGCGAATCAGGGACATTTTCAACGATCGAATCCCAACCACCGGCATCAGCGAAAATCGTTGGTACGGTAATCACTAAGCCACCAACCATTAAGAAACCACTGATTGCATCTGTTTGAGATACGGATTTAAGACCTCCAATCATCGCAAGAAAAATGATTAGAACAGCAGCTATAATCGTACCGGTCTCTACACTCATTCCTGTTGTAAGATTAAGAATAAATCCGAATCCCTTCATTTGATAGGAAACGATCCCTACATAAGCTAAAAGAACAATAATACTGGCAAGATTGCGAGCAGAGGGACCGTATTTTTCTTCAAGAATACCGGAAATCGTATATTTTCCAAATGCTCTGATTTTAGGCGCCGCTATGTAAAGGGTAAAAATCCCGATTAAAGTGGGTATCATTAACATTAGGGAAGGGAGAATACCAAAACTATAAGCAACAGATGTTTCTCCACCTGATATACTACCACTTCCTGTCCAGGTAGCTAGCAAAGTACCCATCAACACAAGAGGTCCTAAACTCTTTCCTGCTAGGATAAAGTCTGTGCTATTGGACACTTTCTTGGACATATAAATGCCTAGTCCGATCATTATGACAGCATAGATCCCAATAAACCATAGTAATTGGGGATTTGCTTCAAGTTCCATTACATCATTCACTCCTGTTTTATATATATAGTCTTTATCTAAAGGTGCTTACTCATTATATATGGTGCATAAATCCCTATCAAATTATTTACTGTTGATCCTATTAAAAATGAATGATAAAAAAACGTCACCATAACTGTTGTGGTGAACGGAATCAAACCATTCATAAGAATTCTAATGGGGAGGTGAGTTGAATCGGCTAATATGTTTCTTATCTGCTTGTACAGAAGAGTATCAGATGACGAGCATTGTTAAAGAGGGCAACTTTTTTTAAAAAGTTATAAAAATTCCATCCACTATTATCAATCAATGCATAACAGCGGATGGACCTGGGCTAGTGAGTAGTTTATAAAGTAGTGGAGCTAAAGAAAAATCTTTTACTTTAGTCTTTCCAAAGAATATAAAGAAGAAAAAACATGACAATATCTAATCTTGCTTCAAATGCGAATTCAAGTAGCCCTGCTTGTAACACAGGAACCTTCGTAAGAAAAATTGCAGCGACTATAATGACTAATAGTGGAATAGCGGCCTTTTTTACATAGTAATTAAAAACGATTATTACCCCACATATTAATTCAGTAATACCTACAATTAAAACCGCTGCTTGAGGGTACGGTACACCGTAATTAGAAAATGGACCGGTAAAATCAGCAATTACTAACTTCATTAAAGCAGAAGCGATAAATACATAGCCAACAACATATCTAATAAGTTGATAGGATGAAATATTTCTTGGCATAAAAAGCCTCCTTAGTCGTTGATAATCTATATATATGCATTAAAGGAGACAAGCTATGCAAAGAAATTCTTAGGGCAATTTATCAGGATTCACGGTGAGATATATTTCATGAACCTTGTTGTTACTAATATAAAAACTCATGATACTCTGAAGTGCTCCATTCATATAAATTACAATTGCCGGCTGACCATTAACATTCTTAATCTCGAGATAAAAGTCTTCTGGAGCTTTTTTGGTTATGCCGTATAATAATGCCAATACGTTGGATAGTGATACAACGGGACGAATAGCAGCATGGACTTTGCCTCCGCCATCAGAATATAGCGTAACATCTTCCGAGATAAGCTCTAATAAGGTATCCATATTCTCTGTTTGAAATGCTTGGATAAAACGAGTGATAATAGATTTGTTTTTCTCATAGTTTAGGCTTTCATCTTCTATGAGTGAGATTTTTTGCTTTGCTCGACTGAAAATTTTCCTGCAGTTTTCTTCCTTCTTTGCAATAACGTTTGCAATTTCTGCGTACGGAAAGCCAAATATTTCTTTTAGAAGTAGCACAGCTCTTTCATCTGGTGTTAAATGTTCCATCATTCGTAAATACGCGATACTTAAACCTTCTTTTTGTAGCACTACTTCAGTTGGGTCAAAGTCAGGTGATGGATCTAGCAATAGAGGCTCAGGATTCCATGGTCCCACGTATTGCTCTCGTTTATACCGGGCAGATTTCAGTAGATCAAGACAGCGGTTCGTCATCATTTTGCAGAGATATGCTTTCTTATTTTCTATCTCCTGATCCGTTATTTCGAACGCTTTTAAAAAAGTTTCTTGCACTATATCTTCGGTTTCTGATATGGAACCTAATAATCGATACCCTAATGAAAATAATAATGGTTTAAATTGTTGATACTCTTCATTACTAATTTGCATTATATCATCCCATTTTCTTTTTTAATTATTTCATCAGCTGCTTGTTTCCCACTGCTGATTGCTCCTTCTGACAAAATCGAGTTAGCAGAAGCCCAATCTCCTGCTATATACAAGCCAGGGATATCCGTTTCAGAACGCTTTAGGTTTTGTTCATCCCCTACCTGAGGTAAGCGTTGGTTTACTGTAATGTTAGGGAGAATGCGTTTGGTTATCACATATTGCTGCCACTCAGGCTGTAGTTGTTCTAAAAATTGTTCCAGCTCGTTTTTTACCTCTTTCCCATCTATATGCACATTAGGAGAGTGATATTTAAACACATGAAGAATCGTACTTTTTCCATCATCAGAGAGTTGAGCATCATTTGAATGTACAGAATAATAGAGAGGGTTAGTGACTCCCATAGCGAACGATAACTTTGGATTAGGAAGCTGGGTTAAAGCGACATCTAAAGTTGCTCCCTTTACAGGTGTTATTTGGGTAAAAAAACGATGCTGAAGATGATCATCTAGCATGTCATTAAGTTCTTGAGGGTGAGTGGTACAAATCACCTTGTTTGCAAGTATTTCCTCATTATTAGACAATATTAATGTATGATGATCAACTGATGGGACGATATGTTTTACCACAGAGTTTGACTGTACCTGAATACCTGCAATAACCGCTTGATTGTGGAGCTGATCAATCATCGTCTGCCAACCACCATCTAGATATAGTACGCCGCTCATGCCCACTTTTAAATGGGATACGATTAATTTAGCGCTCACCTTATCAGGTGCATGACAATAAGTCGTAAGTCTCGCTAATAAATAAAGTAATGACACTACTTTTTGCGATGATGTGATTTGTTTCACCCATTGTTGGAATGTGAGGTCTGCTAAATGTTCGGTATTCACTCTATTTACTTTCATCAAAGCGCTGATCCATTCCAAACGATCTTTCCAATTAAGAAATTTTGTAGAAAATAGCCCTGAAGGTGTCAAAGGTGCAACATATTCCGTATTATTTTCGATTATAAAGCCAGTTAATTTAGGTGATTTACCATTAAGACTAATACCTAATTCTTCGAGAATAGGTTTCGCTTTTCCTTTTTTATAAAGAGCATGGGGGCCAAGATTAAAATATTGGCGTTTTACCTTATCTGTTTTTGCCCTTCCACCAACATGCTTACCTCTTTCTAATAGTAATATCGACAAATTCTTTTTAGCTAGATAATTAGCTGCAACATAACCTGCTAACCCCGCACCAATAATGACTACATCCCATTTTTTAGTCATAAGATAGCCTCCTTTTGTTATTTCATAACTCAAGACGAGGGATGTAGCTTATTTGTGACAGAACTTCAAGGAAAAAATAGTTGGATGAAATAAACAGATCCATTTCACCAAACAGGGAAATGGATCTGTCTATACGATGCTGTATTGTTTTAAATCGATTTAATCGCTTCTTCAACGGGAGTATTACCTGTCACAACTTGAAATCTCTTGCCGATCGTTGAGTCATTGTTCAAGCTAGCTACAATTACTCTGGCAATGTCTTCTCGCGGAACTTGTCCTCTTTCTACTTTTTCAGCTAGTTGTACTTGGTTTTTGCCCGGCTCATTAGTTAGTCCACCAGGGTGAATGATTGTATAATCTAAATCAGTGGCAGTCAGCCATTCATCCGCATAATGTTTTGCCACTACGTATGGCGCAAAACCTTCTGGAGCTGATTGGATTGCTTCACGACTCGTATCGAAAGAACTGATCATAACATATCGTTTCACATTAGCTTGTTTTGCTGCTTCAATTGTTTTAACAGCACCATCTAGATCGATCATAAGGGTTTTGTCTTTGCCGGTATGTGGGCCAGATCCTGCTGTAAATACAATCGCATCTACTCCTTCAGCAGCCTTAGCGATTACATCAATATCATCTTCCAGATCTACAATCGCCACTTCAGCACCTAAATCTTGAAAGTAAGCGGCTTGTTCTTCTTTTCGAATCACTGCTTTTGCTTCCAAATTGTCATCTTCTTGTATGAATTTTACAAGATGTTTTCCTATCTGACCATTTGCACCTACAACTAATACTTTCATGTACTTCACCCTTTCCAACTTTTCTATATTTTCCATTTTAAAGGTTAAAGGAAGAAAAGTTAAATAATTGATTTATGCCCCTCTGGACTCCTCCTGTTTCTAGTATGGATTACTTATTCCAAATTCATTAGTGCTATAGACAAGACGCTTATGACATTATTCTTACTTTTTTTCCAACCTTAAATAGTTTATAATTAATAGATGATAGTAGATATTTAAATAATTTTAATATACTGACAATAGTTGGATTGGGAAGAAAAGGTTTATTCCTGAATAATGCCTCACTTTTTGTTATACCAAAGCAGGAGAGCCTACTCTTTTTTTTGCAGATAAGAAAGGAAGGTTTTAATGAGCGACATACAGAAAAAATCAGATGTTATCTTAATTGGTGCCGGAGTTATGAGTGCGACTTTAGGATCGATTCTGAAAGAGTTAGCACCAGACTGGGATATTAAAGTATTTGAGAAGCTCGATAAAGCAGGTGAAGAAAGCTCTAACGAATGGAATAACGCGGGTACAGGTCATGCCGCATTGTGCGAGCTTAACTATACAAAGGAAAAGGCAGATGGGTCAATCGACACTACTAAAGCTGTAAAAGTTAATGAACAGTTTCAAGTATCGAGACAGTTTTGGTCTTATCTAGTTAAAAGTAATCTGATTGAGAACCCACAAGATTTTATCATGCCAATTCCTCATATGAGTTTAGTTCAAGGGGAAGAGAATGTGGCCTTTTTGCAAAAACGTTTTGAAGCGTTATCAAATATTCCACTCTTTCAAGATATGGAATATTCTGATGACCCAGAGAAACTGAAGGAATGGATTCCACTTATAATGGAAGACCGTACACAAGATCAACCAATTGCAGCAACCAAAATCGACTCAGGAACGGACGTAAACTTCGGTGCTTTAACACGTAAATTGTTCGATCACTTAGAAGAAACGGACGTGGAAGTGAATTATAAGCATAGTGTGAAAGATATTAAACGAACCAGTGATGGTTCCTGGGAAGTAAAAGTGCATGATCTAGATAACGATAAACTAGAATTTCATACTGCAAAATTTATTTTTATTGGTGGTGGGGGCGGAAGTCTACCTTTACTACAAAAAACGGGCATTCCCGAGTCCAAAAACATTGGAGGATTCCCGGTAAGTGGTCTGTTTATGGTATGTAACAATCCTGAAATCGTAGAGAAGCATCATGGAAAAGTATATGGCAAAGCTAAAGTTGGTGCTCCACCAATGTCTGTCCCACATCTTGATACCAGATTTATCGATAACAAAAAATCATTATTGTTCGGACCATATGCCGGTTTCTCACCAAAATTTCTAAAAACCGGTTCCAATTTCGACTTGCTTGGTTCAGTCAAACCGAGTAATGTCTTAACCATGTTATCGGCTGGGGCAAAAGAGCTGGCATTAACGAAATATCTGATCCAACAAGTGTTGTCATCAAAAGAACAGCGCATGGCAGAATTGCGTGAATTTATTCCGAATGCCAAAAGTGAGGACTGGGACATAGTTGTAGCTGGTCAACGTGTGCAAGTTATTAAAGACACCGAAGCAGGTGGTAAAGGAACACTACAATTTGGAACAGAAGTTGTTAGTGCTCAAGATGGATCGATAGCCGCATTGCTCGGTGCATCTCCAGGAGCTTCTACCGCAGTACAAGTTATGCTAGAAGTGTTGGAGAGATGTTTCCCGCAACATATAAAAGAATGGGAACCGAAAATAAAAGAAATGGTTCCATCTTATGGTGTGTCGCTAGCAGAAAATCCTGAAATGTTCCGGGAAATTCATACGGAAACCGAAGAGACACTTGGGCTAACCGTCAATGGCCCGATTAGCGGTGCAAAATCAAAAAGTAGTTAATTGAACATATGGAATGCCGGCTTTCTTATGGAAATCACCGGCATTTTTCTTTTGCATAAATAAATTCGTAAAAGTTGCCAGAAAACTAGCTAAAGTTGCCAGTAAATCACAAAGGTTGCCAGAAAACTTAGCGGACTATGCGAGTAAATCAAAGGGGACTGATGCTATAGCATCAGTCCCTCATTTCATTTATGCTTTTCTTCTCATATTATAGATGAGAAGGGCACCACCAACGAATAGGATAATGAATCCTGCTAGTAAATAATTAAATGTGCTAGTAGCGGTATCAGGCAATTCATTTCCTTCATCTTCCTCAGTTTTTTCGTTGTTCCCGCTGGTCTCCTCTTCATCTTCTATCTCAAATACTGCAAATGTACTGAAGTGATCCGTTTCGGCTGTCACTATTCCATCTTTGTATTCTCCACCGATGAGTTCCCATTCTTCCGTATCGGGGTTCCAGTAGAACAATTTTACTTTGTTAGGATCTTTTACTTTGTCCTGATTAACTTTAAATGAAAGGGTAACCTTCGAATCGAACTGACTGATTTCTTCGTCACCTTGGAAAATGGTAAAGTCATAGACTGCACTTAATGCATCTTCTATATCTTTCATTTTTTTAATTTCTAAATCTACAGCTTGATCTCCATTAGTAAATATGGAGGCTGGCAATTGGATGGTAACATCTTTCATGTTAATAGTGATGTTAACATTTTGTTGCTTTAACTGTTTCACTTGATCACTAGTAAATGAAACAGTGATGGAAGAGTCATGATTTCTTAGGTTGATGACTAATTCATCTTCTTGTTTTAATTTATTCATATCGTCATCTTTAATCGTTGCTTGCTTATCTTCGACTACTGGTTTGGTTACGATTTGTTTTGGTTTTTCAAGTTTTGGATCATCTGAACCTGGATTTTCCGGATCACCTGGTTCTTCTGGTTGCGGTTCCTCTGGATCAGGTGTAGATCCTCTTGAATCTTCCAGTGTTAAAATACCGAACACGGATGTATCCTGATATCCGGCTCCAGTTGTGTCGTTCCATGTTGCAGCACTTTCTCGCGCACCATCTCTTGCGTCATTAATTTGTACGTCAAAACCAATGTCTGTATTGTCAGAAGGAGAAATTGTTTTAAACGGTATTTTTACTTCTACCGTGTAGCCATTATCAGAAACATTCGTTGCAGATTCAAATCCGTCAGCAATACTTTCTGGATTGAAGGAGGTTTCATTGTTAAAGTTGACTCGATATTGTCCGTCATCATCTTGATAAAATGATGTCTTTGCGTTGTTTTCGTCAACAAATACTTCAATGGAGTCCTGCTCCCATGCATTTTCGTTTGTATCGTCAAGATCCGAGTCGCTAACTTGAATTAAAACATAGAGGTTTTCTTCATCCCATAAAGTCTTGGCTGTTCCGTTTGCTCCTTGCCAAGCCATTTGATAGCGATTAACTGGTAACTCTGTTGCGGCGCTCCAAACCTCGTCTATAGAACCATCGATTTCAGGAGTTCCAAATGAAGCTGTGGACTGATTCGCTTCTGTCTCCTCAAGCTCGTGTTCCTCAATAAATGTATCAGGGTCGATTACAGCATAGTATGCTGGTTTTGCTTGCAAGTCTTTATCAAACAATAATGGGCTTTGTTCAGCTCTCCAGCTTGTCGCATCGTTCAGCCCCCAGAATGTAACACGTGAGATATGTTCAGCATGTTCTTTATAGATTTGGAACAATTGTGCATATAGATAACCTTGGGCAATGGCTTGTTGCTCAGTTAGTTCATTGTCACTGCCAGCAGTGATATCAAGCTCTGTCACACCAACTTCTACACCAAGAGAGATAAACTTCTCCATGGAGCGTCTTACATTTTCCGGATTAGTATTTAAATTGTAGTGTCCTTGCATGCCAATACCATCAATAAGTAGTTCGCCATCATTTTCTGCTGCATATTCCTCATTAATTTCTTTCACCATCTGGTAAATAGCTTCTGCTTTGTTTTGGTTATCATCATTGTAATCATTGTAATAAAGCTTGATATCCCAGCCATTTTCATCGATGACTTCTTTTGCTGCACGGAAGGATTGTTCTACATAATCCTCTCCAATCGCATGATACCAACCTGATTGACGTAAAGATGCTTTCCAATCAGTTGGGTTTGGCGGGTTATCAATCATTGCTTCATTGACAACGTCCCAAGAAATAACGTCATCCCCGAAGTGTTCCACTGTTGTTTGGACATGGTTTCTTAAATTTTCAAGTGCTTCTTCACGACTTAGTGGATCACCATCTTCATCGGAATGTAACCATTCTTCTGATTGTTGGTGCCACACAAGCACGTGACCATGTACATCAAACCCTTCTTCTAATGCTCTTCCAACAAGTGCATCTTCCGCTTCGAAATCAAATTCTCGATCGTCGTTATAAGCATAACCTGGTTTCATAGCATTTTCTGCTGTAACGAGGTTATGATGCATTTGAAGCAGTTCAAGTCTAGTTCCTTCGAATTCTCCGGAAGAAACCGCATTTCCAATTAAGAAATCATCTTCGTATACATCTTTAATTGGCGTTAAGTCTTTTTCCACTTCTACATCGTCAGAACCCGTCGGCTCAAATGTTATATCATCAATGTAGAATGAAGCTGTACTATTGTTGGAGCTTTCTACATAGATGGATAAATATTCATCACCAACACTGTCATAGCGATAAGTTCCTTCTAATTGCACCCAACCGTCTTCTGTTGTAATCGTCTCTCCGTGTAGGTTGTTGTAATTCGCTCCATCTCCCTCCCCAACTTGAGTAGACAATTGTAACTGAGAGCTATCCGGTGAGATTAACTTAACCCAAGCAGAAATTCGGTATTCTTTACCTTGGTCTACAAACTCTTCCACACGTAAGAACGGACCATGCCAGTTTTCAGATCGGTTTTCCACTTTTAACGCGAAAGCTCCATCTTCTGTATGGTTCGCTTCATCGGTTACGGTTAGAACTTCTTCTCCACCTCTAGCTTCAAAACCGCCAGTAGTCTCGTCTTCAAATGTAATAGGTGTGAACTCTTTGGCAGGTGGTCTATCTGCATCTGGTTCATCATTATCATCTGATGATTGTTCCGTAATAACAATTTCACCAACATAAAACGGAACAGTCGCACCATCAGGATTAGATTGAACTCTTAAGCTTGTATCTGCTTCAGTATTAACCGTGAATTGTCCATTCAATGTGAAGCTTTCCCCACTAACGAAATCGCTATTGGATAGCCAACTATAACTATCGACAGTAGAAAGAACTGCTTGTGCCCCGTCAGGAATAGATTCGTCACGATCAACATAACCAGTGACAGTAGCTGTATATGTCTTGCCATCTTCTAAACCAAGTTCGTCAAAAGAAAAGTCTACTGCATCGTAATCATTACTACGGTTGTTTACGTATAAAGCAGTACCATCATCATTGCCCTCAAATGCTTTATCTGTCACGGTAGTAAGACTAGCTCCGCCAGATTGTCTTGCTAGACCTTGTCCATCTGCAAAGGATTCCTGGTAAACAATTTCTTCTGGCTGTTCGTTTGATTCTTCAGCAGGGGCTGGTGGCGGACCACCAATCCAATTAGCAATTTCCTCTAAAGTCGTATCCATCATGACATAATGACGTCCCATTGCATATTCTCCATCATTAGGATAGCCTACTTTAAATGCATACTTCATGCCTTGTTCTTCATTTGCTTTTTTTGCCTCGTCGTTATAGCTACCATATGGATAAGCCATAAGCGTCGGATCTTGACCGGTAATGCTTTTTAGGTAAGTGTTAGCTTCAGTAATTTGATGTTCAGCATCTTCTGTTGTGATCGTACTGTTACTACCAACACCATTCCCCCATAGAGCATCACTGTGATCGAAGCTATGGTTTTGAATACTCACATTAGGTTTATCCGCTAAACTAAGTAATTGCTCTTCGGACATGCTGTAGTCACCATCGATCCAATCGGAGACAACAAATAGAACCGAATTCATATTAAAACTGTCTAGGATGGGAAGTGCATTGGTGATAAAATCTGGAGTTGCATCATCAAAGGTTAATAAAATGGGATTTGCAGGAGCATCCTCTTCTCCTTCCATGATGCGAACATATTGCTCTGCGGTGAGTGTATTATAACCGTTGTCATGGAGATATCTCATCGTCTGTTCAAACTTATCGGTGCCAGTGTCCGTCCATTCATCGGTGGGATTTTCAACAACACGGTGATAGAGCAGAACTGGAATATCTTCAGTCGTTGCCGCTTCTGTAACCGGTGTAATCCAACCAGATGGAATGACCAAAATAGTTACGAGAAATAATGAAATAAATCTTTTAAAATTCCTGTTCATATTTTGAATTCCTCCATATTTAAAAATTGTTTTAATAATAAAACGCTTACAAAATAGTGGAACCTCCTTTCCAATTCATATTGTAGCTTGTTAAAGGAAAATCTTTAACCACAAAAGTTAAAGGAAATACTTTAAAAATTAAACATCTTTTTTTGGAATTTAGTAGAATTTACCTACAAACATCATGGAAAAATTGGAAATAATTAATTATATTGTTGTTCTCCGTAAAACCTTTGGTATACTAATAGAAAAGTACCATTTATAGGTAGTTTATATTACCCGAAAGTACTAATGATATATACAACATTGTGAGCAGAAGGAATAAGAATAGTTTAAGAGAGGGGGGATTGATGGTGGCTAGCGAAAAGATTTTAATAGTTGATGATGATGCGGATATGCGTAACATATTGGAATTGTATTTGACAGAAAACGGCTACCAAGTGTTATCTGCAGAAGACGGTTTGGAAGCTTTGGCAATGGTCGAGCAGGAAACGCCAGATTTAATTATTTTAGACGTAATGATGCCTAAATTAGACGGATATGAGCTTTGTCAGGAAATAAAGAAAATAATAGATATACCTATTATTTTCCTTAGCTCCAAACAAGATGATATGGATAAAATTTTAGGATTAGGTGTTGGCGGTGATGATTTTATTGAGAAAACAACCAGTTCACCAGTTTTAATCGCTAAAATAAAGGCGCATTTACGTCGGTATCGGAAGCTGTCCCATCCTGATAAACAAAATGAAACCATGGAGAAAAAGTCCAATATAATTGAGTACCCAGGCTTAGAGGTTAATCTTGATAGCGCTGTTGTGAAGTTAAATAACAAAACATTGCGGTTATCGGCAAAGGAGTTTCAGATTTTATGTTTGTTAGCGCAAAATCCTGAAAGAGTATTTAGTGTAGAGAAAATATTTGAGTTAATCTGGGATGAAACCAGTTTAGGAGATTATCGGACAGTTATGGTACATATTAGTAATCTAAGAAAGAAGTTAGAAATGAATACTAATCAACCTAAGTATATTGAAACGGTCCGCGGAATTGGTTATAAATTTAATCGAATCGAAGAACACCACGATATTAAATCGCCTTAATCGGTCATCTTCTTTTCTCTTAAGAATTGTTGGACCTGTTGTACAGTAAATCCCTTTTGTTTGGCGAAAATAAGTAATACCAACCATTCCTTATCTAACTCCTGTTTATTTTGATGATTTTTGGTCTTTGTATTTTGCAAATGTATTCCCCCTTTCTTACTCGTCATCCAAATTATAAGGATCGAGTTTAAAAAAGAGCTAAAGTCTGGTTAAAATTAACTTAAAATTTTGAAAATTAGGATGATAGATGATGAAGAAATTATCGAGTTATCAACTGAAGGATACGGTTATTGCTTCAAAGTCATGGGTTTTATATAAAGCAGTTTCTAGTCTCAGTGAGGAACAAGTTTTGATCAAGATTATCCCTAATAAAGTAGATCCCCAATCAAAAGCTGAATTAATTCATGAGTATTATACGCTATCTGATTCAGAGCTTTATGGAGTTCTTAAACCAGTAGCCTTAGAGAAAAGTAAGGAACAACCTTATGTGGTAATGGAGTATTTTGAAGGACAACCTTTAACAGAATGGTTAAAAAATAATCAAATATTTGATATCAGCACATTTCTAAAGATCGCGATTAAATTAACAACTATTCTTGGATCTGTTCATCAAAACAATATTATTCATAAATCGATTCAACCAGATCATATTTTATATGACCCAGATAGCGATCAATTAAAATTAACAGGCTTTCACCAATCGACTATGCTCACTAAAGAAATGCCCCAAGCTGACATAACACCATATCAGATCGAAAAAGTTAGTTATGTATCTCCTGAGCAAACAGGTAGAATGAATCGACCAATTGATTACCGTTCCGATCTATATTCGTTAGGAATTTTGTTCTATCAAATAGCAACCGGTCGTGTTCCATTTCAAGCGAAGGACCCGGTAGAAGTGATTCATGCACATCTGGCGCAAGCGGCGATTCACCCTCACGAAGTAAATCCTACAATACCTGAAATCATCTCTAATATCATCATGAAGCTACTTGCTAAAATGCCGGAACAGAGGTATCAAAGTACTTACGGATTAAAAAAAGATTTAGAAAGATGTTCTCATGCTTTTTATTCAAATAATCACTTAGGGTTATTTTCATTAGGAGAGCATGATGCTAGTCCGATGCTTGAGAAGCCAAATAAACTTTATGGCAGAGATCGTGAACTGGAGGAGTTGATCAGCAAGTTTGAGCATGTTCAACATGGAAAGCCTGCACTAGTATTACTCCCAGGTCCATCTGGAATAGGCAAGACGGCCTTGGTTCATAAACTTCATCGACCATTATTAAACAAACAAGGATATTTTATTTCGGGTAAGTTTGTTCAATATCAGAAGCATATTCCTTATGCACCGGTTATAGAAGCCTTTCGGTCGTTAATAAAACAAATCTTATCGGAGGATGCGGAAAGTATCCAAAGGTGGAGAGCTAAACTTTTTCATTCATTGGCCAATAATGCTTGGGTAATCGCGAATTTTATCCCGGAGATTGAATGGTTGATAGGAAAGCAGGAAGAAGGGTCTGACCTTCCACCGCAAGGCGTCCATAACCGTTTTATGTTAGCGGTCAGAAAGTTTGTTGAGGTGTTTGCTACTGATAAACATCCACTTGTATTGTTTATTGATGATTTACAATGGGCAGATAGTGCGACGATTGATTTAATGAAGCATCTTCTAACAAATCCAGACAGAAGAAATTTACTGATTATTGGTGCTTATCGTGATAATGAAGTGTCAGTTGGGCATCCTTTTGAAGTGTTTATCAATCAAATCAATCAAACTGAAGTACATGTATCTACTATTCCTGTCCACCCCTTAGCAAAGGCCCATATCGAACAATGGATAGAGGAAATCCTTTCACTTGAAGCAATAGATGCGGAACCATTGGTTGAGTTAATTTATCGTGTTACAAAAGGAAATCCTTTTTTTATCATTCAGTTATTACAATTGTTAAATCAAGAAAAAATGATTCATTTTGATTTAAGTACAGCGACTTGGCAGATTAACCTTACCACATTGAAAGAGATTCCGATGACCGATTCCATGATTGATTTTATTATGAAGCAGATCAATACGTTACGAGCGGAAACGAAAAAGCTATTACAATTGGCTGCTTGTATAGGAAGTCAGTTTAATCTTAAATTATTGGCAACTATCGCTGGGGAAAGTTATGTAACAACCGCAAATCAATTATGGAATGGTTTAGAAGAAGGGGTTATCCTCCCGCTAGATTCCCGTTATAAATGGGTCTATCCTAATGAGAATGAACAGCTATTAGATGAAAACCCTCCAAACTATCGGTTTTTACACGATAAGATTCAACAAGCATTTTATACATCGATGTCTACAGAAGAGCGCGAGCAAAGTCATTTATTGATTGCAGAAGAATTAATTAGTCATTTGACAATGGATGAAATGGAGGAGCACATTTTTTCGATTGTGAACCATTTGAATCTCTGTCAATCTCGGCTAACTAAAGGTCAACAAAGCGATTTAATCAAATGGAATCGAATAGCTGGCGAACAAGCAAAGCGTGCAGCAGCATTTAAATCAGCATTAACGTTTTATCAGAATGCTTTTCAATTATTATCTCAGGATAAGTGGGAAAGTGATTATCAGGAAACATATGCTGTTATGGTGGGATACGGCGAATCATTATACCTTAACCAATTTTTTGAAGAAGCGGAAGACATTTTTGAAGAAACATTACTAAAAGCAAAAAACTCACAAGAAAAATTGTATATTTACAATTTAAAAATAACATTGTACACCCATATCCATGAGGTGAAACAAGCGACAAATTCAGGGCTTGATGGTTTGCGGTTATATGGTATTGAAATAAAGGATAACCCGAATAAAGCACTAGTAGCAAAAGAATATTTGTTAACAAAGCTTGCTTTAGCAAACAAACGGGAAGAAGATTTACTCAAGCTCCCAGCTGTAAAAGATGAAGATCGAAAGTTGATTATGCGAACTCTCATTAATTCCAATGCGCCGGCATATCATTTTGATCAAAATTTAGCCACAATTTTGATGCTGCGGGCACTCCGGTTAATCTTGAAATATGGTGATATGGATTTAGCTGCACTTGTTTACAACAATTATGCATTGACATTAAGCGCTGGATTTAGTGATTACGAAGGAAGCTTTCGATTTGGAAGTCTTGCGATTCGACATGTAGAAAAGTCTGGAGATAGTGCATTACAAGCACGAGTTTACTTTGTATTTGGCTCTTTTGTTAACCATTGGATAAAGCCTATCCGCTATAGCTTAGAATATTTAGAGAAATCACAGCAACTTTGTATCGAATCAGGTAATTTACATTTAGCTGGTGCTACTGGTGCATTCATTGGTCTGACACAGTATCTAAAGGGAGATAACTTAGAACAGGTTAAGGAAGGAATCGAAAGACAGTTAACATTTGCAAAGAAACATGAATATGCGATTTCCAATGATTATTTAAGTGAGTTATTAGATTGGATTGATGTGCTTTCCTCACCGGAGAAGCAGCCAACATGGAAATTTTCCGAGTTCACAGACGATAAATCAGCTGCAATTATTCATAAGACGACTCGCTTGCAAATGGCCTATTTATTTAACAACCGTTCTAAAGCAATTTCATTGATTGAGGAGCTAGAACCACTCGTGGATAATACCATGGTTTTAATCGTTGCACCAGACTACTTTTTGTACCATTCACTATGGATTATAAAGTTAATAGAAGAAAAAGAGATCACGAGAAGAAGTGGTTTAAGTAAGTTAAAGGCTAACTTGAAGAAATTACAAAAGTGGGCAAAACAATCTCCAGCTAATTATTTGCATAAGTATGTATTGATTCTCGCTGAATATCAAAAACTGGTTGGTCAAGATAACCAGGCGATCGTGAATTATCATCAAGCAATAGAAAATGCAGAAGAGAATGGATTCCTCCAAGATGTAGCAATCGCCAATCACTGTGCGGCAAATTTCTATCTAGCAAAACAATTCCCGAAAACCGCCAAATCCTTTGTGACAGAGGCCTATAACGGTTATATTAATTGGGGAGCCGTGCATGTCGCTGAACAAGTCAAGCAAACTTATCCAGATTTGTTACTACAAATCAACACGAGTTTCGCAACTAACTATCACATGAAGGAAAACTTAGATACAAAAGCAGTATTTGAAGCGGCTCGCGTCATTTCGAGCGAAGTGGTATTAAATCAATTAATTAGTCGATTAATGGAAATAGTTTTAACTTACGCAGGAGCAGAGCATGCATCCTTTCTGTTGCCTAAAGAAAACAAGCTGGAATTGGTAGCCTATAAGCATATGGATGGAGACGTAAAAATATATGATCACCCCCAACCACTGGAGGATCACTCTCGTGTATCAACAGCTATCGTTCATTTTGTAGTGAATAGTAGGGAAGCGGTTGTATTAGACCATGCGGCAGAACAAGGACCTTTTATCGAAAATCGTTATATTCAAGAGACACAGGTGAAATCGCTGTTGTGTCTCCCGATTGTCAACCAAGACAGACTTGTAGCTGTTTTATATATGGAAAACAATAAATCTACACATGTTTTTACCTATGAGCGATTAAGTTTATTAACATTTATTACATCGCAAGCGGCAGTATCGATTGTTAATGCTTATCTCTATGCCGATTTAGAAGAAAAGGTGCGTAAACGAACAGCATTATTAAATGAAACCAATCAACAATTAACAGAGGTTAACCAGCAATTGAATAATTCAAAAGAGAAAATGAAACACTTACTCTCAAATGTGTCACATGACCTGCAGTCACCAGTTGCGGTAGTTCAAGGCTATGTCAGTGCTTTATTAGATGGATTGGTGGATGATCCTGTAAAACAAAAGGAATACTTACACATCATAAAAAATAGAATGGGCGGTTTGGATAAGCTTATTAAAGACTTATTCGACTTATCCAAACTAGAATCAGGAAACATGAACTTTTCGATGGAAGCGATTCCTGTCGACCAATTGTATGAGCATTTCTGTCATATGTTCGAGTTAGAAATCAAGCAGGCTGGTCTTGATTTTAGCCAGCGAATCGTGGCTGATTGTATGGGTGAGTATCCGTTAGTGGAAGTTGATGTGATGCGACTGGAGCAAGTGATGGCGAATTTAGTTTCCAATGCTATTAAACATACCGAAATAGGTGCGATTGAAATAACGTTAACCATTTCTGAATCGAATGAAGTAATTTTCGCTGTGAAAGATGAAGGAACCGGTATTTCCCAATCAGATATTCCCTATGTATTTGACCGGTATTATACAAAGAGTAGGGGGCAAGGTAATGGGCTAGGTCTTGCTATTAGCGAGGAAATTATTCTTTGCCATAATGGTCGCTTATGGGTGGAAAGTAAGGAGCAGCAAGGGACAACTTTTTATTTTGCTTTACCTGTTTATTCACATCAACTTTTCGTTACTTAACTAATAGTTTAATAGCTTTCTTTTTAGTCAATAGTTCACTATATTTGTACATAGTGGACTATTGGCTTTTTTTATAAGTAAAGAAAGTATATAATCCACGGTATCAACGTATTTGTAAGCATAGTAGCCATTTTGAAATAGCTTGTACAGGAAACCATCGCAGCGGTTGTTACGCCTATTATTCATGTCAAAATAACTACTTTGGACAGGACCGGGTGGGCTTTCCCGGTTTTTCTTAAAAATATAAAATAATTATTAAATTTTCAAATCATTACTGAAATCATTTTAGAATAGATAGTGTGAGAGGAGTAGTTACCATGGTTTCTATTTTACTCGTGGAAGATGATCAAGAGATTGCTCGGATTGTTAGGGATCATCTGCTACGTCAAAGTATGTATGTTACGTGGGCATCAACAGGAAAAGAAGGTTGGGAGGATTTCAATCAAGATAATTATGATCTTGTGCTTGTCGATTTAATGCTACCAGAGATGGACGGCTATCAATTATGTAAAAATATACGTCTTAATAGTGATGTACCGTTGATTATTCTTAGTGCCAAATTGGAAGATGAGGCAAAAATTAAAGGTCTCGATCTAGGTGCAGATGACTACATGACCAAGCCCTTTAGTCTTGCAGAATTAATGGCTAGAGTGAAATCACATTTGCGAAGGTATCAAAGATATCAGGGAGTAGATCCGAAAAAAGGTCATAGGACATTTAATGACGGTTTAGAATTGAATGTGGAGAAACGTCTTGTCTTTGTGGATGATCAAGAAATTCCATTAACAACAAAAGAATTTGCTTTATTTCAATTGTTTATTAACCACCCTAACCGAACTTTTGCAAAAGCTGAGTTATATCAACATGTTTGGGGTGAGATCGATAACATAGGTAATAATACGAT
This sequence comes from Gracilibacillus thailandensis, assembly GCF_010994055.1. Taxonomy (NCBI): domain Bacteria; kingdom Bacillati; phylum Bacillota; class Bacilli; order Caryophanales; family Bacillaceae; genus Gracilibacillus; species Gracilibacillus thailandensis. Next base: position 274,818 of record NZ_WJID01000001.1, on the reverse strand, counting down.
CAATGTTCATATTAAGAGTCTGCGCCAAAAATTAGGTGAGCAAATGAAAGACCCTAAATGGATTGAAACGGTTTGGGGTATTGGCTATCGCTTTATTGGAGAACAGGTAGAATGAAAATACGAACATGGTTAATGATTTCTTATTTAATTGTTATGTTGTTACCGCTAGCTGCTGCGTATGGTTTTTTTATATTAGTTCAAGAATGGGACCAGTCAAAAAGATTAGTTGAATCATTGGAGTTATATGAACAAGTCGAAGTTATTGAAGAGCAATTACAATCACCGGATTTATATCAGATAAGACCAAAGGGTGAGATAGAAGACAAACTATCGGAGGATGCAAAAGCTAGAGAGGTTAGTATAAAACTCTATAGTCGTGATGGGACCCTTGTTTATCAAACTGATGGGGAGAGTCCGTCTATCTATCAAGTTGATCGAGCACAATTATTTAAGGGTCTCTACCAAAATGATTTGACTTATAAATCATTTACCGTGAAAAAGCCAGTCTACCAAGATCAAGAAGAGCAAATAATGGGAATTTATGAGATAAGTATAGATAGATCTGAATGGGTAGAAGGAATAGAAATTAGACGCAATATGATGATTGTTGCATTTCTTACCTTATTTATTTTTGTATACGTAGTGGTTATTTGGATGTTGAATCATAAGTTAAATAGACCACTGGGAAAATTAATGAATGGTATGTCATCATTCGCAACAGAGCAAAAGCCAACCTATTTTGCCCCAAAAAAGAAAGACGAAATTGGTCAGTTAATGTATCACTTTGAACAAATGCAAGAAAAAATAAATGCAGCACAAAATGAAACGAAGCAAGAGCAGGAAGAAAAGCAATTAATGATGGCTTCTTTTTCTCATGATATCAAAACACCTTTAACCTCTCTGCAGGCCTATGCCGAGGCATTGCAGGAAGAGCAAAGCTTAACAGAGAAAGAAAGAAAAGAATACTTGCAAATCATCAAAAACAAATCAAGTCATTTAAAAGGGATGATTGAGGATTTGACGATGTATGCCAAGCTTCAATCCACTCAATATGATATGGAATTAATCGACGTAGATGCTGAAGAATTTTTTGACATGCTGTTTGAAGGCTATGATGAATTAGCAAGACAACATGATATTTATTTGAAAAAATACAAGACCATTACTGGTATATGTAAGATGAATGACAGGCAGATGATTCGTTACCTTGATAATCTAATCAGTAATGCTTTACGTTATACACCTCAAGGAGCATCTATTGGATTGGCAGTCGTTGGTCCTGATCAGAAGTTGCCTGACTGGTTATTTGTAGAAGGAAGGTTGGAGATCGAACAATTTCGAAGTGAACATGCGCTTCTGATCGTTCAAAATGATGGTCCGGCGATTCATGATATAGAATCAGTTTTTACGCCGTTCTTCCAAGGCGAAGAAGCACGCACCACCTATCAAATGAAAAACACTGGTCTTGGATTAAGTATAGCTAGGCAAATCGCTGAAAAGCATCATGGCGAAATGAAATTGTGGTCTTTTGACAAGAGCGGAACAGTAATTGCAATGAAATTTCAGTTATGGAAAGGGACAGGATGATATGAAGAATATATGTAATATGTTAACGGTTATTTGTTTGGGATTCATGTTAGTGGCTTGTTCAGCAGGTGAAATGGCACAATATTTACCAGATCAAATCGTAACAAAAGCAGTGGAAAATGACAGTGATGTAAATGGATATTATATGCAAGCTGATTTTGAAGTATTCAAAGGAGAGGAAAAAATTGATGACTCCACTTTGGAACAATGGTTAGACAATGAAAGTAATCAATCAAAGATTATATCTGAAACATCAAATGGTGACACCACTATGACTTTAGATGATGGTGAAAAGACTATTTTATACTCTAGCATACAACAAGCAGCATTTGAAATAGAATCTTCCGATATCGGAGGGGAATCATTAGTTGGCCAAAAAACACGCGAACAGGTAGAAGATGGACTTGAACTTGCGCGGGAAACTCATGAAATTGAGCTAATTGGTAATGAAGAAATAAATGGTTTTGATACTTATCATCTCAAAGCAACTCCTAAAAAAGAAGCTATGATGCAAGGGGTTGAAGAATACTGGATCACAACGGATCATTGGTTTGTTGTAAAATCCGTATCTACGACAGAAGATATCACAGTTAATTATGTGGTTCATGATTTGGAGATTAATCCATCTTTTGACGAAAACTCCTTTACGATGGATCTTCCTGAAGGGGTGGAAGTTAAACCTTTTGAAGAAATGGACCAAACAGAGGAAACTACTTTAGCAGAGGTTGTAGCAGCAACTGGTCAGCCCATCCTAACTAGTAATGCCTATCAATTAGACAGCGTTGAGCAATTTCATTTGGACTCCTTTGACAGGACGGAAGTAAATCAAGAATTCAAGAAGGAAGGCCGATTACAATTTACTTTAACGTCTTTTGAATCACCAGAAGGAGAAGGGTTAACAACAGGATTAGGCAAAGAAGAGGAAATAGAAGTACGTGGAAAAGAAGCTGTTTTTATGGACGATATTATCAAAAGCCTTGTTTGGGACGAAGAGGGATTCCGTTATTCCTTACTTATACATAACGATGAGCTTACCAAAGAGGAGATAATGGAAATCGTTGAAAACATGGAATTCGTGGAGGAATAAACCATGAGAATACCGTTTTTACAAACAACCAATTCATCTACAGATATGATGGTATTTAGAGCCTTTATAGAAACGCATCAAAAAGTGGTTTTTCAGCTTTGTTATTTGTTAGTTGGTAATAAAACGTTAGCCGAAAAAACAGCAAGTGATGTGTTTGTTCAAATGTATCGGCATAATCGTTTTCAAGAGGTAGATCGATTTAGTCGAATAGCTCTTTATCAGTATTTACATGGCCATGTACAGAATTCGCTCATTAAGAAAGAAAATCTGATAAGAAAAGACTCTAACTTCCAACAAGAACTTCTTGGACAACCCATTTTTTATATCTTGTTGTTGCCAATCATAGACAGATTTATCTTCGGATTAACATATATCTGTTCATTATCGATTAATGAGATTACGGAGATATTAGCTATTTCAAAACAACAAGTTCAAGCAAGTCTTCAACAAAGTAGGGAATTACTAGTGGAGATGTTAGATGAGAATAATACTGAGCGCTATTATGAAGTGCTATGCTAAAAGAGCCTGTTCACTAGCTTTATTTCATGGGTTCTGTAGAATTCCTTCAACTATGAGTAATTCTAAGCTTTTTGCAAAAAGTATAAGAAGTACTATGAATAGGGAGGAATGGAACATGCCGATACAAAACGGACATGAAATTGAACAACTTTCTAAGGTTTCTTATGACTTGGAGGAAGCTACTCGTGATGCGAGAAATTCAGCTGATATCGAAGTAATTAAAGAACTACAACAACAGCTACGAGAAGTTCAGGAACAAATTCAAGATGCACGTGGCAAAGCGATCAATGGAAGTGGTACTTCGACGGAGCCACTATTTAATGCTCAACTACGTGTGGAAGAATGTCAGCACGAATTGAAAAGAGTAGTTACAAATCTTGAAGCTTTTGAAGATAATGTAACCCCATAACATTACTAATGGTATCTCTATCGTTTCTGAAAACACATGTTAAATAGCATTGAAAAAGACCACTTTAATGAAAAATGTGGTCCTTTTCGTTTATCATCATGTTTGGTCCGTTCCGTTTTTCTTTACATAAACATTTCAGTTTACAAGTGTACAAATTGTAAACAATAAGTACACAAACACGTTTGCTTGTTTACAAAGTTGTTTACAAGTTGAAGAAACAATATGTGTACTTGAATGTAAACGACGTAAACAATTTTGTGTACGCATTACGACTTATTTCATGGAAATTACAGTTATATATCTTTTTGCTCTAACTCATTGATGACAGCAATCATCTGCAATATCCTTTTTAGAAGAATAGATTTTTAAAAAAAGGATGATTATAAAATGAGCCAATCAAGAATTGCAGCAGTTGATGTAGGAAATGATTCAGTGAAAGCGATATTTGGTGAGTTGGATCAGGAATTCAACATACCGAATATTATTGCCAGAGATATAGAAGACCGTCCTGTCATAGGTATAGAAGAATTAGATCAAAAAGATCCTTTGGAAGGCATACATATTCGGGTGCACTCCCCTGCTCTCCAGGAAAACAATGCGATTTACCGTGTAGGGCACTTAGCATCCAAATCAAGTAATTCGACAGAGCTTGACCCAGGAAGCAGTAAATCACAGGAAGATCAGACGTTAATTATGCTTTTTGCCTCAATCGCTTTAGATGCAGCGAAAGGAAATAAACAGGGTTCTAATCAAGTGATTGATGCGAATTACATATTAGGTACAGGATTACCACTTCGAGAAGTGAAAGAAGGAAAAGATGCAGGGTATCGTTCGAAGCTGCTCGGATCGGTTCACCAGGTAGAATTTTTAGTGACGCCGAAATATCAAGGGATTAAAGTAAATATTAAATTTGATGAGGTTAAGGTGTATCCAGAAGGTTTTGCTGCTTATATAAACCTGGTAATGGATCATGATCTGAAAATCATTAATAAGGATTTAATTGATAAACGAATTCTTATTCAAGATATCGGCGGTTTGTCTACTGATATAGCAGTAATCAAGAATCGAACGGTTGACGATGATAAAGCACAAGGCTTTAATCTAGGAGTGTCAGAGTCGCTTGAAAATATTCGCGAGGAAATTTTCAGTAACCATGGAGTTGAACTGGACAGTCGTCGCGATGTCGTTGAAATTATTACTCGAAATAACGATCGCAACCATATTATGGTCAAAGGAAGCCGGACAAGTGTACACGATATTACCGACCGAATTTTATTGGAATTAGCGAAAAAACAATATCGCTTATTAAGAAACGTTTGGCAAAAAAATTCGCAAACAGAAATCTGCTATTTTGTTGGCGGTGGTTCCAATGTTTTGAAGGAGTATATCAAAACACTTAACAATAATTTAGATGGCTATAACATTGAATTTTTCGAGGATGAAAAGGAAAGTATTTGGATGATGGCCAATGCGTATTATAAGCTTATTTCTGAATTCACAAAAAAAGCTGAGAAGCAAAAGGAAGAGAAAAAGCCAGCGAAAAAGTCTTAAGGTGATGACATGAAAAAATCAACAAACCAAATTAAAAGAGGCCAGACCATTTCATTTCGAATCCCTTCAGATACACCAGATTATCTTTTGAAGGAAATCCAACAGCTGAAGGAAACGGAACGACGGAATTTTTCAAGCAAAATGGCTGAATTGGTGTTAAAAGGGATTAATGAAACAAGCTCTAAGGAAAGAGAAACTATTACAATTCCTCTTCCAAGCAGTTTGAACAAGGCGCAACGTAATTGGCTTAAACATGAACATTCAGAAGCGCTGTTAGGCAGTATTGTTTATCAGCTCTTAAATGATCCGGTGAGAGCTACTGCTTTACTGGCTTCACTTAATAGTAGTTCTACAGATATTGATGAAGCACTATATTTACAAGAGGAATTACCGGAAGAAACTAATGAAGATGGATTACAGGATGTTAGTGAGACAGAAAAGGAACATGATCCATTAGATGATGATTTAGATTCGTTTGACTGGGAAGAAGCTGTAAAAGAGAATCGAGAATTGGAGGAAGAGGAAAAAGAGTCAGAAGAAGCAGATCTTAATGATTTGCTTGGGGATTTCTTAAATAAAATGAATAAATAATTTGGTGAAAGCGTCTAGCTCTTATAATACATCTTGTTATAAGAGCTTTTTTTAGAAAAGGAAGTCTAAAGTTTGTGGCTAACCACTTTATCTTCAAGCAATTCTGCTACAATTATTTTAACTTTCTAAAATCAGTCTCTCTTGATATTTCTAGCCATGGGCAAGCAGGTAACTGAATAGTATTCTTTAGAGATAAATCACTCTATTAAGGTGATTGTTTCAGCTATTTTTTGAAAGGATAGCTTTTCGTTTTCTTCAATCCATAAGTGGAAATTAATTACTAATAAGTGAAATAATATTATAAAAAAGCTTCCAATATGATAAAGTAAATAGGAAGGATAGGACATAGGTTCAGTTATAAAAGCACATACTCTATTGGGGTGAAATGATGATTGTTTCAAAGAAAAAAAGCATTTGTCTGTTCATTGTACTGCTTATCCTGTTACAGGCATGTGGTACATCCGATCAATATGAAGTTCAAAGTGATATTAATCCAAGTTCTTCAGGTGAACAAAATCAAACAGAAGACGAAACGTTTGTCCCGAAAGAAACAGATGTTATCTTTCAAAACAACGAGTTAAAAAATAAAGAAGTTCTGGAAACATTTATGGAAACAGCTGGTACGAAAGGTAATGATAATACTTCTGAAATACGGGTAGTGAAATATTTCAGTTCTGATAATTTTATCATTTATGACTTAAAATCAAGATACTCAGAAGAGGCCGATCAGAGATGGATCGAAGTGAATCCAGACACCACTTATTATGATAAAAACAGCAATACACAGGACGTTTTCAATAATGCGCCACAGCAATGTGGATGGCTGGAAAAAGACACGACTAATCCTAAAGATGCCTATTACAAGTTTTTTGAATGTCGTACAAACTGGGAGTATCGCTTTCTTCCAGCGCTAGCAGGAGATAAAGATAATTGAAATTTGAACTGGTCATATTCTTGAAATAATGTTATCTTCTCATCCTGCCACATTATAAGAATACTATTTTTCATAATCGATATCTCTTTTTAGACTAAATAATTATATTGGCTGTTCTACCTTTATAAAAAAGTTGTTGCATATTTATACAATAAAATGATATATTATAACTTACGAAAATAATAGAAACAACAAAGAAAAAAATGGAGAGAACATCATGAAATCAGAACAACAACAATTCACAGCAAATCAATATATGAAATTTTGGCTACCATCTCTTATTGGGGTGTTATTATTCCTCGTCCCGATTTCAGTAGGTGGTAAGGTTACAATTGGGTTAGGTGTGTTAGCAGATGGTTTACAAGCACTGTTAGCAGATTATATCCCGCTCATTATGACAATTATTTTATGTTTGTCTGCTATTGGTAGTTTAATAGTAAAATGTATAAATTTGCAGATGATAAAGAACAATTCTTTTTTGGATAGTTTATTTAATATCCCGCCACTATGGATAGCTTTACGATTTATCGGTGCCATATTCGCGATCATGACATTAGCAGAAATCGGCCCTGCATTTATTTGGTCGATGGCGACAGGCGGAACAGTATTATTTGATCTGATTCCGGTGTTAATGGTCTGGTTCCTATTTGCATGTCTCTTTATGCCACTGTTGTTACAATTCGGTTTAATGGATTTTATCGGTACCATCGTAAGAAAAATTATGCACCCTTTATTCAAGCTACCAGGTCGTTCGTCGATTGATGCTTTAGCATCATGGATGGGGAGTGGAACAGTAGGGGTATTATTAACGACACAGCAATACGAATCTGGCTATTATACGAAACGAGAAGCAGCAGTAGTTGCAACTAACTTCTCGATTGCATCGATTGCTTTCAGCTTGGTTATAGCTAGATTTTTAAGCATTGATCATATGTTTGTTCAGTTTTATATAACTGTCATAGTTGCAGGTGTTGTTGCGGCGGTCATTGTACCGCGAATTCCACCTTTATCTTTAAAAAAAGATACCTATTATGAAGCAGCAGGTAAACAAATAAATGAAGTCGTACCAGAAGGTGTGTCCAGTTTTAAATGGGGTGTACAAAAAGCAGTAGAAAAAGCGGATCAAGTGAAAAGTTATCGTGGTGTTATCAAAAGCGGTGTATTGAATGTAGTTGATATTTGGTTTGCTTTAATTCCATTGGTGATGGCGTTAGGTACTATCGCACTGATTATTGCCGAGAAGACACCTATTTTTAACTATTTATCTTATCCATTTATTCCGTTCTTGCAATTATTGCAACTACCAGAGGCAGAGGCTGCTGCTCCTGCAATGATTGTTGGTTTTGCGGATATGTTCTTGCCTGCAGTAGTTGGTAGTGGGATTGAGTCTGAATTAACCCGTTTTGTAATTGGAGTTATGTCACTTGCTCAATTAATTTACATGTCGGAAATAGGTATTTTGTTATTAAAATCAAAAATTCCGATTTCGTTTTTTCAATTATTTATTATTTTCTTACAAAGAACGATTATTACGTTGCCAGTCGCGGCATTAATGGCACACCTTTTATTCTTTTAAATAATCGGTCATAATATAAATAAGAAGCATTGGTGCTTACCAATGCTTCTTATTGTCTCAAAGAAAGGTGAATGATCATCGTGAATGTCGAAAATTTCTATTCGGAAAACATAAAGAATGCATTAAAAAACGACCCACCAGGTGAATGGATGCCGAATATACCAGGCAATTGTATTCGGCTTAGTTCAGGGTTTCCAGCACCAGACCTTGTCCCCGTTGATGAGCTGAAAGAGGCGGTTGTTCAATTATTGAAACAAGAAAAGGATTTACCACTGCATTATCTTGGTACACCGAAGATGGATAAACTAAAGGAGCAAATTCAAGCTAGGTTGTCTGATCGTGGTATGCGAGTTGCAGATAAAGCACTTCTAGTTACAGCTGGTGCATGTCAGGCAATTGATTTAATTGCTCGAGTTTTTGTAGATGAGCAAACCGTTGTGGCAGTTGAAGCACCGACATATATGGAAGCACTAGAAGTATTCCAAAATTATACGAGTCAATTTATTAGTATCCCAATCGATGAACAGGGACTTCAGACAAAAGAATTAGAAAGAGTATTGGCAGAAAGGAAAGAGCAAGGTCTTCCGCTACCGAAAATAGTATATACGATCCCGACTTTTCAAAATCCAACCGGAACAACGATGACAGCAGAACGTCGCAAGCATATTTTGGAGCTAGCTTCTCAGTATGACTTCCTTATTTTAGAGGACGATGCCTATGGTGAATTATATTTTGATAAACCGCCTGTAACGTTAAAAGCAATGGATCATGAAAATCGTGTCCTACATGTTGGTTCTTTATCCAAAGTGGTCGCGCCAGGTTTACGAATTGGCTGGGTAGCTGCAACAGAGGAAATAATCACTTCCTTATATTGGTTTAAAAAAGATTTAGATCATCCCTTTGCACAAGCGATTATGGCTACATATCTGGGGAATAATAATTTTGATAATAGACTTAACACGTTACGAATATCCTATCAAGAGAGGTTCGAGGCGTTACTTGCTGCATTAAAAAAATATATGCCAAAGTCTGTTACCTGGTATGTGCCGGAGGGAGGTTACTTCGTTTGGATTAAGGTGGCTGGTGTTGATACTTCAAGATTATTACAACAAGCACAAGATCAAGGTGTGTCCTTTTTGCCAGGTAAATATTTTTTCTTAAATGAACAAGATGGCAAAGAATGGCTCCGTCTATCGTTTAGTTATAGTGATAAGAAGGAAATAACGAAAGGGATCGAGAGGTTGGGGGAAGTTATTAATAAATAGCCTGTTATGAAGAAACAATGATCAATAAAAAATAACGAAAAAAGGTGATAGTATGGAAGATACTTATATTAATGAAACCCTTGCTGTGAAAGTTGGCCATGTATTCCCACCCGATACGAATAATCACGGAACACTTTTTGGTGGGAAATTAATGAGTTATATTGATGATATTGCATCGATTTCTGCAATGAGACATTCGAGGAGTCCTGTCGTAACCGCTTCAACTGACTCTGTCGACTTTTTGGCACCTATTCGCACAGGTGAGTCTGTTTGTTTAGAGTCGATTGTTACTTGGACAGGAACAAGCTCTATGGAGGTGTTTGTCAAAGTTTTGGCAGAAAACCTGATTACAGGGGATCGTAAAATTGCTGCGAATGCTTTTTTAACTTTTGTTGCCGTGGATGAAGAAGGTAAACCAGTTCCTGTTCCAAATGTTATTCCAGTAACAGAGGAAGAGAAATATTTGCACGAAACAGCGAAAGAACGAGTGGAAGCTAGAAAAAAACGAAGGGCTGCTAGCAAAGAGTTAGCGCATGTTATTCAAAAGGGCAAACCGTGGAAATAGAAAAAATTTCGACGGAAGTTTTCTAAGCCATAAGTGAAGGACACTAATATACTTATCTGAGACCATTGGCGAATAACCGAATTGTTAGCCAATGGTTATTTTTCTTTCTTCCCCTATCTATTTTGGTATTTGCTGACATGTAATATAATTAGAATAGCAACTATATAGGGGAGGAAGTACGCAAATGAAAGATATCTTATTCAAGTACATGAGTAAGTTTACAAACCTTACACAAGCAGAACAACAAGTTATTATGGAAGATCTTGTGATCGAGGAATGCAAAAAAGGAACCGTTCTCCTAAGACAAGGAGAGATTCCTACAAGGTGTTATTTCGTCTTGAAGGGATGTATCAGGGAATATGCAATTGATGAAGATGGCAATGAAGTCACATCTAACTTCTATACAGAAGAACAAGCAATTGTCCCTAAAGCGGATCATCCATCTGCATACAGTTTTACATGTTTGGAAGATTCCTTACTTGTTAATGGCGATTTTGATATAGAGAATGACATGTTTGACAAGTATACACAATTAGAATCCATGACACGCAAGATGACAGAAGAAAACTTCATTCAGCTAAAAGATGATTTCGCTGAATTTATTGCTTCCACACCGGAAGAACGGTTCAAAGCACTTTTACAGAAACGACCAGACTTAATCAAACGCGTCCCCCAACATCAGTTAGCAAGTTACCTTGGTATTACTCCAGAATCATTAAGCAGAATTAAAAAGCGAGTGATAGATAAGCAGTAGAGATCAAACCTTTATCTTGGTTTTAATTAGTAGCCAAATACCAAATCCTAATTCTCCTACAATCATAGGTAATAGAAATACCAACTCAAGTACCGTGATGACACTTTCGTATTGAGGAAGAAATGTAATCAAAAGGTGATTAACTATATACCCGACAGAGGCTATCAACAACAAAATGCTAATGAATTTAGGTATGCTGTCTGATTTAAACGTAATATATCCGACAACGAAGAGATGCCCGCCAAAAATAACTAACCCCATCGACCAAATCATATGAAATGCATCTAAAAACAACATCACTTTTCCTTGGAGCTGATCGATATGAAACAAAGATACATAATCAGTGCTATTCGTAAGGAGCATTACCATTATTAGATTAAACACTGCGATGGCTAATATTGCCGTATACATAAGACGAAGCCAAGCACCAAGTAAAGAAAGATTGTTATTAAGTGGTTTCAAGAATATATAGAATCCCCAAGTAACTAATATGTCCGTTATCAAGATGATTAGCCAACCAAAGATCCCGGCTTTGAAAAGTATTTGTGAGTTATTGATGTTGTGAAAAGTAGTACCCGCATCCCCTTGTACGATGAGACTTTCATAGACAAATCCAGAAGAAAAAAATGCAGCAATAGTCATAATAATTAGTGAAATGCCAGCAGTCAGAGCAGCATTTCGTTGACTTATAGAATTAACCATCTTATCATCCTCCCAAGTTATTGCATTAATGGCATTATATAAGTAAATAAGTTTTTGTTCATTGACTTAAGTCAATGAACAATATCATAAATATTGATATAACCAGATTGACACTTTAATGCGCACTTCAAAAAATAACGAAATAAGGAGGGATTATGTTGAAGGCAATCATGTATAAAAAATATGGTTCTCCTGATGTGCTTAAATTACAAGATTTCAACAAACCAAAACCCACTGACAATCAAGTGTTGGTAAGGATACATGCAGCGTCAGTGAACTATGGTAATTTAGTAGTTCTAAAAGGAAAGCCATTCTTATCTCGTTTCGCGTTTGGATTATTTAAGCCTAAATACACGATACCTGGAGGAGATATTGCAGGTCAGGTTGAAGCGGTTGGTAAAAACGTGCAGCAATTTCAATCCGGAGATAAAGTGTTTGGAGACCTGGAACCTTTTGGATGGGGTGGATATGCTGAATATGTTGCTGTTCCTGAGGAAGCTTTAGTGCCAATGCCAGATAATATATCATTCGAAGAAGCGGCTGCAGTCCCGATGGCAGCAGTTACTGCCCTACAAGCACTTAGGGATAAAGGGAACATTCAGTCAGGTCAAAAAGTTCTGATTTACGGCGCATCTGGCGGTGTGGGCACTTTTGCAGTACAATTTGCCAAATACTTTGGCGCAGAGGTAACGGGGGTATGTAGTGCGAGAAATATAGAGATTTTACGATCGATCGGAGCTGATCATATAATAGACTATACGAAGGAAGATTTCACCCAAAAAACAAACAAGTATGATCTAATCTTGGCTGTTAATGGTTATCGATCCATTTTTGATTATAAACGGGCATTGAATCCGAATGGAACGTATGTCATGGTCGGTGGTAAAGGTGTTCAAATGGCACAAGCAATGGTGCTTGGACCATTGCTAACCTTAACAGGGAACAGGAAGATGGTCTCTTTTTTACAAAGGCCAAATCAAGGGGATTTAATCTTTCTCCAAGAACTACTTGAACAAGGCTTGATTAAGCCTGTTTTAGATAGAAGGTTTAAACTAGAAGAGGTTCCTGATGCTTTTAGGTATTTTGAAGAAGGCCATGCGAAAGGAAAAATTGTGATTACTGTTTCGTGACCACTGGCAGCAGTTGTTATAGGCTATTCAGAATAAGACATTGAGATATTTCCATTGAGGTATTAACCTTATTGGAAGCCTCTTTTTAAAATTATTATTACAACTTTATATAGTTTGCTGAATTGAAATATTTTAAATTAGGATGAGGGCTTGTCAAGTAAAGTGTGTAAGTTATTCTAAATACTTTAACACTCGTTCATTAAGATGGTCATGAATTAAGAACTGGTTCATTACAATTGCCCATTGTTGAATATGGCCACCTTCCCATTTACTTTCAAGTTCTTTAGTTCGTAAATACAAAACTTTTAGAAGGGCGTTCTCGTTTGAGAATGCTCCTTTTTTAGTCACTTTTCTAAAGCTGGAATGTATACTTTCTACGGCATTTGTGGGTAAGTACATTAAAGGAAAATAAAGTATTCCAAATCATGTCACGTAAAGCTACTTGTGCAGACAATGCTTCAATAGAGAATTTCTTTGGTCTATTGAAACAAGAAATGTATTGTGGAAAAGAACTAGTAAGCTATGAGGAATTAAAAAGACGAATTAAAGAATCCATCTACTGGTATAACCATGAACGATCAAAAGAAAAATTGGCTAGATTGAGTCCAGTAGAATACCGAACTCAATCTAGCCAATCAGCTGCATAACAAGACTCTAACTTTTGGGGGTAACCACCATTTCTTACTTACACAGTTAATATTACACTCCCTACATAAGTCATTTTATTCTATTTATGTATTTTTTTGTCTGCAGAATGTGCTCTGATAAATCTTCTATTATGCGTATATATAGGTTAATCGATTCTAATTACATTTTAATGTTTACAGCCACTTAAATGAAGCACTGTTGCCTTTTTATTTACAAGAAGTTACCATATTTACTACTTGATGTTAGTTAAGTTTACCAATAGGGATAGAAAACGCGAAGAGTTAAGCTTTAGCTTTTGGTATTTCTGCAATCATAATCGATTGTGGAATTTCATAATATTATCGAGTAGTATCCTTGTACTGCGCAGTAAAAAAATCTGTATAGAAACTCATTTATTAACTATAAAATTAAAAAGTATAAATTTCTTAATTGGTCTATTAGGTTTTCTACTAGTAGACTGCACGAATATTGTGGAAAGTGAAACAGTTCCAATTTTAAATGTCTCTTCACCCCGAAGACAATCTTTTCTTCATTTATTCACTCCAAAATTATTATCAAAGGAAATATTACTACAATAAAAAGTTTGCAACTTTTTACAATTTTATATAATTTAGTTACAGTGGTTTTTCTTCAAAAATTACCTAACAGTTGGAAATGAATGAATTTTTCAATTATGATTAATACATGTAACAAAAGTTTAAAGATTCTTGCTTTTGGAGGGTTAGGATGTTTACTGCTACTATAATGGGGATTGCAACAGGACTTATGACAAATTTAAGCTATGATGCTTTTTTTGAAAATGAAGATGAGTTATATGGAAGAGTGGATGATGCTTATCAAAGAGCAAGAAAGCACTTTTATAAAAAATATGGTGATAAGTTTGGTGATGAACTGAACAGTTTTTTGGAAAGCCAACAAAACATAGATACTGTCGTTCGGTCCATGTATTACGGTACACAAAAGCTTCAGCCAGATGATTTTAGCGCTAAAAGTTTTAATGGTTCTCGAGATGGCTCTTTTGAAGCGGTAATAGATTTTATAGCTTTTCTTGAAAAAGAAATGAAAGAGGATTTATTTCTAAGTAAAATCATTGCTGAAAAGGCACATATGGAAGAAACAACTCAACATATTGCTGAAACAAGGGAACACCATCAAGAACTAAAAGACCAAATAAAAAAATCTAGTATGGGCTTTGAACGATTAATTGAAATGGTCAGTGATAAAATCAGTGGGCTTTTTGAGAGCTTGCCAAATGATTTTGCTTTAAGCAATCAGTTACTTACCACACCTAATATCGATGATTCACCGCCATTGCTAATTTCGAATGTAGTAAAAAGAGAAATTACTATAAAAAACATGCTAGATAGAGGGACTGATAAGATCTGGGTTCATATTAGTGGAGAAATAAGTTCAGGAAAGACGCAGTTTCTAAACTTAATGAGCCTTTCATTCGCCTCAAAAAGAATATGGGTAAGCTTGAAAGGTCTAGATGAACAACAAGCCATTGCAGCATTTAATGCGACACTCGCATCAAGTTCCAGGACCCGTGTAAATAGCAAAAATGCATGGTACCAAGCAGCTATTTCAAAACTTAAAAAAGGGGATATTATTATCATTGATGACATGCCATCCCTCTCAGTGTACAGTAGCTTAAGGGACGTCCTAATCAAGGTGGCAAAAGCATGTGAGGATCAGGGAGTAAAAATCCTTACTGCTGGTTCTAATGATGTTGGATTATATGTCAAACAGCAGTTGGGAAAGGATATCGTACTTTCAACTAGAGTACCTAGTTTTACAGAAGAAGAAACAGAAGAATTGCTTCTCCAAAAGGGAGCACCGTCCGAGCTTGCTAAGAAGCTCTCGCCTTGGCTTTTAGTTATCACGAAAGGTAGTCCTGCTCTGTTGAATACATTAACTGAATATCTAGCTTCAGAATCTTGGAAAGTTTCGGCGGAAGTCTTTGACGTTGTTCAACGCGGGGAATATGCTATGGACTTAAATAGTGAAATCCAATCTATACTTCTTGAAAAAATAGAAGATGATGAAGCGAAGGAATTACTATATCGCTTATCTTTAATAAAAGACACATTTAACAATGACTATTTACACGCTGTGTCTAATGTTCACCCTGAAATCAAGCATCCTTTTGAGCAGCTGAACAAGCTTTCAGGTTACTGGATAACTAATGTACAGGAGAGATATACCATTAGCCCATTAGTTGTTCCGATAGGGGAAAGGAACTTAGCAACTGATGTAAAGGAAAGCGTGCATAGTGAGATTGCTAAGGTGATTTCTAAGAATAAAACGCTTAATCCGTTAGAAGCTACCAAGCTATTAGGTCATCTACTTGACGCCAAAAAATATGTCAATCTTGCACAAGTATTTTTAAATCTATTGCATTCCTTTGAAGAAGAAAAACCAGTGGAAGATTACTGGGGAATCACAATCATGTGGGCCAACACTCCATTGCCACAGGATATTCCATTTGATATGAAATTAATGATTCGTGTCAAACAGGTAATGGTTTATAAGCATTACCGAGATAACATAGATTATATTTTGGCAGATATCAATGATATGGTCTTCCAAAAATCTGAGGAAAGTAAGATAAATGAAACTATCCTTTTATCTTGCCTGTTAATGACTGTGCACAATTTAGAAAGTGATGGTCTGCAATCTCTTAAATATCTAAGGAAAGCTTTCGAGATACTGAGAGCAGGTGCACTAGGAGAGTTCGAAGAATTAATCTTTGATAATAACGTTGAACAACTTGTTTGGATAATTCTCTTTAAACTTCATACCAAAGCAGGTGTACAAGCATGGAAGGAATTCTTTGAGGAACTATCATCTGAGCAAAAACAACAGGTTCTTGTTTGTGAATTGGCTGCCGAAAGTTCCAAAGCTATTACTCAAAATATTTTTCTCTATGAGTTTAAGAAGACACCTAATGAAAGAGAATGGGAAGAGGCGCTGGCTGTATTAAATGACCTGAAGCAGTTTGCAAAGGACAATGAGATTCCACACCTTCAGTATTGCACTACAAGAGAGGAAATACGAATACTAATTGAGTTTCTTGGGAGAAAAGAAGAAGCAAATGAGAAGGCCGTCGAGGTTCTTCATGGAGAATCTGTACCTAGTGAAGCAATCTTTATGATTCACTCCATGTTAGCGAAGCAATATCTTCTAGTAAAAGAGCACGAAAAAGCAATGGAACATTATCAAATTTCCATGAAGCCAGCTCTGCAAAAATATGATTGGGAAATAGTTGATGCTCTAGGTGAATATTCCCTTTGCTTGGCCAGAACCAAGAAATATGAGGAATCTAGGAAAATTCAAGAAGAAGCTATAAAAAAAGCTGAAGCTGCTGGGTATTTCCCAAACTATCAGATTGCAAATTTGTTTGGAGAATATGGTATCAGTCTTTGGCAAGAAGAGAATAAGAAAGATGCATTTTATGCATTTGAAAATGCCGTATCTCTCCTACTGGAAGAAAAAACATATGAGGAAGCTTGGAAATGTTCCTTTAGTGTGCTTGGTCATGTACTTATGTATTATTCCTCCATCCTTCAAAATAAAAAACAACCTAAAAGTGAAGAGTATTGGGAGCCTTTCCGAGGAATGTTTGCAGAAAATAATCAAAAATTGGCTTCCTTTTTTAAGGAAGAAACGATATCTGGAACCCAAATGTATCTCGTGATGTATGCAGAAGGAATGAAGGATTTTTTAGTAGCAAGGAAATGGCTTTATAAAGGCTGGGAGGAAAATAAAAGAAATCAACGAGAAAATGAGTTGTCAGGCTATCTCTTTTATCGGCTTCCTTATTACCTTATGGTAGAGAATAAAATGGAGGATGCCTTTAAAATAGCAATCCAGTCTTATAAAATTCTTCAAGCTGTTAGAATCATTTCTCAAAAAGGAGACATGCCTAAACTAGGTCAAATTGATGTGAAAGCGGTTCTCAGTAATCACCCTGACCTAGAAAACGAAATTGTCTATGACGCAGTAAAATTGCATATTGTCCCGATGATGATTTACGCCTCGACCTTGAAGGCACGTGTTGATGATTCATTAGAAAACGTTGTGAATGAAATAATAACCTTTATTGAAAATCAGAGCTCAGAAGGTCTTAATGAAAAGTTCTATTCTCATGCAAAAAAAGCATTTCAGAGTCTTTTGGAGCCTTCGAACGCTCCATTTGAGGTTATTCAGGAAATACCTGATATTGAAGAATTTGACAAAACTGTTCTTCAGGCTTTATCTTATCTTGCGACTGCTAATAACCTTTTGCCAAAAGAAGCTCTAGAACTCCATTGTAATGTGCTTGAATGGTTAACAAAGTTATTTAAGAATGACAACTACGTACATGAGAAGATATTAGCACCATTTTTTAATCATTTTTGGACCAACAGATACATCAAAGAAAGGAATTATTTTAATAACACTGAGAAAATTGATAAAGAGTTCATGTTGTTATTAGAAAAAAAAGACTTCCATGTAAAGGAGTTAATACTTTTGATGAGCAAGGGGCTAAAAGTCAACCTGTCAGAAGAAGTGATGACGTTCCTTAATAGTTAAACAAAGGAGAAAAAAGTGTGCGGGGATAAATTGTTCTCATAAGGTGGATAAAACTTACAGTCTTAGTCCAAATAACATTTTTACTGTGCTATATATTATATATGCAAACGAATTAACAGTACAAAAATAACAAACAAATCTTGGAGATATCTCCAAGATCTGTTTAGATGTCTTATTCATCTTCAACATTAGTGCGAATTAGATTAAGTGCATGCTTTCACAAAATCGGACTAAAAATGAAATCATTTGCTGCGCAGTAAGCGTCTACTACATATTACAAAAGTTCAGCCTAATCTGTAATTTGCTCATGAAAATTACCCAAAAGTATGAAGTAGTAAATGCGTGGCATTTACCAGTATAAACTTTGACATTCAGTGCTAAAAACAAATGACAGAGGGTACATTTTGGTGGCTGTGATCATGTAACTATTTAATCACGTTTGAGTGTCTAAATGCTCCTGTATTTTCGTATACTTCTTTTATAATAGAATTAAGAGAGAAGCTATTGTAATTTAATTCGCCTACTCGACGATATAGTAGTGAAAGGTTTGAATATTTTTTTAAATAAGAATGTTAACGTTCTCGTATTCTTAAATTATAATAATATCTTTGAAAGGAGAAAATTTAATTCCTATGGGATAATGAGTGAAGGAAGAAGGTGAGGCAGTATGAACAAAAATTTAAGTGGTCAAAATAATATTGAGCTGAACTGCTTAAACAAGGTTAGAGAGAGGTTGTCTCTGGATGTTTGTTTTGGCGTATCAGAAGAAAATTACGAAGATTTAAAAATGTGGTTAGAGTCTGCTGTCCCAAATAAAAAGAGCAGTGAGTTTCCAGACTTTTTATTTGAGGGTGGAATTATAGAGCATTTTTCGGTTACCTCATCTTTTGAGGGAAGAAAAGGTTCAAAGCAGAAAGCAGAATCCTCTAAATTACAAGCAAAAAGCCAGCGCGATTTTTTGTTAAAGCTTGAGAAAAGCCAGGTTGATAACGTAACTAAACATTCAGTTGGTAAGTATTTAGAAAATCACTCACATTTAAATATTAATAAATCAATAAAAAAAAATTGGGAAAAGCACATAATAAGTTATGATAATTATTGTTTGAAGGAAAAGCATAGTATATTTTTAATGGAATATACAGATTTTGCTTTGCAAACAGCAATAGAAAATGAGGATAGGCCAGTTACGATATACGATTCTTATAGAATTAGTGCAGATAAAGAACTATTAAAGTGGATATATGATTTCAAAGATAAAATAGAATACCTAATATTGTTTCATGAAAAATCTTTGGAGGTAATTAGAACTGATAAAATAAAAGAAATAATGGGTAACTTACCAAACGCTTGGTTTAATCCAGTAGTTGGGATGGAAACCCATAGATATGTTGGATGGAAACAAGAAAAATAATGATAGAATATAAACTATGAAAAACTGATGGAGAGATTTATATGAAGATAGTTGAAGCAAGGTATGATTCATTCGATGATTATATAAGTGAAGTGGAACAAATAGGGATTATCAACCCTCAGGAAAGAAATTATCAATATTTTATAGCTGATTTCCTGAAGGAAATCCTTGTGCACACAGATATTCAAGTGATAGATGTTTCTACTAATCGAAATACCAAAATACACAATCGGGATCACTATACGGGTGCTGGGGGAACACCAGACATATTATTGGCACGTGGCTATCAATATAAAAATAAATCTGATGATGAGTTGAACGTGGACTATATTGCCGCACTTGAAATAAAAGCACCTTTAGAAGAACTAAATGAAAAGAAAAATATAGAGCAGCACAGAACACAGATAAAATCCCATCTATCTAAAAATGAAAAGGTTATACTTACAGACTGTATCACTTGGTACTTCTTTAAAAAGGACAATTTAAATCAAGAAGCAAAATTAGCGCCAATAAAAAGCTTTAAGCTTCGAACGGATTTCTATATAAATGATAAAAAAGAAGAAGGTAAAGCAAACCATTTTGCAAAAGAACTGTTAAAGGGAGAGTTTAAGGAATTACAAAGCTATATTAGAGGTTTTATTGTATAACATGCAGCTAATCATTCCTTTGCTTAATAGATAAGAGGTAGTGTCAAGAATTATGTGTAAATCTCTTTTTGTAGACCCGAGTTACGTTTTGAATTTTTAAAATGATGATGCTGAGCTCGGCACAGTTGCTTGTCTTGAAATTATTGGAAGGAAAGGGAGAATTGGATAAACTTTTAGCAAACCTTTAGGGTCCTTAATGTTGATGATGTAAAGCTTTTTTATATGAAATCAGTTGTGAAGATAATCCTTTTGGGGATTATACAGAAATTAAAAATGAATTGGTTAAATTTAGAGATAAAATAAGAAAATATAATAACTAAACCGCACTTAGATACATTATGGAGAATCGTACCATAAGTAACGGTATTTTTTTGATAAAGAACACAGTCCGGGTTAATATGAACCGTTCCTTTTTAAACCTTTAGAAATCGAGTTACAGGATGACGATGGAATAGTAACCTTTTTAGGATTAGAATCATTTGAAGAATATATCGATGGTAAGTTTAAATCCGAAGATGGAACACAAATAGTTAGACCTTCATTATGAATTGTAAGGACTTGTAAGTGAAAGTACAATCGAACGGATGGTTCCTGTACCTTTTATCCAATTCAGGCTGCTTTTCTTAGTAAAGATAAGGAAGGAATTCGTCACTATACAGAGATTTAAGAACCCCCAATTATTTCGACTTTTGGGGTTGTTCTGTCTTTTATTTTGTCATAAGTAATAGGAAAGTATGTTCTCTGATTTTTTATAATTTGTTATTTAATTGCTCTTCTATACTTGAATAAAAGAGTTATTGTAAAAAGTTTAAAAAAATAACAATACTGGACAAAGTTATAGAAAGCTCTGTCATGTTTAATCACCCCCTTTATGTTTTTTTATTAGCTCTCATGAAATACCCCTACTTAATCATATCTTCATCTTAGATTCTTCAACTTAAAACCTTCCGGATCGATATAAATGTTGTTACAACAAGGTTTTTAGTCAATGTTTTTAATTATTTCAATGGTTATTATACGGGCGGCATGATGTAATCCGTCAGAATTATTTATTTGCTTATTTTGTCGAAAAGAATTGGTTTAAATCAAACTCAATAGGAAATACAATATACTTGAGGTGATGAAATGGAAATAACTATCAATATATTTGTATTTGTTATTGTAATGTTTATTTTATCCGTCGTAATCGAAACAGCTGTCAGAAGAGGAATAAATTCATCAGTAATAGGTAAGTATGTAGAACAAAAGCACTCACAGGTTATGAAGCCTGTTAAAAAAGATTTAGATGATTAATGGTAAGTTCTTTTTGTAATCCATACTTATAATCCTGAAGGAGGCTGTCCTTATGCGTTCCAACATGCATATCATTATCCGTTTGGAAATTGAAAAGGCTAAGGCAAATATCGGTCAAATCGCAACACTTATTCATGAAAATGATGCTGATCTGGTAGCAATTGATGTCAAAAAAGAGACACCTGAAAAAACGATCAGGGATATTACGATAAAAGTGAATGATGAACCAGGGCAATTAAAAGTGATTAAAGCTTTAAATGATAGTGATGGAGTGTATGTGAAGCACATTTCCGATCGAACGTTCCTTGTCCATTTAGGTGGGAAGATTGATATTAAACCTAAATTGGATTTGAAAAACAGAGAACAACTTTCCCATGTTTATACGCCTGAAGTAGCAAGGGTCTGTAATGCGATTAATGCTAACCCTTTATTAGCCTATAACTTAACGATCAAGAGTAATTCTGTTGCGGTTGTGTCAGATGGCACAGCTGTCCTAGGGTTAGGCCAAATAAGTCCGGAAGCAGCAATGCCTGTAATGGAAGGAAAGGCGATGCTGTTTAAACGGTTTGCTGATATTAACGCTTATCCCATTTGCCTTGATACGACGGATAAGGATGAAATTATTCAAACGATTAAAGCGATCAGTCCAGGGTTTGGTGGAATTAACCTAGAAGACATTGGATCTCCGCAATGCTTTGAAATTGAAGAAACACTAAAAAAGGAGTTAGATATCCCTGTTTTTCACGATGATCAGCATGGAACCGCTATTGTTGTATTAGCAGGTATTTTGAATGCCTTAAAGCTGACAAAGAAAAGCTTGAAAGAGTGTAAAATTGTCGTCTGTGGTATCGGGGCAGCAGGTATTGCCATCACCAAAATGCTTTTAGCGGCAGGTGCTGAAAATATTATTGGGGTAGATAAGGAAGGCAGTATTACCCGTGATCATCAGTATGACAATAAGATGTGGGAATGGTATGCGAATCATACTAATCCGGAGAAAGTGGATGCTTCCCTTTCTGAAGCAATGACAAATGCGGATATATTTATCGGTGTTTCTAGAGGGGATATTTTAAAAGAAGAGGATTTGAAGAATATGGCGAAAGATCCGATCGTTTTTGCTTTAGCCAATCCAATTCCAGAGATTTCACCTGACATTGCCCGTGATCATGTTAGAGTAATGGCAACAGGAAGGTCTGATTATCCGAATCAAGTCAACAATCTCCTCTGTTTCCCGGGTATTTTTAGAGGAGCATTGGATGCGAGAGCCTCTTCGATAAATGAGCAGATGAAAGTAGCCGCAGCAGAAGCGATCGCAGCTACCATTGGATCAGATGAGTTAAGTGACGATTACATTATCCCGGGTGTGTTTAATGA
Organism: Gracilibacillus thailandensis; assembly: GCF_010994055.1. Lineage (NCBI taxonomy): Bacteria > Bacillati > Bacillota > Bacilli > Caryophanales > Bacillaceae > Gracilibacillus > Gracilibacillus thailandensis. Next base: position 252,200 of record NZ_WJID01000001.1, on the reverse strand, counting down.
AAAAGTCGTAGGACGTGTAAGAGAAGCAGTTGTTCAAGCAGCCATTGATAGTGGTGTATCAAGAAAAATATAATTTCAGCCGGAAAAACTACTTATCAGCTATGAAGCGGTAAGTAGTTTTTTGTAATTAAATAAATTTGTTGACGATATATATCATCCATTGATGAGATAGGTGATAATATCTCGCCATGATATCGTTGCAAACAACTTTTTAACAAAACTTAACATTTCTTTTATGGTACTAAGTTATCATTAAATGTAAGATAAAAATCACTTCTATAAGGGGAGGAATATACAATTGTCAGCAGATATCGAATCAAAAATACTAGATGATCTGATGAAAAAAATAATCGATGAAAAATTTCATGAGAACGAGAAACTTCCTTCAGAAAATGAACTAGCTGAACAATATCGAGTTCCAAGGGCTACCGTTCGAAAGTCATTGGCTAAGCTAGAAGAACGAGGGTTTATTTATTCTCAGCAAGGAGTTGGCAGATATGTGAAAAATGAGTCATTCCGAGTGGAGTTAAACTTAAATGGAAAGGCTAGTTTCACAGAAAAAATGAAGCGATCGGGTCACCAACTGATTACTGAGAATCTTGGTTGTGAACAGATTGAATTTGATCAGAAAATCTATGACCGCCTATCTGCAGATCCAGAAGACAATATTTATAAAATTAAGAGACTACGAGTAATTAAAAATGAACCAATTGCAATTCATATTTCTTATCTCAATCAAAAATTGTTTCCAGATATTGAGCAAGATGGTTCATCTATTCAATCAATATTTGCCTACTACAAAGAACGAGGGTATACAGAATTGATCAATGGATATAGCTTGCTTAGTGTTACCTTTCCCACACTTAAAGAACAACAATTACTGGCATGCCAAAGTATGGAACCATTGATTATGGTGGAGAGTAACTGTTTAGACGCCTCATCTGACAAGGTATTAGAACACACAAAAGTTTTATATCGAAGTAATAAATTTAAATATAACATTAGTTGGGATAGCTGACGGATTTACAAAATCTTAACAAGACAACAACTTGGCAACAAGATATGCTGAGCGTGTAAGGAGGTTTTAGGAGAATGAAGCGAAAACAGCGAACAGAAATACTAATCCAAGATGGAGGCGTTCTTGCGAAGGAATTAGCGGAGATGGTTACGCAAAGCTATAAATTTCGTGAAATCGAAGAACCTCATTATGGGTTGACGATGATCAAAATGAGAGAAACAGCAAAAAAATCCTTGTTTTATCTTGGAGAGGCCTTAGTTACAGAAGCAAAGGTTGAGGTTCATCAATCGATCGGAATCGGAATAGTGATTGGAATGGAAGAAGAACTTGCTAAGCATTTAGCAATCATTGATGCAGCCTATCGTGCAGAATTACCAGAGACTACGGAATGGGAAGAGAAATTAGAAGTAGCGGCAGAAAAAATCTATCAGCAAAAAGTAAAACAACAAGCAGAAATCTTAAAGACGAAAGTAAATTTTGAAACGATGGAAGTTTAATATAATTGCCTGAGGTGATCGGAATGGTAGTTGATCAAATTCATGATTTGCAACAAGTTTACCGAAAGATTCTTTACAGTATGTCTAGACCAGGGAACATTTCAAGGTTAAATAGCATTACAGAAAAAATGAATGAAGAATTCCCGTGTAATCATGCTTTTCTTTTGTCTGCCTTAACGTTTATAGATGCCGAAGTAACCTTCCATGTTATAGCAAATGATGAGAAAAAGGCAAGATTAATGGATATTATTTCCTCTTATACCATAGCGAAAACAGAAGCGGTTGACAAAGCAGATTTTATTTTGATGCTACAGGATGCACCAGAATACCAAATTGAGCAAGCATTAATAGAATGTAAGACTGGTAATCTTCATGATCCACAATTATCGGCAACATGGATAGTTGAATGTGATCTGTTGTCTAATAGTACTGGTCTGTCTTTGAACGGTCCAGGGATTAATGGTGTCCAACAACTACAAACCGGACTCCATCCATTATTTTGGCAAAAACGAAATGAGAAAGTAAACGAGTATCCGTTGGGTATAGATGTCATATTAGCAGACTTTTCAAGTCAGGTAGCCTGTATACCAAGAACAACATCTGTCACGATAACGGAGGTGAGCTAATGGGATATGTTGCAGTTAAGGGTGGAACAGAGGCAATCGAAGCGTCTTTGGACCGATTGAAATATGATCGATTAAAAGGAGAAGAAATAGTTGAAATCAAGACTATTTTAGCAACAATGCGTCCATTAGTGGATCAGGTAATGTCGGAGGCAAGCTTGTATGCTCCTTTTTTGTCAGCTCTTGCCATCAAGCAAGCCGGCGGAAGCATGGAAGAAGCTGTCTTCTTACTACGAGCTCATCGTTCCACTCTGCCACGTTATTACTATAGTGAAACAGTAGATACAGAGGATATGTTTGTTGAGCGAAGGATCTCCGCTAGTTTCAAGGATATTCCTGGCGGTCAGCTGTTAGGATCAACCAATGATTATACACATCGTTTGTTAGATTTTAATCTGGTAAACGAGAAGAAGGAAGAGAATCAAGCTTGGTTACAAGAATTTCAGGAGCGAATGCGTGATGATGTTGTGGATAAAGAGCTTCAGTTTTTTCCGAAAGTAGTGGATTATCTTCGTGAGGAAGGTCTATTTGAAAGATATCCACTAGATGATACGCCTCCGAAAGATATTACAAAGCAAAGTATACAATTTCCAACTGGACGAAGTGAAAGATTGCAGGTTTTAACGAGAGGTCAAACTGGTGCTGTTACTTCTTTAGGATATGCATCACTACGTGGCTATGGACAGGTGCATCCAACGATTGGGGAAGTAAGAGTGGGTAATGTACCGATTCATGTTCAACATCCATACGAGGAAGAGAGTGATCCAGACGATTTATTTTATATTGGTGACGTGAAATTGACGGAAGTAGAATCATTTGTGCCGGTAAATGTGAAGAAACAAAATCAAAAGGAAGAGCTCGAATTTGAAATAGGTTATGGCATTAGCTTCGGGCAAAATGAAACAAAAGCTATTGCAATGAGTATATTGGATCAATGTTTAGAAAATCCTCACGGTGAATTTCCGACTCATGATGAAGAGTTTGTCTTGTTACATATTGATTCCGTTGAGTCGACTGGCTTTATTTCTCACTTGAAATTGCCACATTACGTTACATTCCAATCCAAATTGGATAGTGCGAGACAAGTGAAGAAAGGAGGAAACAACAAATGATCACGAAACCCCATTTTGCCTTCTTTGATGAAGGATCAAAGAAAGAAATTAGAAGAGCTACATTAAAAGCAGTTGCCATACCTGGTTATCAGGTTCCATTTGCATCAAGAGAGATGCCGATAGCGAGAGGCTGGGGGACGGGTGGTTTACAGTTAACCCTTTCTCTGATCGGGAAAGACGATGTGCTAAAAGTGATCGATCAAGGTGCTGACGAATCTGTCAATGCTGTTAGTATCAAAAAATTGGTCCGGCATACGACGGGTGTTTCGGTAACGGAAGACACAGCAGAAGCTAATATCATTCAATCAAGGCATCGAATCCCTGAAAAACAGTTAAGAGAAGATCAAATTCTTGTTTTACAAGTTCCGAATCCCGAGCCACTCCGTAAAGTGGAGGCGAGAGAATATCTGACGAAAAGAATGCATGCGGAGGATGACTACAGCGGTGCATGGTTGCTTTTGTTCGAGCAGATTATGAAATATGGACGGATGTCTACCGGTGCTGAACATCCTGTATATGTGAATGGACGATATATGATGACGCCAAGTCCGATTCCGAGATTTGATAACCCTAAAATGCATCAATCCAAAGCACTTATTTTACTAGGTGCAGGGAGAGAGAAGAAAATTTTTGCTGTGCCTCCTTATACGGATGTCAAATCATTGGCGTTTGATGACTATCCTTTTGCTGTTGAATCATTTGAAGGAAAGGCATGTAAGCTTTGTGGATCAACTGATGTATTTCTTGATGAAATCATTGATCCTGATACAGGTGAGAGAAGCTATCAATGTAACGATACTAGCTTTTGTATGGAGCATTTAAATGCGAAAGAGAAGGAGGAGGTGGAGAATAGTTATGTCTGAAATCCCAATGTTGCAAGTGAAACATTTACAAAAGCAATTTGGAACAGGTTGTCCTCATTGTCTTGATAAAGAAAGTGTTTATCTAGAGAAGAATTATTGCACGTCTTGTGGTACCGTACATGCTGTTCGAGATGTCTCCTTTGATTTGTATCCAGGAGAAGTACTCGGAATTGTTGGTGAGAGCGGTAGTGGCAAATCAACTATGCTTCAGGGCCTTTATTTTGATAGTGATATGACTGCTGGAGAAGTGTATATTAATCAACCAGGACTAGCAGGTAACAATGTATTGACTCTTTCATCTCAACAAAAACGGTATATTCGTAATAATGTTTATGGAATGGTATATCAAAATCCTGTACACGGGTTAAAAATGAACTTCTCCTCAATTGGAAATATTGCTGAAAAAATGATTGCAGCGGGAAATCGTCATGTTGGTAGCATGGAAAAGCGAGGAGAAGAATTACTGAAAAATGTCCATATTCCGTTAAGAAGAAGGAAAGAAGAACCACAAAATTTTTCGGGTGGGATGCAACAGCGCGTGCAAATTGCAAAGGCACTTTCAAATAATCCACCAATTTTGTTTTTAGATGAAGTTACGACAGGCTTGGATTTATCTGTTCAGGCGAGTGTTTTAGATTTGATTAAGCAAATTCAACGTGAGCTACATATAAGTATGGTGGTTGTTTCCCATGATTTGGCTGTAATTCGCATGCTAGCTGATCGTTCCATTGTTATGTTGAATGGAGAAATTATTGAAGAAGGTTTAACAGATCAAATTCTGGAGGATCCACAACACGAGTATACGCAACAGCTTGTTTATTCATTATTATAGGAGGTCGATCAGATTGTACATTATTCATAATGGAAAGGTCATTACAGAGGATTCTATATTAGAAAACCATGCCGTGGTAGTGATAGATGATGTTATTGATGCAATCATTCCTGAAGCAGAAGTGAGTAATTATAAACATGCACATTTCATTAACGCGAATGGTGGTTATATTTCACCGGGATTTATAGATATTCATTCTGATTATATTGAGACAGTAGTAGCTCCGAGACCTTCTAGTATGATGGATTTTCAACTAAGTTTGCGAGAAACAGAGAAGATATTGCTTGGCCACGGTATCACCACGATGTTTCATTCCCTTTCTTTTTATCAAGAAGGGAAAATTACCCGTAAACATATTCGTCATCCGGAAAACATGCAACGAATGGTTGATACGATTCATCAGGCACACAACCAACAGCATATGATTCGTCATCGATTACATGCGCGTTTTGAATTGGATAATATTCAAGGAATTGATCAACTGGTAGACAATATTAAAGAAGGGAAAGTTCATTTATTATCCTTTATGGATCATACACCTGGTCAAGGCCAATATCGCAATTTAGAAATATACCGGAATAATATCAAAGTCCACCGTAATCTTTCAGATGAAGAAGTAAGTGTTTTGATTGCGGAAAGAACAAGTACAGAATTATTAACGATGGAAAAAATAACAGAAGTAGCAGCATTAGCACAGTCTAAAGGAATTGCCGTTGCTTCTCATGATGATGATAATGTCCAAAAGTTAGAGCTAGTTAAATCATATGGTACATCGATAAGTGAATTTCCAATTACACTTGATGTAGCACGAGAAGCTAAGCAGCATGGCCTTTATACGATTGTCGGGGCACCAAATGTTTTAATGGGCGGTTCTCATTCTGGTAATTTATCAGCTAGAGAGGCGATAGAGTATGATTATGCTGATATTTTGTGTAGTGATTATTACCCTGCAGCATTACTGCATGCGATTTTTCAGTTGCATGATAAAGGTGAGAATTTACACAAGATGTTTAGGATGGTGACGTTGAATCCCGCTCGATCTGTTCATATGGATCACGAGATCGGCTCGATTAAGCCGGGTAAAAAGGCAGATTTGCTCGTAATAGATCGTTTGGCTGATGGCTATCCAACGCTTACTCATACAATGGTAAATGGTGAGTTAATGACAACAATGAACTATCGTATGAATGAGAAAGGGGTATAATAATGACTATGTTAGAAGTAAATGGGCTAGGTAAAGCTTTTACCATTCATCACTTAAATAAAACGATTCTTGCGGTTGACGAGATTCAATTTTCTGTTCATGCGGGTGAATTTCTCGGGATTATTGGGAAGAGTGGCAGCGGTAAATCTACTATTTTAAAAAGTATTTATCGTACTTATCTTTCAGATGCTGGTCAGATAATATATGATTCGAAACAATTTGGCAAAATCGATTTAATACAAGCATCAGAGCGTGAAATAATTTTCTTACGCAAAAATGAAATTGGCTATGTATCACAATTTTTAAATGTTATGCCTCGAACAACGTGCCGGGAGCTTGTCCAAAACGCATTATTGGAGATGGGGGAAACAAAAGAAACTGCTCGAATAGAAACAGAAAAAGCACTAAGCTATTTTGAAATGGATGAGGGATTGTGGGATAGTTATCCAAATACCTTTTCAGGTGGAGAGAAATTGCGATTGAATATTGCGATGGCCACTGTCAAAAAGCCAAGGTTACTACTACTAGATGAACCAACAGCAAGCTTGGATCAGCAATCAAAACGGAAGGTTCGTGAAATGATTGAAAAATTAAAACAACAAGGTACAACATTAGTTGGGATTTTTCATGACATTGAATTTATGGAAGGTTTGTGTGATAAGGTCTTTGACATGAAAAGCAATGAAATGTCAGTAGTGCTAGAAGGTGTACCACATGAAAGCTGATTTACATGTACATAGTCATTATTCTGATGGTTCAGATTCTGTGGAAGAATTGATAAAGCAAGCGGTAAAGGCAAATGTCACACATATGAGTATTGTAGATCATGATACTGTTGCAGGATGGCCAGAAGTGGAAGAAATGGGAGAATTATATGGAGTGGAAGTGATTCCGGGGGTGGAGATTTCTGCATATGATTATAAACGCAATAGGAAAGTACACGTGTTAGGCTATCTTTATCGGAGAGATGCACCACATATTAAGGAGTTATGCACGCCACTACTACAACGCAGACAAAAAAACTCACTTTGGCAAATAGAGCAAATTCGTTCAATAGGTTATCCACTTGATCGAGGTGAAATCTTAGAGACAGCGAAACCATCACAAACAATCTATAAACAGCATATTATGCGTCATATCACCAATAAACCGTACAGTTCTGATGATTATCGACATCTATACCGATCGCTTTTTAAAGGAGATGGTGTTGCCAATAGGGATATAACTTACGTCGATGTTTATGATGCGGTAGAAGCAATTATCTTAGATGGTGGTATCGCAGTCGTTGCGCATCCAGGTCAACTAAATTCTTATGAACTTATCCCTGAGCTAGTCAAAATTGGATTAGGTGGAATCGAGTTAACACATCCTGATCATACTAAAGCCGATCATCAACGAGTAATAGAGTTAGCTAAACAATATGACCTTCTTATGACAGGTGGAACAGATTATCATGGAAAATTTGGAATAGAAATAGATGTAGGAGATTTAACAAGTCCGGAAATACCGTTTGTTCATAATGGGCGTGTTCGGGGCTAGTAGTTTACTAGGTTATCATAGACAAATCGCAGTCAGTAAAAGATTTGTTATCAAAACAAAGAAAAACAACAAATCTAAGTTTTCCTCACAGAGATTTGTTGTTTATAGTATCTTATTTAAAAGCCTCTGGGATCATAGTAAATCCATCAATTACAGTATCTTCTTCTACTTCAATCATCAGGTAACGTCTACCGTCTAATGTTACCTGCCTAACGTGACGTAGTTCCTCGGGGCTGACGGCAATATTAGCTACTTTAGTATTGATTTTAATTGACTTTGATGAGTATTTTGGTACGATATTACGCGCTTTTAACTCATAGCTCGTATCATCGATGACGTTTTTAAAAGCAGCTTCCATTTTTTCTGTATCGACATCTTCTACACCACTGGACTTTAATACTTGTTCGACATCTTTATAATCTAATGTTGGAGTTTCTTCTTCCTCATTATCTTCTGTCATACGATGAATTTCTTCATAGACGTTTGCTAGAGTAGATGTATTAATTTGATGACCGACAGCATCACGAACAACCTCTTCAAAAACAATTTTATCCTCTTTTGCTGTCATTGTTTCTTCTGCATTTAAGACGTCTTCAACAAATAACTCATCCGGTTCATTTGCTTTCCCTGCTGCATAAAGCACATGGTTTACATCTGCCGCATTATCGGTAAAGCAAGGAAATAAAAAACCTCCGATTGGTGCGTTTAAATTTATCACGGGATCTACTACGACATTGTATTTAAATTCCTTTTCTACATAATCAAAATGCAATTCCTTCTTCGGATCTTGTGTTTTATTGATACTACAAAGAATAAAGGAATGAGAATATACCGAATCCCGATCACTTTCTTCTGTTTCTTCATTGCTACGTTTCATCGGTTTCAAGTATTCACCACGGATAAAGGTAACGACAACATCCATCTCGTATTGTCTATCCTGTAGCATTTTCCCAACGACTTGTAACATCTGGTCTTTCCAGTCTTCACTTTCTGCGGTTAGCAATCCTTTGTGTAGGATCAGTTGTGTTGGGTTATCAACATCAGATTTAAATTTTAGTTCAAAAAGTTTTTCATCCAATTGGCCTGTTAAAACTTTTTTAAAGTTGGTCATAAACAATTCTTTTTCGTCTTCGTCGAGCATATCGAAAATTTGACTTTGCGAATGATAGATATCACTCGATTCTTTCATAATATAAACATTAAAAATCTCATGAATTTTCATTAAGTCATTATCTATTTTAAACTGTTTACGAATATTAGCGATGTCTTTTTTGTTCATTTCTTTGTCTCCCTTACATCAATTCTTCCCATACATCACTATATCACTTTTCCCTTTCTCTTGTAAGTAAAGAAAGACTTCCTGTTGCGATTTTAAAAGGGGATATTGAATTTGCAGCAGTCCCGAAAGAACTAAAAGAATAACATCCTGAAAGTTTAAGTGATCTGATCGATTTCAGACTAACTGTAGATGGAGAGGCAATAAACTTTGATCAGTCGGTGATGATCAGTGTCTAGGTCCGTAACTTCCAACATACCATAAATACTTCAGCTGTTTCGATATTATAATTAGTGATTTCTACTTAGCGCCACTCTTGCGACTCGAAAAAAAAGATCATATTAACCAAAATATCCTTTAGTCTAATGGCTGAAGGGTATTTTTTATAGTATGAGAATCACCAAAATACAATCGGAAGCGATTTTTCTCTTTTTGTAAGAAATGATAACAAATGAAAGGTTGTATCTGTGCTTGTTAGAAAAGGGTTTATCAGAAAAGAACAAATTCGCTTTGTAATAAACGTCTAAATAACAGGCCTAATTTATTTACAATGACCAATGACACCTATCATGATTTCCCTTAAGATAACCGTAACAATAAATAACGCATAGTGTTAGTTTTTATAACAATTATCTAATGATTCCTAGGATAATGAATCTAAAGAAATAAATGAATAGGAATATGTAACATTTTATAACAATATGTGTTTTCGAATGAACATGAGTGAACCACTATTGATTATTATTCGATATTTCAAAGAACAGGGGTTGTTCGTATGCAAACTGATCGATATCATGGCGAAGCTTTTGAAAAAAGATTCTTGGCAAGGCTCTCAACAGAGGAAGTGAAACAACTACCGAAAGATGACGCATTAATAGTATTACCTATTGGAGCGGTGGAACAACATGGTCCGCATATGCCGATTTATACAGATACATTAATAGCTGAAGGGGTATTAATGGAAGCATTTGAACATTTTGCAGAGGTAGATAATATCTGGCTGCTCCCACCACTCCCATATGGAAAAAGTACAGAACACATAGGGATGGCTGGAACAATTACACTTTCTGCTGCAACGTTGCAATCCGTAGTGATGGATATTGCCAAAAGTGTCAGTGATAGTGGTTTTAAAAGATTGGTTTTATTCAATTCCCATGGTGGTAATCATGATCTATTAAATATGATTTCTAGAGAGGTAAGGATAGAAACGGGCATGATGGTCTTCAGATTAAACTCTTCTGATGGGAATTTGCTAACGGATTTGATCCCAGAAAAAGAACGAGTTTTTGGGATACATGGAGGAGATGTTGAAACCTCGATGGTATTAGATATCAAAGGTAATTGGGTGAACATGGAACAAAGCCCTGTTGATTTTGTTTCCTTACCGGAGGATATCCAGTATTTGTACTTAAAGGGGAGTTGTTATTTTGCGTGGGTGATTAACGATATATCTGCCACGGGGATGGCTGGAGATGCTACCCGCGCTACTGTAGAAAAAGGGAAGGAAATTAATCAGAGAGCAGGTAAATATATTGCGGAAGCATTAAAGGAAATGAGTAGATTTAATATAGACGAATTACAAAAGGGAGGATCATGATGACAACTACTGAATTGGAAGAAATGGTAGAAAAGAAAACAGGTCAACATGTTGTAAAAATGAAAGGTGTAAGTAAGATTTTTCCGAATGGGAATGTGGCGGTGGACAACGTAGACATTGATATAGCAGACGGAGAGTTCATATCTTTTGTAGGACCATCTGGCTGTGGTAAATCCACCATATTCAAAATGATCTCCGGATTAGTAGAAAATACAACAGGTGAGATTGAAATCTTAGGTTCGCAGGTGCAAACAGCACAACAAAAACGTACGGATGTTGGCTTTGTATTTCAGGATGCCACTCTCTTGCCTTGGAGGTCTGTGTTGGAAAATGTCATGTTACCTTTAGAATTTCAACGAATGTCAAAAGTGGAAAAACGAGAAGAAGCTGAACGAGCTTTAAAGTTAGTAGGGTTAAAGGATTATGCAAAATCTTTGCCACGTCAATTATCTGGGGGCATGAAAATGCGTGTGTCCATTGCAAGAGCGTTAGTGGCAAAGCCAAAACTGTTGCTCATGGACGAACCTTTTGGTGCTTTGGATGAAATAACAAGACAGAGTCTGCAGTCGGAGTTATTAAGAATATGGGAATCACAAAAGATGACGGTATTGTTTATTACACACAATGTATTTGAAGCAGTGTACTTATCTACCAAAGTAGCAGTGATGACCCCTAGTCCTGGTAAGATTGCTTCTACTGTAAATGTCTCGCTACCATTTCCTCGTGATGATGAAATCAGAACGACACACCAGTTTAGTGATATTGTTGCTAGAGTTTCACGCGATCTTAAATTTTAATGAGGTGATCAAATTGTGGAAAGAACGACTGATGGAACTGATAGGTGAAGAGAATGTAATCGTCAAAGATTCAGCAATTGATCGGCTATCGAAGGATTTTTACTGGTACTCCCCCATTTTGTTTGAGGAATTGAAGGATAAGGTTGCTGACTGTGCTGTGGTCCCCAAGACTATCGATGAATTAACAAAGATAATCCGCTTTGCAGTAAAAAATCGTGTTCCCCTCACACCGCGAGGAGCGGGGACAGGAAATTATGGTCAAGGAATTCCTTTAAATGGCGGGATTATTCTTGATTTAACAAAACTGAATCAGATTGTGCAAATAAATGAAAAGGATGTTCGCGTACAAGCTGGTGTTAAGTTGGGATTATTAGAGAAAACGCTACGAAAGGAGGGGAAGGAGCTTCGTATTTACCCAAGTACCTTTATGAAATCGACCGTCGGCGGCTTTCTATGTGGTGGATCTGGTGGAATTGGGTCAATTCGTTGGGGGAATTTGTGGGATGGCAACGTTCTTGAGGTTACGATTTTGACGGTTGAAGAAAAGCCCCAACTGTTAACCATTAAGGATGAAGAAGTATTGGATTATATTCATAATTACGGTACGACTGGAATTCTGGTTGAAGCTGTATTGCCAATAGAATCAAGAACAGAATGGTCTCAGTACATTATGTCGTTTGATACTTTTCATGAAGCAGTTATGTTCAGTGATGAACTTTCGCGTGATGAAGCTATTACAAAACGTTTAGTTTCTGTTTGTGAATGGCCGATTCCTTCCCACTTTCAGCAGTTAAAAAAATATTTGGTAGAGGATAAATCGATTGTGATGCTTGAAATAACTGAGGATGCAGAAGGGAGAATGAAGGAATTGTCCGAGAAATATGGAGGCGAGCAATCCTTTTATATTCCGGCATCAAAGTATCACAAAGGGCTAAAAGTTTCTGATTTTACTTGGAACCATGCAACACTATGGGCTCACAAACACGGTGAGAACATGACTTATTTACAAGCGAGATTTGATACAGAAAAAGTACTTGAACAAATGCGAAGGATAAGAGAGGTGTTCGGGTACGAAGTTCAATTCCACTTCGAATATATCAAAATTGAAGGAAATGTCACCCCGACTTCCTTACCGGTTGTGATCTATAAATCTAAAGAAAGACTCTATGAAATTATCGAGTTTTTTGAAGAGGTTGGTGTAACTGTCAATAATCCTCATACGTATTTACTTGGCTTTGGAGGTTATAACTTACGGATGGAAAAGATCACATCCTTAAAAGAAAAGAATGACCCGTATGATCTTTTGAATAGAGGAAAGATTCCTAAAGAAGTGAATGTGAAACTTGCAAAGTGAGGAGGATGGAAATGGAAAATGTACAGACGGAAAAACTGGAAGTAAACAATGAAATGGCAAATCGGAAGAAAGTAAACTTGAAATTCCTTCATAGCTGGGTTCCACCGCTTATAGCGTTTCTGATTTTTATGTTGGCTTGGCAATTTGGAACGGCAATGTTACAGATTCCGCCTTATATTTTGCCTAAGCCAACAGATGTCTTTATGGCAACGGTTGACAATTGGAGTCGACTATGGGATTCAGCTTCTACTACTATACTAGAGTCAGTGATCGGATTTTTCTTTAGTGTTGTTATTGGTGTATCTGGTGCAATTATTATGGCTAGCTCGAAAATATTAGAGAGAAGTTTATACCCATATGCGATATTGCTCCAAACGATTCCGATCGTAGCTATAGCTCCCATTATTGTAATTTGGTTCGGTTCGGGGATGAACGCGATTGTCATTATTGCTTTTACAATCGGTTTTTTCCCGATGTTATCCAATACGTTGATAGGATTGAATGCAACTGACAGGGGAATGCTTGATTTGCTAAGTCTTTATCAAGCTTCCAAATGGCAAATTATGTGGAAAATTAGAATTCCGGCTGCTTTACCTTATATTATTGCGGGTTTAAAGATATCTTGTACTTTAGCAATCATTGGTGCCATTGTAGGTGAATATATAGCTGGTATTGGAGGAGGTGATGGCGGTTTAGGCTATGCGATCACCGTGGCATCCACAACGATGGAAATTCCTTATTTATTTGCCTGTGGGATAGCTGCATCAATATTAGGAATTGTATTTTTCTTATTAGTTAGTTTATTGTCTAAGGTCTTATTAGGATCTTGGCATGAATCTGAAATGAAGAAAGATTAACAGTCTTGAGGGGGGAATAAGGATGAAGGGTTCTAGTTGGAATAAGAGAATGTTGGCACTAGTTGCAATGATGTTTTTACTGTTACTTGCAGCGTGTGGAGGCGATAATAGTTCGGGGGCAGAAGCGGAAAGTGGCGAAGAAACCGATGTGGAGACGTCGGAAAGTGAGGGGGCGACAGATGTTGATGTAGAAGAAGTGGTCGATTTAGGTGAAGCTACATTGGTTACTAACTGGTTCGCCCAGCCTGAACATGGTGGGAATTACGCTGCCTTAGATGAAGGCTATTATGAGGAAGCAGGAATTGATATGACGATTGAGCCTGGTGGACCGCAAATATCTGCTACCCAATTAGTTGCATCCGGAAAGATGGATTTCGGTTATACGTCTGGTGAGGATATTCTTAATTCACGTGATAAAGGTATTCCGTTAGTAGCCATCGGGGCCATCTTCCAAGTGAGTCCATATGTATTAATTTCCCATGCTGATGCAGGAGTTGAAAATTTCGAGGACTTAAGTGGAATGACCAGTATTACAGCTCCTGGTGTTGGTTATTGGGAATATATAAAAGAAGCGTATGAATTGGGGGATATGAGTGAGCTCTCTTATACTGGTCAATTAAGTACGTTTATTGATGATCCAAATGCTGTTACTCAAGGTTACATTACTTCAGAACCTTATGTGCTAGACCAGCAGGGAGTGGAGAATAGTTACTTGCGTATCCATGATTCGGGTTTCCAACCGTACTCTAACGTGCTTTTCACTACGGAGGAAATCATCGAGGAAAAACCAGAATTAGTGGCAGCATTCATTGAAGCGACTGTTAAAGGCTGGGAAGCATACAGAGAAGATCCTGCGAATTATCAAGATATTTTACTGGAGTACAACCCTGATTTAACGGAAGGATTAATGGAATTTGGTGCAGAAGAACAAGAAGAATTAATCTTTGGTGGAGATGCAGAAGAATATGGCTTTGGTTATATGACGGAGGAGCGTTGGTCGACATTACAAGATCAAATGCTAGATCTAGGTATTATTAGCAATGATGAAGATCCCAACAATTACTTTACGACGGAATTCTTGCCTTCGGAGGAATAAATATGGCCCAAACCCTAACTTTATATAATGTACAACTGCCGCTGATAGACAAAAGTAAACGGTACAAAATAACGATAAAAGAGGGTAAATATCGATCAATCGATATGCAGCCAGAACGTATTGACCAAACGTTGACTCCGTTTAAACAAGCGTTGCAAGACTTACCTAATTGCTCGCAAATAGATCTTGAGGGAAGAATTGTTCTTCCCTCTTTTGTTGATATTCATACCCATCTCGATAAAGCATTTTCCTTACAAGCGGTGCCTAATAAAACCGGGACATTATTCGAAGCGATTCGAAATTATAGTGAACGCGCACATTTGTTTACAAAAGAAGAAATAAAGCAACGAGTGCGACGAGAGGCGATTCAGTCGCTTTCCTTTGGAACAACACATATCCGATCACATGTTAATTTTGAAATGGATACCAGTGTGCAATTGGCAATCGACAATTTCCAAGCGGTAATCGAGGTGAAAGAAGAATTAAAAGATTTTATTGATATACAAATTGTGCCGATGTTTTCTAAACTTTTTCAACGAACAGATCAAGAGTTTGCGGTAATCGAAGAAGCAATTCAATTGGGGGTTGATGGTATTGGTGGAGCGCCCCATTTAATGGACTTCCCAGCGGAAAATATTGAGATTGCTATGCAGTTAGCGATAAAGCATGGAAAGTTTGTTGATTTACATGTTGATGAAAATGATGATCCAGCCGTTTGTACGATTGAAGAGCTGATAAGCAAAACTGCCCAATACCAACTGGAAGGATATGTTACGGCTGGACATTTATGTTCGTTAGCTGCTATGGAACAAATGAAGGCTGATCATATCATGGAAGGGATGAGGAGACATCAGATTCATGCTGTCACACTCCCTGGTGCCAATATGTATCTACAAGGCAGACAGGATTCGGGGATTATTCGTAGAGGTGTAACAAGAATAAAAGAGTTAATCGGCCATGGTGTCTCGATCGCTACTGCTTCTGATAATGTTAATGACCCTTTTCACCCTTTTGGATGTGGAGATATGGTACAAATCGGTCTTTTAACCGCTTATGCTGCTCATTTAGCAAGTGAGGAAGAACTGTTACATGTCTTGAAAATGATGACAACAATTCCCGGGCGCATTTATGGGTTGGAGCATCACGATATCAAAGAAAATGCCCCTGCAAATTTTGTGATGACGGATGCGAAGGATATCTATGAGCTATTTGGAACCATTGCACCAACCCGATATGTATTTACCAAAAATCGTTGGTTAAATGGTGTAAAGGCGGAAATGATGATGTCAGATAAAAAACTAGAAGCACTATGGAATAAGACGACTGAAGATAGTTCACTTCCTATATAAAAAGAGGGTGTTAGCATGTATGATATTACAGTGAAAAATGTGAAATTGCTCGAGGGTGAAAAACGAGTTCATATCGGAATTAACAATGGTAAGTTTGTTTCCATTACGGATCAGGAAATTGCTGGGCATACAGAATGGGATGGGAAAGGTAATTATTTATTACCGCCATTTGTTGAAACACATACGCACATGGACACGGTGTTAACAGCTGGTTCTCCGCGTTACAACCAGTCTGGAACACTATTTGAAGCGATTGATATTTGGCAATCAAGAAAAGATGATTTAACAGTAGATGATGTTGTTGAACGTGCCTCAAAGGCAATAAAACTATTA
This sequence comes from Gracilibacillus thailandensis, assembly GCF_010994055.1. NCBI lineage: Bacteria > Bacillati > Bacillota > Bacilli > Caryophanales > Bacillaceae > Gracilibacillus > Gracilibacillus thailandensis. Next base: position 235,853 of record NZ_WJID01000001.1, on the reverse strand, counting down.
ATCTCATATGGGGTTCTTTTTATTAGGGCGGCAGTTGATATTTCAGATCCAAATTTAACCGCTTTAAATGCGTTGCTCGAGGTGAGAAAACAATTTAAAGGGAAAGTAGAACTACAAATTATTGCTTTTCCGCAAAGTGGCTTAGTGTCTTGTGTAGAAAATATAGTCAGGATGCGCAAAGCAATAGAATTGGGAGCGGATGCGGTTAGTGCAGTTCCGCATCTGGAGCATACGAGAGAGAAGGGGATAGAATCTTTAGTTTTTTGCTTTCAGATGGCGAAAGAGTATGATACGTTCATTCATGTCTTTTGTGATGAAGTAGATGATGAACATTCTAGGTATCTTGAAGTAGTAGCAAACTTGGCTATCGATTATGATTATCATGGAAAAGTAACAGTGAGTCATGCGAATGCATTAGCCTATTATTCTGATGTATATGCGAACAAGGTAATTCAACTGGTGAAACAAGCAGGAATTACAGTTGTGACTTGTCCTTTAGTTAACAGTGCCATGCAGGGCAGGTATGACCCATATCCGAAGGGGAGGGGGATTACGAGGGTAAAGCAATTGGATGAAGCAGGGGTGAATGTTTGCATCGCTCACGATGATATAAGAACTCCTTTTTACCCTCTAGGGGTCGGCAACATACTGCAGGCAGCTCATCTTGGACTGCATCTTGCGCATATGACAGGAAGGGGTGACTTTTATTCAGTTATCGATATGATCACCAAAAATGCTGCAACCTGCTTTCGGGCTAGTCACCAATATGGAATTGAGGTTGGCAAACCGGCAAATTTCATCGTTCTACCAGTAGATAATCTGGAAGACATGCTTAGTGTGCAGCCAAAACCAATTTGTGTGGTGCGAGATGGAGAGATGATCGCTGCAACAGAGCCTGCTCAAACACGTTATTTTGAAAAGATCAAAACATAACAAAGCGCCTGAAAAATTTACTTTCAGGCGTTTAATAGTTGGTTTTGATTAGTTGATTTTGAGTGTTGAGGTACTTCTCCAACAAATTCCTCTTCATCATATTGAAAAAATGCTTCCAATAACTCTTTTTGATTATCTAGAAACAGCTGATCAGCTACTGCTGAAGCTAGTTTAGGTATAGCAAAACGCAATCCGGAAATAGCGGATGCAGAAAGACCACAGCTAATCAAAGCAGAGTAATTAAATGAATATAATCCGTGTAACAACCTTTTTCCTTTTTGTGCTTTACTTTGAAATGCAAAACCAGGACTTAAATAGGGGTGTGCATCTAATAATGGGTTAGCAATATTATTAGGTGCTTGGTAATAATCACGCCATCTAAAAATATATGGTTCCACCATTCGTAGTTCTGGTCGTAATGCTGGGTCAGTTTTAAGCCCCGTGCTCACAATAATAAAGTCAAAAATATATTCCTCTCGTTCTGTGATGACCTTTACTTTATCATCCACCTGTTGAACGTCTAACCAAGGTTCGCCAGTGTGTAAACAAAACCCTGGCCAAGCGCTTGCTTTACGGAAGGTGTCATTTGTTGGAGGTTGATTATGATAAAAGAAATGACTCATAATTTTATACTTTGTTGAATCAGCGAAAGTATGAAAACGATCAATCATCCCAGATTGTTCCATGTGGCGGATAGGATTAATCTTCGGTATATTCTTGCGACGTATAAATACATGTGCTTCTGATACACCTTGTGATAGTGCGTAATTGGCATTATCAAATGCCGATGCGCCACCTCCTAGGATGGCAATATGCTTATTTTTAAGATTCGTGAAATCTATATTTTCAGAGGTGTGTGCATACAGATTTTTAGGTAGTTTTTCTTTAATGAAAGGAGGTACATGCCACTCTCCGCCTCCTTGAATTCCGGTAGCTAGTATTACCTTTCGTGAAAGTAGCGACTTGGCTGAAGTAGACTCTAAATGTAGACGGTAAACCATTCCGCTTTCGATAGGTTCGATTAATGTCAATTTTGTATTGTTCTGCATCGGGAGTGACAGGACTTCACGGAACCATCGAAGATAATTCATCCAGTCTCCTTTCGGAATTTTGTCTAATTCTTCCCATCCTTTCTTTCCGAATTGAGCCTCCCACCAGGCTCGAAAGGTTAAAGATGGTATGCCGGTGTCGATGGCCGTTAGATGCTTAGGTGTGCGCAATGTTGTCATGCGTGCATACGTATCCCAAGGGCCCTCTAGACCTTCGGGATTCTCATCAATAATAAGTATATTAGTGATTTTTTCTCGGATTAATCCTAATGCTGCGCCTAAGCCACTCTGTCCACCTCCTATAATAATAGCATCGTATATATGCTGGCCATCCAGTTCGCGAGAGGGTACCCAAGTTTTTTCGGGCATATTAAGATATGCGAGATCTTTTTTTACCTGTTTATTAAGTGTTTCGATTGTCATTCTTCTTCCTCCTCTCAAAATATCTGTAAGTTTATTTAACATATAATGTAATTTATTACATGTTATCATGTATGATTAAGTTAAGGTATGTATGAATTGACTAAAAAGATCCCACATTATTGGTGGAATTAGCTATTAAAATGGAGGTTGTTCATCAAACTTGAAAGATTTTCTTACTAAATACCCCTTGGATTTGGTGAAAACAGATAAGAAGTCAGCCATTTTTGATGGATTATAACCAATGACATCTATTCTTTCATTTTATAGAATACCTATATACATTACGTGAATTGTTATATAAATTAACATGAAAGTTGGATCGTCAAAGGAGGAGGGGGAAACATGGATGATATTCATGAGGTATTAACCTCGCTTACGAATCAACAAGTAGGATCTATACTCGCGACGATTGTAGATGTGAAAGGATCAGCGTATAAAAAAGAAGGCGCCATGATGTTATTTAAACCAGATGGTTCACAAATAGGTATGTTGAGTGCCGGATGTCTTGAGGTGGATTTGGTTGAACGGATTACCCGTCTGGGGATCGGAAAAGAGCCAGAATTGATAACTTATGATATGCGAGCTGATAATGACTTGTTGTGGGGACAGGGTTCAGGTTGTAACGGGGTAATTCAAGTATTGGTGGAACCTGTCGATCATGTATTGCTACAACATTTATATCGGATCAAAAAAGCATTGGATAACGGTCAGAAAGTACTAATCTATAAGGAGCTTCCTACAGAAAATAAAGCTATGAACTATTGGTTTCAGACGAACGATGCTCAGTTTGGGAAAGTAAATGAAAATTCTACTTTGAATCAACTGATGCAAAGCAGCAATTCCTTTACAAGAGGTACGCAAAAAATGGCTCATTCACAACAGGCGATTTACTTTGATTGTTATCAACCTAAACCTCGACTAATAGTAATTGGAGCGGGTGATGATGCGAAACCTATTGTTCGTTTAGCTTTAGAAGCGGGATTTCGAGTAGAAATTGCTGATTGGCGGGAAGAGTTGTGTAATACGATCAATTTTCCAGAAGCTAATAAACATTACCTTGGCTTTCCAAAAGAACTACAACAACAGATATCCTTCCATACAACGGATTATGTCATTTTACTAACCCACAACTTTCAACGCGATAAAGAACTATTATCCTTTTTAATAGAAGAACCATTAAGGTATTTGGGATTGTTAGGTTCTGCTAGAAGAACTAAAAGATTATTAGCTGGACAACAACCTCCAAAAAATTTGTTTTCTCCAATCGGGTTAAATATTAATGCAGAGAGCGCGAACGAAATAGCAGTAAGTGTGATGGCGGAATTAATTCAGGAAAAGAAAAAGATGTTAAAAAGTCAAGAAGTTGTCGATGAAATATGCTAAGGTAGCTGGCATCATGCTTGCTGCCGGAAACAGCCGGAGGATGGGAGAAGACAAATTATCTTTAGCTATTGGTGGTACTACTATTGGGAGTGCTTCTTTGCGGAATGCACTAGCCTCTCAGTTAGATCAAGTTTTTATCGTCGTGCAGGAGAATGATCCGCTACATTGGATGACGGATGAGGTGAAGCGGCAAAGTGCTAAATACCAGGTTGTTCAAAATGCACAGGCTTATCAAGGACAATCCTACTCAATCAGAGCGGGGATTGAGCAAGTGCAAAAATCCTCATTTGATGGAGCTTTGATAATGTTAGCTGATCAACCATTTCTTCAAGTATCTATTATTAATGAATTAATCCATATCTATAATGAAGAAATCCCGTTTATAGCTGCTCAGTATGCAGGTGTTACACAGCCACCTATTTTATTTAACCCGTTCTTGTTTGAACGTCTCTTGACTCTTCAGGGAGATCAAGGAGCTAAAGCAATAGTAAAAAGTATGAACAATAATGGTTATATCATGAAGTGCGATGATAGGAAAAGTTTTTATGATATTGATACGAAGGATGATTATCGATGGGCAAAGAAATGGCAGGAGCAACTGTAAAGAAAATGGACGTCGAGAAAGTATGGGAGGCAGCAAGTATTCAAGAAGCAATGAAATGGAAGAAGCAGTTTCGAGAAGACTCGACCTATATTGCGGGCGGGACACTGTTGCAATTAAAAAGAGAACAAGGGACTCCCCTTCCATCAAACTTAATTCGTTTAGATCAGATACCGAAATTGAATGAGATTACACAAGATGAGGGCATGTTACACATAGGCGCGTATGTTTCATTAGCAGAATGCGAAGTAAATCCGATTATACGTAAATTTGCTCCATTACTTTCAGAAGCAGTGAAAGATGTTGCTTCTCCTGCGGTAAGAAACAGGGGAAGTATTGGCGGAAATATAGCTTATCGGATTGGGGATACGATACCTGCATTATTAGTATTAGATGCTGATATTTCCTGGGTAATAGAAGATCAATTGCGTACGGCAAAGCTATGGGAATATTTACAGCAAGAAGCAGATCCTAATGCGGTACTTACAACCATTCATATTAAAAAACAAAGCAGCAAGAAACAAATGCAGTATTATCAAAAAGTTGGCCGGAGGGAATCTTTCATCCCTTCACTTGTTACCGTAGCTATCTTTTGTAATTGGAATGAATGGGATGAAGTGGGAGATGTTCGGTTGGCTGTAGCTGGAGGAACTACTACACCAGTAAGGTTAAAAGAATGTGAAGCGTATTTGAGTGGTAAGCAATTAACAGAAGTACACATCTGGGAGCTTGTTGAATTAGTCTTGGCAGAATTTCATCCGACGTCTGAACCGTTCGTAACAAAACACTACAAACAACAAGTTGCTGCTAATTTAATTGCTTCCAAGTTTATGAAATATCTAGGAGGCTGAGATTATGTATCAAAATCGTGATAGAGTCAGACCAGATGGAAAAGAAAAAGTAACTGGTTCCTTAAAATATTTGACGGATATATCACTTCCAAACATGCTGTATGGGAAAGTGTTAAGGAGTGAGCATCCACATGCTAGAATTGTATCGATATCAACTAAACAGGCAGAACAATTACCTGGTGTAAAAGCAGTTATCACGCATCAAGATGTTCCCGGTTTAAACCGCTTCGGTATTGTGACACCAGATCAACCTGTCTTATGTGAAGATGTTGTCCGTTATGTTGGTGATGCGGTCGCAGCGGTTGCTGCAGAATCGATTGAAATAGCTAATCGGGCACTTGATTTGATCGAGGTAAACTATGAGCCTTTACCAATTTTGGATACACCAGAAAAATCCCTCATGCCAGATGCACCTCAACTTCACGCGTGTGGCAATATTTTGCATCGAGCAAGCTTTCATTCGGGCGATATCGATGAAGGTTTTGCTAAATCTAATACTATTGTAGAAGAAACCTATCAATTACCAAGACAAATGCATACTTATATGGAAACAGAAGGTGGTGTGATGGAACCTGATGAACATGGTGGTGTAACAGTCTATGTAGGAACACAACATGGTTATAAGGATCGTTTCCAATTGTCAAGGATTCTCGATATTGCAGAAGAGAAAATTCGGATCATATCAAGTCCAATGGGGGGATCATTCGGAGGGAAAGATGAATTAAATATTCAGCCATATGGTGTTCTATTAGCATTGAAGTCAGGTTTGCCAGTGAAAATTCACCAAACAAGAAAAGAATCGGTCATTTCCGGATTAAAACGTCATCCTATGAAAATTACAATGAAAACAGGGGCCAATCAACAAGGGAAAATAGTGGCACACAAGGTGGATATAGTCGCTGATACAGGTGCTTATGCCACGTTAGGACCTGCAATTCTTGATTTTGCTGTTGAGCATTCGGTTGGACCATACATGATAGAGCATGTCGCAGTGGAGGGTATTTCCGTTTTTACTAATAACGGAGTAGCGGGAGAATTTAGAGGATTTGGAGGTAATCAAGTTACTTTTGCTTTAGAAGGGCAGTTAGATCGAATAGCCGAAAAAATGAACATCGATCCAATTGAACTAAGAAGAAGGAATATCCGAAAAACGAATGATACGGGTCCAATGAAACATAGAATTGCGGCTACTAATGGTGCATCACAAGTACTAGAACACATTTACCAGCATCAAAAGAATCTAGTAAAACAAGAAGGTGCAGAAGACAATAAGGTGAGAGGGATGGGGGTTGCCATATCGATGCATGGAGGTGGCTTAGGATATGGTAGATTAGATCCTGCCGGAGGCCAATTGTCTATAACGAAGGATGGTAAGATCGAAATTGCCTTTGGTTTTGAAGAAGCCGGACAAGGGATCTTGAATGTGATCGAGACCATTGTAACGGAAGAATTGAACATTTGCTCTAATGATTTGCAAGTAGTAATCGGTGATACCAAAAAAGTACCTTCTTCCGGCTCGACAACAGCATCGAGAGGAACAAGCATGGTATGGCATGCTGTCAATCGAATGAAGAACGATTTTCAGAAGAAAATATTACAGATTGCGTCGACAATTATCGGACTATCTGTTGATGTATTACGTTTGGGACCAGGTGGCGTGTATCAGTTGAGCCAAGCTAGTAAACTGGTGATAACGTATCGAGAAATTGCTAGGAAATCATCACAGAAACCGATTATTACTTCTACTCAATTTGATTTTCCTACCACTCCCGACGAAGTAGATGGTGGCCACTTTTTATATACATTTTCTGCAGTATTTGCCCAAGTGGAGATTGATCTTTTAACAGGAAAGGTCACCGTCATTGATTTAGATCAAACCATTGCAGCTGGCCCTGTTGTCAGCTTGAAAGGGTATGTTGGACAAATAGAAGGTGGAGGCGTCATGTCATTAGGCTATACATTAATGGAGGAAGCTATGATGAAAGAGAGTAGGTACGTAACAGAGAATCTGGACGGCTATTTAATTCCAAGTATCAAGGATGTACCTACAACTATGCATGTTACGCCAATTGAAGATCTAGACGAGGGTGATGTATATGGTCCACGTGGTGTTGGTGAAATTGGGACGGTAGCTGTTGCCCCAGCTATTGCGAAGGCAATTCATAATGCGATCGGATATATGCCTGCCAAACTGCCAATTTCTTCAGAAGAAATATTAACAGCATTAACCGAGAGGGGGAAGCATACATGGTAGAGAGCAAAGCAACCACAGTAACCAAGAAGACAACAATCAGCTTCACGATTAATAATACCCCTGTAACGATTCAAGTAAATCCAACAGCAAGACTCGTTGATATTATTCGGAATGAACTGGATTATACAGGAACGAAAATATCCTGTGGTATCGGTAGGTGTGGAGCTTGCTCGATTTTGATAAATGGAACCTTAGCAAACTCCTGCTTAGTAATGGCTTATCAAGTAAATGGATCCAGTATAACGACAATTGAAGGAATATTTGATGAAGATACACTTCACCCTATCCAACAAGCTTTTCTCGAAGAAGGTGGCTTTCAATGCGGTTATTGTACACCAGGAATGATAATGGCAACAAAAGCATTGCTAGATAAAGAATCCGATCCATCAGATGCCCAAATTAAAACAGCATTATCCGGTAACCTCTGCCGCTGTACAGGATATGGAGGGATTATTAGAGCAGTAAAAAAAGCAGCAATTGATTATCAATAAAAAGGATGCAATTCATTGTGTCCTTTTTTTGTTTGGCGAGTTGCCAGTAAATTAAAAAAGTTGATAGTAAAAGCCACGAAGTTGTCAGTAACCCCCAAAAAGTTGATAATAAATAAACAACATTTCACTTTCGCCCTTTATGTAGCCAAAACTAGCATAAAAATTTATCACTCATCCTCTGCCTTTCAATTTATGTGTAATAGTTTATCCCCACTTTTTAGGTTTTAAATGGTAAAATACAAATAAATTAATCATAAACTGAAAAGGAAGAGGAAAAATGAATTATTTACTAAGTTTTGTATTATCAGTTGTACTCACAGCTTTATCCTATTTTTTTGGCTCTCAGTTACTCAAGAATGATCTAGCTATCTGGCAAGCCCTTATCATCGGATTTTCAGTAGTTTCTTTAGGTGCACTTACCGAAGCTTTAGGCGCACCTATATGGTTAATTGTGCTAATACCATTTCCAGTAGGTATGCTGTTACTCTATCTATTCTTAAACCAACCATTTCTTACTTGGCTTCTTACATATGTAACGATATTAGCTCTCTATACCGTTATTCACCTCATCATGAGTTACTTTTTTCAATTTCATTCTTTAATTCCAGCCTGGAGATTATCATAAATAAAAATGAATACTATTATTCTATAAACAGCTACGAGAGTTCTTTGTTCATCGATAAAAATTTTATTTGATCAGGGAGGAGACGGAGGTGAAAGTTGCATTTTTGGACAGAGATGGCACCATCATTGAGGATTATCCGGACCAGGAATGGACTAGAATTAAGAATCCAGTTTTTAAAATGGGAGCAATAAATACTCTAAAAGAAGTTTTAAAAAAGGGTTACCAAATAATAATTATTACCAATCAATACATTATTCATGAAGGGCATATTACGATCGACCAGTATCACGATATAACCAATCAAATGATAAATGGATTAAAACATCAAAATATAGAAATACTTGATATTTTCTATTGCCCACATAGTAAAAGAGAGGGGTGCCATTGTGTTAAACCAAATACTGGAATGATTGAGCAGGCAATTCAAAAATACCCGAAAATTAATTTAGAGGATTCTTTTATGATCGGGGATTCACTGATGATGTAAATTTAGCTATTAATATCGGAATAAAAGGCTTTGGAATAGGTATTGGTTCTAATGATAACAAAGGAAATATATATCAATTGAATAATATAAAAGATTTAATATTTTATATCTAGTTAACGTCTTAATGTTACCTAATCTGTAAAAATAGGAGGTTTTATAGATGAAAATATCAAAAGAATCATTCGACAAGTCGAGTGCCTGGATCAAACGAAATGCCAGGCCTTTAGAAGCTGCCAGATGGAGCTATCTTTTTGAAGGAGTAACCAGAGATAAGGTTATTCATTATTTATCTGCTTTTCAAAATAAAGACGGAGGATTTGGTCATGGCATTGAACCTGATTTTTGGACACCGGATTCATCTCCAATGGCTACATGGACAGCTGGTCAAATATTAATGGAAATAGAAGCAAGCGCAAATGAAAAAATTGTACAATCTATGCTTACGTATTTAGTAGACAGCTATAATGAAAATATAGGAATGTGGGCTACCGTACTGCCTGAAAATAATCAACATCCACACGCACCATGGTGGCATTGGAAAGAGGGAGTTCAAGATAACTGGATGTTTAACCCTAGTGCCGAATTAGCAGGCTTCCTTATTCATTGGTCACGAGACAATAGTGAAGCATCACAGTTAGGATGGATGGTGATGGCAAAGGCAATAGACCATTTGATGAATAGTGATAAAATGGATAGTCATGAGATCAATAATTACCAACAATTATTCCGAATTCTCAAGAGGCATGCTGATGAGCCGTTATTAAATGATATTTCGAACAAAATAAATACACTAATTGAGCAGACTGTTGACAAAAATGTGCCAGAATGGGCGACAGGATACAAACCTCTTCCACTTGATTTTATGGATAGCCCTGCTCATCCACTTTATGAAAATATGAGCGATTTAGTAGAGCAGAACCTAAGTTTTTATATAGACCAATTATCTGAGGAAGGTACTTGGGATATTTCCTGGGAATGGGGGAGTTATCCAGAAGAATTTGCTGTTGCTAGAAGGTATTGGACAGGGGTTTTGTTAGTTGATAGGTATAAAATATTGCAGGCATTTGAGTTAATTAAATTTTAATAGAACGGCTTGTAAATATGATATTTTTAATTAAAATATGAAATAGCACTTTCGTGAAAGTGAGTGATTTAAATGTTAGGTGTTAATAAAGGAGAAGTAAAGCTAGTGAATCACTCGGCTGATTGGAAAAAATTATTTCATGATGAGAAGCAACTATTGCAATCAATTATTGGGGAAAACATAATAGATATTCAACATTTCGGAAGTACAGCAATTGAAGGTATTAAAGCCAAACCTGTTATTGATATATTGGTTGGTGTGGAAACTTTAGAGGACGTTAGAAAATTTGATAGAAAAAGATTAAAAGAAATAGGCTATTATCATTTATCGAAAGTGCAACTTGATGGAAAAGTAGTTTTTGCCAGATTTTCTGATCTGGAAAGCCTAACCAAAACTCATAATATGCATATAGTTGAATACAACGGCAGCTGGTGGAAAGAACATATTTATTTTAGAGATTATCTGAATGGCAATCTGAAAAAGGCGAACGAATACGATGTGTTAAAACAGAACTTAGCAACGAGATACCCAAAAGATGAAAAATTTTATAAAAAGGAAAAGAAGAGATTTGTAGATGATATTTTAAAGAATAGATAAGATTAGTAATTTTCATAGAAATAAGTTTTCATATTTTCTAAACAATGTTGCATGCTAGATTGATTGGATGCAACTATATATTAGCATCGCGACAGTTCATTGAAAAAAGGGGGATAAACTCTTGAATATCATCATTGAAAAAGCTAGAGAAGAACATGCAGAAGCAATTGCTAATATCTGTTCCACAGGTTGGAAACAAACGGTAGCGGGAAAGCTAAGCGAGGAATATCAAAAGAAAAATATCGCATTTTGGTATAATCATGAGCGTGTTAAAAAGGACATTACACAAGGAACTTATACTCATGTTGCATTAGATAATTCAAAGGTTGTTGGCGTTATCGGCGGTGGTATGACAAAACCAGACACAGGAGAAGTATTTGTGCTTTATGTAGATGAAAGCTATCGGTATAAAGGCATCGGAAAACAACTACTTACGGCGCTGACCAAGCAGCAAATAGAAAAAGGTGTATCGGAACAATGGGTATCAGTGCAAGAAGATAATTATAGGGCTATTCCGTTTTATGAAGCTAGAGGATTTGTCTACAGGGAGAAAAGGACTACAACTACTGAAACCGGGGAAAACCAAGTATCAATTAGGTATTTAAGAAAAGCGAAGTAAAAATCAGATTTCAAGGTGAAATTTATTGGGGGGAATATGAAAATTATCGAGTTGCAAGAAAGGAATAATCTTTTTGAAGAAGCACTTCAAGTATTTTGGAAACAATGGGGAAACGAGCATAACTATACGTTCTATGAAGATGCGATGGTTCACTCTTGCACAACTAAATCAGCTATTCCAAGATTCTATGTGGCTGTGAAAGAAGGGAATATCATAGGAACTTATGCATTAATTAGAAATGATTTGAATAGTCGCCAAGATTTGTGCCCCTGGCTCGCTTGCTTATATGTTGAAGAACAACATAGAGGCAACCAATTTGGATATAAGCTACTAGAACATGCCCTAGAGGAGACTGCTAAAAAGGGTTATAAGAACCTTTATCTATCAACAGACCTTGAAGGCTATTACGAAAAATATGGTTGGATAAATAGTGGCATAGTATATGGAGTAAGCGGTGAACATATCAAGTTGTATGAAAAAGAGACAGGCCAACGAAGCAAAAAAGCGCCCCTTCCAAGTAGGTAACGGGTTCGGTTTTGGAGTGCAAAACACAAAAAAAACATATGAAATAAACCCTTAATTGACAAGTGAATTGCACTACAAATCGCACAGCAATTGACATCAAAATTAACAGTTAAAATAACACAATAAAAAGGAGCTTGGTTAACAAGCTCCTTTTGTTATGAATTTAATGACCTCTTATTCAACTAACGCACCCGTTAATTGAAGATGAATTTATATAAAATTTATTCAGTAATTTCCCAAGCTGGATTCCAAACTACTTCCCACAAATGTCCGTCAGGGTCTTGGAAGTATCCAGAGTATCCTCCCCAAAAGGTATCGTGTGCTGGAACTGTTATAATCGCACCAGCTTTATCTGCCTGTTCCATTACCATATCAACCTCTTCTTTACTCCTAACATTATGACCAATTGTAAATTCAGTAGGGCTTTTTGGTGTCTGATTTATGCTTGTGTCATGAGCTATATCCCTACGATTCCAAATGGCAAGTTTTACGCCTGATTGTAAATCAAAAAACGCAACAGCACCATGCTCAAATTCTTGACCTATTATTCCTTCTGTTGATAGTCCAAGTCCTTCCTGATAGAACTTCAATGACCTTTCCAAATCATCTACACCCAATGTTATAACTGAAATTCGTGGTTTCATCTAATGCCTCCTAAATAATTTACTCTGTCATTTTAATAAATCGGGGTTAACAAATCGAATATTTATTGAATTAAACTGCCTCGTTAGTACAATTGCATAGCAAAATTTTAACATTAACTTTCATTCAATTCATCCTTCAGGAGTGGATAAATAGTCAGACTAGAAATCATTAAAGTAATTAAGGATGGATCCAGTTCTTTTGGCACTAACCGCCTCTCCTGTTTCGCCCTCGTATCCTCAACGTAAGATGAAGAAACTTCTTTCTATGTTACTTGAAAGTAGAATTATTAATAGAAGAGGTCGTTCATCACAAACGCCCTCTTCTTTTATATTATCTAAATATTCTCATTTAAACCAAGAATATCGGAACTCCAGCTCCATAGCTCTTTAGCACGATCAATGTCATAAGATTCCTTGGAAGAGGCTATTTTTTTTGGTCCATCAAAGTATTGTCCACTACTTGAAAAACGCTGATTCAATATTAAATTTGCAAGATCAGTTCCAGATTGTTGCGTGGTCCGTATACTGGAACGAAAGAAACGCATTAGTGGTAGTACATTATTCCACATGAATTTAAGTATAGGATTGTAATCTCTAGATAAACTAGATCCCCTTCCAGGCATCATTCCTGGATTAAATGCTTTTACAGTAATTAATCGATTGGCTTTCTCAATACGTCGAGCTAGTTCGTAGCTAAAATAGAGATTACATAGCTTCGAGGTTGTATAACGCGTTTGCCCCCTATTAAGAGATGAAAGGTTTGCTAATGATTCATCCGATTTTTGTGGATTAGCCATAATACTAGGGTGGAGATAAATTGGTGCAGGCATACCTGTTTTCATAAGTGGATCATGGGTATCACTGCTTACAACAACTATAGAACCACGATCTTGAATCTGGTTAAGTAATAATCTTACAAGTAAAAAATGACCAAGATGATTAACTCCAAATGTCGCTTCTATTCCATCAACTGTAGCCTGAGTTCCTTGTACAAATTGAACACCTGCATTACAAATAATGGAATGCAAAGGTGGAAGATCAGCTTCATTGAATTGATGAACAAAATGATGTATGGATGAGAACGAGGCTAAATCCACTACCATTCCTGAGATATGTTGATTCCCTGTTGTTTGAATCAATTCTTGGGCAGCAGTATTTACCCTTTCTTTATTACGCGAAGCCAAAATTATGTGCCAATCATTATTAGCTTTTGCAATCACTTTAGCACATTCATACCCTAATCCAGTATTCCCTCCAGTTATAATCACAGTCTTTTTTTCTTTACTCATAAAATTTTCCTCCTTATTAATACTTATATATAATACGATACAGTATCGTATCGTATTATGTCAATAAAATAACCTCGCTTTAAATGCAAGGTTAAAATTATTTTTCTTTTATCCCGTTCAAAATCATATCAATTCCAGCCCTTAAATGAGGTTGTAAATCTGTTGTAGATGGCTTGAGTAAAAGTTGATAAATAATAAAACCAATTAAAAATTCGGAAACTAGATCTAAATTTACTTCTTTACGAATATTCTCTTCCTCAAGATATTTTTGAAGCAGATTTGAAATTTCCTTTGTTTTAGGCAGTGAATGCTTTTCCCAATAAGATTCGGAAATCTGTGAATTACTTGATAATGTTGACATTAGTAGGGAGAGCATTTGTTTACCAAGAGGGTTATTCATTTGCTCTGTGAAGTTTCGAGAGAGTTCAAATAAGACATCCTCTAACTTCCCTTTTATAGAGATATTAAATTCTGGTTTCAACTGTTCCAGTGCAGCAAGAATTAACTCATCTTTATTTTTCCATCTCCGATAAATAGAACTCTTACCTACTCCAGCTTTCGTAGCAATAGTTTCCATACTAATTTTTTCAACACCAACTTCTGCAAGAAGAGTTAGTGTTGCATCAAGAATACGTTTATCAACATCACTACTTCTTGGTCTTCCCCGTTGGAATGTGTTTTCAGAATTACCACTATTAGAATTCAATAGTACTTACCTTCTTTCGTAATGCATAATGAGACATTATACCATAAGTTACTTATAGATACATTCTTAGCGATATTCCTTTAACTTCAAGATTAATATTGTTTCTTCAACTAACCTTCCCCGTTAGTTGAAGAACTTAACTTTCTGAATCTTATATTTAACATTTTAACATAAAATTTCCAAATCTTCTTCGTATATTCTGTATGAATGAATTCGTTGCATTATCATTCACATTAATCATTAGCGCAGCACATATGTCATAGCAGTAAATATAAAAGACCAAATCATATGTGATTTGGGCTGCTAAATAGACTGTTATTTGTAATTTTGTACTCCAAAACCGAACCCGTTACCAAGTAGGTGGGGATCTCTTTAGCAAGAAGTTGTTCTAACTTTCGACTCATCAAAAACAACATTACCACGATTGTATGTCCTCAACACACTACAAGGAAAACAATGATCCTCATATAAGCTGTGTTTATGTTTCGCATAATAATTATATGGTGAGACGATTGTCTCTTTATCTAAAGAAATAATCGCAAAATCAGCGTCATAACCAATGTCAATTTTCCCTTTTCCATCTAATGAGAATCTTTTTGTTGGATTTAAAGCGGTCCAATCCGCGATTATTTCCAAGGGAATATTGTGTTTTTTGACAAGTTCCAACATGGAAAGTAAGGTGAATTGGCCACCGCTAATTCCTCCCCAAGCACTAAAAATATTGTGAGTGACAGGATCCTTCAGCGCAAAAGGGGCTGGGGAATGATCAGAAGCAATGATGTCAAATTCGTTGTCACACAACAGTTGGATTAGCTGTTTTCGTTCTTTTTCCAAGCGTAACGGTGGTGAACATTTAGCAACAGCACCTTTTGTTTGTAAGGCCAAATGGGAATATAATAAATAATGAGGACAGGTCTCAACGGTTACATCGATCCCTTTTCGTTTTGCTTCACGAATCTTTTCGACAGCCTGTGGACTACTGATATGAACAAAATGTAAAGGACAGCCTGTTACTTCTGCATAAGTAAGAGCTTTATGTACAGCTTCTACTTCTGCAACTATTGGTCTTGCTGCTAAATAGTCATCTGCGGATAACTTTTGTTGAGCGATTTTTTCAGCAGTCAGGAAATTTGTGATCGTTCTACTTTCGGCGTGAAGTGCCAGTATTTTATCTAAGCGGGCTATTTCTTTCATGCCTTGAATAAGCGTATCATCATCTACAGCTGAAAATTCTTCGTTTCCAGAATCAGAAATAAAAGCTTTAAACCCTACTACGCCTGCTGAGGCAAGGTTGGATAAATCTTCTATGTTACCGGGAACAAGACCTCCCCATAGGTAGTGATCTATAACTGATTTCTTTTTGGCTAGCTCATTTTTTTCTTGAAAGGCACGAAGGTTAGTCGTTGATGGTATTCCGTTTAACGGCATATCGAAATAGGAAGTATAGCCACCAGCAGCTAACATATAAGAGCCAGTTGTGAATCCTTCCCAATCCTCACGTCCGGGCTCATTGAAATGTACATGAACATCGATTGCTCCGGGAAATATATACAGACCTTGGGCATCATCCACTTGTGTAGCTGGTAGATTGATTTGATCATCAATCGCAATAATTTTTCCAGCTTTTACTCCTATATCTTTCGTTTTTACACCATCAGGGAAGACAACTTTTCCATTTTTGATCACTAAATCTAATTGATTGCTCATAGAAACTCCTCACTTTTCGAAAGAATTAGACAACTGATACAGACGGTTGGATATTTTGTGTGTAAAAATCTAATGCAGCTGTTGTTGCTTTGCCCGGCTTGATATCTGCATGATGATATAATAGAGTAGCTTCCAATGCACCGAGAACAAATAAAACATTTTCTTTACGACAACTATAGCCCATCGTACCAATCCGCCATATTTTACCTTCTAACGGTCCAAAAGATTTGGCGATTTCGATACCGAATTGCTGCAAAAGCATGGAGCGAACCAATTCAGAATCTATCCCAGTTGGAACCTTAATACATGTAACAGTAGGCAGTTTCGCTGATCGATCTCCGAATAATTCCAATCCCATAGCTTCAATGCCAGTAATTAATGCTTGCTCATGAAATAGATGTCTATTAAATCGTTGTTCCAATCCTTCTTCAAGGATAATACGCAAACCTTCACGGAGGGCATATAACATCGAGGTTGCTTCGGTATGATGATTTAACCTGCGTGGGCTCCAGTAATCCTGTAACATACTAATATCTAGATAATTACTTTGTATAAAAGACAGACTTCTATTAAGTTCTCGTTGTTTATCTTCGTTGGTTGAAATCCCTAACTCTACTTTTTTTCGTTGCTGAACAATGTCTTCCACTCGATCATTATACGTAATTGGAGCCATTCCAGCAGGTACTGATAAACATTTCTGAGTACCACCAATGACTGCATCGATCATCCATTCATCTACCTTGATGTTGACCCCACCAATTGATGCGACCGCGTCTACAATCATAAGCGTACCCGCTTTTCGGCAAGCTGGACCAATTTTATCAAGAGGTTGCATACAACCTGTTGAGGTCTCGCCATGTACAAGTGCTAGAATTTTCGGTTCCACTTTATCTATCTCATCAATAATGTCCTGTTGATCAAATACTTCTCCCCATGCACATTCAATTGTGTGAACATCAGCCCCATATCGTTCGCAGATTTCTGTCAGCAAGTACCCGAACCTGCCGAAAATCGGGATCAAAACCTTATCACCTTTCTCAATGATACTGCATAATAATGCTTCAATCCCTGATCTTGAGGTTCCATCAACTGGAAAGGCCCATTTGTTGTTTGTTTGGAAAACTTCGCGCAGCATTTCCATTACTTCATTCATGATATTCGTAAAGGCTGGGTCAAATTGACCGACAATAGGAGTACTCATGGAACGTAATACTCTAGGATCAACTTCGACAGGTCCTGGAGTCATAATCGTTCGCATTGGTGTATTTAAGTCCGTATACTTCATATTGCAACCCTCCCTTAGGTGTAGGCTAATTCATATAAGTAATTGATTAATACATGGACACCATTCTCTAAGTCTTCTTTTTTGGTAAATTCCATAGGTGAATGGCTGATTCCTTTTTGACTTGGTACAAAAAGTAAAGCAGTTGGACAAAATTCTCCAAACACTTGCGCATCGTGTCCCGCACCACTCACAAGAGAACGAACAGAAATATTATGTTGGATTGCAACTTTCTTGGATAACAGGGTCAGCTTTGGATCCATCGCTACTGGTTTTACTTTCATCCAAGGATGGATGTCAATGGGCATATCAAGTTCTTCAGAAATGGACGTAAAGTATTGAATTAGATCGTCACAATATTGATCTAACAACGGATCGTTATAATGACGAACATCGAGTGAAAATTCAACTTCACCAGCAATGACATTTGGTACATTTGGTTTCGCATTTATTTTTCCAACTGTAACGACAAGGTCTTTATCTAGACGTTTCGCTTTCTCTGTCAGATAATAAATATATTGAGATGCTAGACTTATAGCATCTTTCCGGTATGGCATAGGGGTTGTTCCTGCATGATTGCTTTCACCTTTGATACAAATGGTAAACCTTCTTTGACCAACAATGTAGTCGACAGCCCCTATCGATGTGTTACTGTAATCTAATACCAACCCTTGTTCTACATGCATTTCAATAAATGCATCAATATCCTTTCTTTGAGGTGAGCGGTATTTAGCGGGGTCAAAACCTGCTTTTTTCATGGCTGTCGCTAAGGAAATCCCCTCCGTATCTTTTATACTTAATGCATCCTTCAAGGTATACTTTCCTGTTATATTTCCTGACCCCCAAAATGTAAGTGGAAATCGGCTACCTTCTTCTTCGCATAAGGAAACAATTTCAATAGTTTTATGTGGGCGACCATATTTTTGATACAATATTTTGGTAGCTAAAAAACTAGCGATAATTCCAAAAACACCGTCATATTTTCCACCGTCTATTACTGTATCAATATGAGAACCAGTTAGTATCGTCTTATCTTTTTGCTTTGTTCCTTCTAATCTTCCAAATAGATTACCAACACTGTCAAAGTATGCAGTAAAGCCATTAGCCTTTATCATATTCTTTAATGCCAGTTGAGCTTCAAGCCAGGCTTCTGAGTAAAGTAAACGATTGGCACCACCAGTATCGGATTGACCGAATGAAGCTAACCAGTTTACTAATGTTTCCACATCTCTTATTTGAAATAGATCAGTTTTTTTTTCTGTTATCAAATCCATGCACCTCAATCCTACTTTGCGTTATCCGTTTAAGTTATACCTAAGTTTACCAATTGCATTCCAAGTGTTCATTAGCAATATTGTCATATTTATTAACAGTTGTTGTGCAAATCCACTAAAGGTCGTGTCATAATTATTTCAAACATCTAAAATAAAAAAGAAGGGAAGAGTTTTACATGAGAGTGTCTGAGTTAATTAATGTACCGTCCTTAGAAGGATGTAAAATAATTGCTGGAGATGAAGGATTGGATCGCGAAGTGCAATATGTCAACATGATGGATGCACCGGATATTGCAAAATTCTTGAAACCGAATGAATTGCTAGTAACTACGGCTTATCACATGAAAGATCATCCAGAATTATTAGGGAAATTAGTGAAGCAAATGCACGAACAGGGATGTGCAGCATTAGGCATCAAAACAAAAAGGTTCTTATCAGAAATTCCTCAACAAGTACTTCAATTAGCAAAAGCTTTTTCATTTCCGATTATCGAAATTCCCGTTCAAAGTTCTCTTGGTGATATTGTCAACCAAACATTAAGCAAAATATTGGATAAACGAACTAACGAATTGATATCCGCTATTGATATTCACCGACAATTTTCCAACCACATGATGAGTGGGAAAGGAATTGAAAGTCTATTGAAAAATTTATCGAAAATGGTTCAATATCCTGTTATTCTATTAGATCCATACTTAAAGCCGATTGCTTCTTCCATTTATAACAGGCAAGCAGCCAATATTGTAGAAAAACTCTATGTTAAAGATATTGTGTCATATTTTCCAGATATCAAATTTTTTAGTTTCTCGACTATTCACGATCAACAATCGTATTCTGTCTTTGCAGTATATACTCATAATCGGAAGGCTGGTTATCTTGTAATACTTGGAGAAATAATACCAAGTGATCATGCGACAACATTAACAATAGAACAGGCAACTAATGTTATTTCCTTCGAATTGGTTAAAGAGAATGCGTTAACACAGTATTCTAGACGGGTAAAGAATGAGTTCTTTTATAATTTTACGGAAGGAATGTTTACTTCAGATGAAGAAGTCATCAACCGAGCAAAAGAGTTTTCGATCGAAAATAATACTAATTATATCTGTGCCACAGGTAAATTGGAACAAAGGAACAGAATGATTGGCAGTTATACACAAAGTCAGCGAGAAATTGATGAAATGTATGAATATATTGAGGATGAACTGATCAGTTTTTCATTATCTACTCATTTATTTACGAGAGGTGATAAATGTATTTTTTTATTTGAGAAGGCTCATTATGATGAGGAAGTCCATAACTATATTATTTCATCTTTAGAACTGATTCAAGAAAAGGTGCAATCTAAATTTGCTTGTACCATTTCATTTGGTGTAGGAAATCTTGCTAGAAATTTTCTGAACGTAAAAAATAGTTTTAAAGAAGCAATGGATGCCTTAGAGACTGGACGTATGGCAGGGAAAGTTGGATTTATTCAGAGTTATAAGACAAAAGATGTTATAGAGTTGCTTCGAATTATTCCGGAGGAGGATTTACTGGAGTTCTATCAAAATATATTACATCCATTAGTCCGAATGGAAGAAGATGATGATACATTGCTTCAAACAGTATTTGTGTATCTAGAAACACATAGCCAGATCTCAGAAACAGCTAAACGTCTATTCGTACACAGAAATACAGTAGTTTATCGATTAGAAAAATGTGAGGAGATTCTTGGTCGAAGCCTGAGTGATCCAGACGTAACGATTCAAATTAGACTTGCACTCAGAATTAAGAAGGTGTTAGATCTTTAACCGTATACCGTGATTAATAATCTTGCTCAGAATTATCGAAAATGCTAATTAGATAGGAACTTTTTGTATATCTTGCATCATGACATGTTCAGTCTTTCACTTTACAATAAAAGTAATTACTGTAATGAGGTGGCGTCGTGATGAGAATAGAAGATTTGAATGCCATGAGTAAGGAAGAGTTTGTAGAAACCTTAGGTTCAGTTTTTGAACAATCCCCTTGGATAGCTATCAAAGCAGTAGAAGACAGACCATATGATTCGGTAGAGGATTTACATCAACGAATGGTCGAAATCGTACGTGACTCGACGAGAGAAGAAAAGCTGGAGTTGATTCGATCACACCCTAATTTAGGAGAACGTTTAAAAATGAGTGATGATTCTGTAAAAGAGCAGCAAGGAGCAGGTCTGCAAAGTTTAGATGAGCTAGAATACAAAAAATTCCAAACACTTAATTACCAATATAGTACGAAGTTTGAGTTTCCCTTTATCATAGCTGTAAAAGGGAGGACAAAGGAAGAAATTTTTAATTATATGTGTGAGCGAATCTTAAAAGATCCAGCCATTGAATTTGAACAGGCGTTAAAAGAGATATATCAAATTGCCCGGTTCCGCTTAGAGGAACAAATTATAATGTAAAGGAGTTATAAAAAAGATGGCGATAACTACTCATGTTTTAGATTTAACCTATGGAAAACCGGGAAGTCATATAAAAATTGATTTGTATCAGATAACTAAAAATGGAAAGAAGTACTTGAAAACAGTGGTGACCAACCGGGATGGTAGAGTTGATGGGGCATTGCTTACGAGAGAAGAAGTAACAACAGGAGAATACGAATTCCTGTTTCATATTGGAGAGTATTTTCGTGTTCAAGGCATAGAACAACAAGAGCCCTATTTTCTCGAATTTGTCCCTGTACGATTCGGAGTACAAAATCTAGAATCCCACTATCATATACCATTACTTATTTCCCCATGGGGTTATCAAGTATATAGAGGAAGTTAGAGAAGACTAGAGCAAAAGTGCTTTAGTCCATTTTTTTGAGGATTTCTCGAACAACTTGATGAGCTAAATATCTAAAATAATCCGGTGAATTATTAACTAATCAATAAATTTTGAAGTGGTGTGGCTGGTGATGCCATATAAGACAAAGACCTTATGTATCTTGAATTTTTTAGCTTTTATTATCAGGGGAAGAGGTTTTCTGTAAAGAGTTCTCATCAATTCCACAAGGAGGATTTAGAGTGAAGAGTGATAACAATAAGCAGGAACAGTTAGAACAATTCACAAGAGATGACCGTGGCAAAAAGATGACAACAAATCAAGGTGTAAAAGTTCATGACGATGAATTCTCCATTAAGGCTGGTGAACGTGGTCCAACCTTAATGGAGGATTTTCATTTCAGGGAGAAAATGACACACTTTGACCATGAACGAATTCCCGAAAGAATCGTACATGCAAGAGGATTTGCTGCTCATGGGGAATTCCAGGTGTATGACTCTATGAAAGAATTTACAAAAGCTGATTTTTTACAGGATCCTTCCAAAAAAACTCCTGTATTTGTAAGGTTTTCAACTGTAGCAGGTAGTAAAGGATCGGGAGAATTAGCGCGTGATGCACGAGGATTTGCGACTAAATTTTATACAGAAGAGGGAAACTATGATTTGGTCGGAAACAACATACCTGTTTTTTTCATTCAAGATGCGATGAAGTTTCCAGATTTAATACATGCCGTAAAGCCTGAACCACATAATGAAATGCCACAAGCAGCTTCTGCTCACGATACATTCTGGGATTTTGTGGCTAATAACCAAGAATCAGCTCATATGGTAATGTGGACAATGTCAGACCGTGCGATTCCAAGAAGCTTCCGAATGATGGAGGGTTTTGGTGTGCATACATTCCGCTTTGTCAATGAAGAGGGAAGATCCCATTTTGTTAAATTTCACTGGAAACCAGTATTAGGTACGCATTCTGTAGTCTGGGATGAAGCGCAAAAAATAAACGGTAAAGATCCAGACTTTCATCGACGTGATCTATGGGAATCCATTGAAAATGGAGACTACCCTGAATATGAGTTAGGGGTTCAAATGATACCGGAAGAAGATGAGTTTAATTTTGACTATGATATATTAGATCCAACCAAGTTGTGGCCGGAAGAAGACGTGCCCGTAAAGATTATCGGGAAAATGACATTGAATCGAAATGTTGATAATGTATTTGCTGAAACGGAACAAGTCGCATTTCATCCTGGTCATGTTGTTCCGGGAATTGATTTTACCAATGATCCATTGTTACAAGGGCGTTTGTTTTCTTATACAGATACACAATTGATTCGTTTAGGTGGCCCTAATTTCCACGAAATACCAATTAACCGTCCGGTATGTCCGTTTCATAATAACCAACGCGATGGATATGGTAGACAAACAATTAACCAGGGATCAGTCAGCTACCACAACAACTCATTGGCTCGGAATACACCAGAAACATCAACAGAGCTAGAAGGTGGCTATAAGCATTACGAAGAAAAAGTAGATGGATATAAAATACGCGCCCGAAGCAAGAGCTTTAAGGATCATTTTTCACAAGCAACTTTATTTTGGAATAGTATGAGTGACGCTGAAAAACAACATATGATTGATGCGTTTAGTTTTGAATTAGGGAAAGTAGAAAGTAAATCTGTTCAGAAGCAGGTTGTCGAGATGTTTTCCAATGTAAGTACAGAACTATCACAGAATGTTGCAAAAGCAATAGGTGTTAAACTTCCTGAGCTGAAAGAGACTAATCTGAAGAAATCTTCACCAGCTCTTAGCCAAGAAAACACTGTAAAATCAGTGGCAACAAGAAAAGTAGCTGTGATTATTGGTGAAGGATTTGATGAAACAGAATTAAAGGAAATACTTGGTAAACTGAAAAAACAGAAGATTAAAATAGAATTTATTAGTAATCAGTTAGGATCCATAAAAGGTAAAAATGGTGAAACAATTGAAGTTCATCATACTTTTTTAACAGCAGATTCAGTATTATTTGATGCTGTTTTAATCGCTGGAGGTAACAAAGAAAAGAAAGATTTTTATAAGAAAGCAACTTTATTTGTACATGAAGCTTACTCTCATTTCAAACCGATTGGTGCTATTAAAATCGGAGAGAATCTTTTAGGTGTCGATGATATGAAAGATAGTCCAGGAGTTGTTCTAAGTAAGCATTCATCTGACTTTTCCAAGGATTTGATCAATGCTATAGCAGCACACAGACATTGGAACAGAGACGTGGTTTGAAATTATAAAGTGAAAGCCCAAGGTAGCATTCAATTTACCTTGGGCTTTGTTTTTTATGTCTATACTTTTGATTTTAGTCTTTCAAATAAGCCTATTTTTCCACTTCCTTGACATGTTGAGCAAGCCATTTCTCCTTCACCAGCACAAGTTTCGCATTTGTGAATACCATAATCAATTCCTTCACCTGAACATTCCGGACAACGAATTAGCCCTTCACCATTACAACTTTTACACCTCATACAGAATTCCTCCTTAATTTTTTTGGAGCAATAACTATTTAGGGTAGTTGATACTGGTTGTGAGATGCTTTTTATTAAGCTCCACTCGTTTAAATAATAACATATCCAATAATACCTGTGTAAGATTTTGAGGATTCCTCCGATAGTTATCTTACAAATTCATCTATATGAATATGTTAACTATCAAATACCACTAAATTAAAGTTTTAATCTTGAATAAGAGAAATTTAAACTATTGTAATGAAATTGTAATACAAGTAAATTTAGAAAGCTGAAACACCTTAATGAAGTGTTTCAGCTTTCTCTGTTAAGAGGATGTCCATGAACCACCATTGATATGAATGGCTTGTCCTGTCATATAAGAGTTATCGTCTGAAGCAAGCATGACATATGGCCAAGCATGTTCTGACGGTTGACCTGGTCGTCCCATTAACCCGTCCTGCCCGAAGTTTTCAACCTGCTCCTCATCAAAAGAAGAAGGAATTAGCGGTGTCCAAACCGGTCCTGGCGCTACTGAGTTAGCTCTTATACCTTTCTTGGCAAGGCTTTGGGCAATACTTCTTGTAAAAGCAGTAATGGCTCCTTTTGTAGCTGAGTAGTCCATTAATATGCCATTTCCTTTATAAGCATTAATAGAGGAAGTGTTTATAATACAATCTCCAGTGTTCATATGACGAACCGCTGCTTTTGTTAAATAAAATTGTGAAAAGAAGTTTGTTTTAAATACTTCTTCCAATTGTTCATTCGAGATATCTTCCACGTTTTCACTTACATATTGTATTGCAGCATTGTTTATTAGAATATTGAGTTGACCAAAGGCTTCAACCGTTTCTTTTACTAACGTTTCGCAATGCTCTGGTTCTTTTATATCACCAGGTAGTAGGATACATTGAACGCCTTCTTTTTCTACTAGTTTCTTTGTTTCTTGAGCATCTTCATGTTCATCTAAATAGGAAATAGCCACATTAGCGCCTTCTTTTGCATAGGTGATTGAAACTGCTCTGCCAATGCCGCTATCACCACCAGTAATCAATGCTGATTTACCAGATAATTTACCAGATCCGGTATAATTTAATGGCTGATGTGGTAATGGCTCCATTAAATATTCCAAACCCGGCTGCTTTGTTTGTTTTTGCCTCGGTGTGCCTTCTTTTTGCATATTACTTGGTAACATAATCTACCTCCATTTATTTCTCGACTAAATTGGTAACATCTACTTCAAAATGTCCTTCTTCATGTTTGGTATATCTCACTAGAGCCTTTTGCGTTTCATCATTGACATCCTCAATATAAACATATTTACCATTATAGACGACATCTTTCATAACCGGATCATCTTTAATTTCTTTTGCTCTCATTACATTCATGGAATATAACCTCCTTTAAAGTTTAGTTGCCTCTATTTGACGATAACCTTTAGAAAACTTAACTAAACATAAATGGTGAATTTGAAAACTGATTGTAATGTCTATATTGATCAATGGAAAAAGATGTGTTTTAATTAGGTCTTGAGTCAGAGGGGTGTTTTGCTGGAAAGTTTGTAGGTATTGTTAGGCAGTCTTCCAAAAAATCTTAACTATTTGAAAATAATGGGTGAATAGTCCTAATAATCTGTGTATAATAGAATTAACTGGGGTATGACAAAGGTGGGTAAAGAATGGTAGGCACTAGACCGACACGCTTAAATAATAAGCTGTGGACAAAGAAAATCCTTTATATCTATTGGTTAATGGTGATAATGGCATTTTTAGGCCAAATAATGGGCTTATGTGTAACCATTTATTATCACCCTGATTATATCAGTTATTTTATTATACATAGAATGATCATCCCTTCCTCTATTCAAGTTGGGATTTTATGGACTATGCATTATTTAATGAATCATAAACAAATATACAGTTCAAAACTATTAACGATTTCCGGAACAGTTGTGGCACTCGTAACCATTGTTAGCCATCCTGAAGTGAATGGATTACAAATTCTTTTTTTATTATCGATGGCAGTTGTTTTAATTTACTTTGACAAAAAGAAACTTCGCTTTAGTTTAATGGTTAATTTAGTCGCTTTAACCTCTCTAATTGCAATACCATCCATAAGAGAAGCAATTACTTTCTATGAGTATTTCTCCTATCATTTCGTACTATTGGCTGGCTACATGACCTATCTCATCATTATTGAAAGAGGAAATGAAGTGTTCCAATTCCTACAGCGGGCAGCAGAAAAAGAAAAAGAATTAATTGTAAAAAGTGCTATGATGGAGCGATTATCAAAGGTTGATGCGTTAACAGGTCTTTATAATCATAAGACATTCCATGAATATTTAGATTTTTTGTATGAACAAAGTGTTTCCCAAGGAATGCCACTACAACTAGCTTTACTTGATATTGATAATTTCAAAATGATTAATGATTTTTATGGTCATAGTAATGGCGATTTAGTGTTGAAACGAGTGGCAGATGCAATATCAGAACAGGTGACGGAAGATGATATTGTGGCACGTTATGGTGGGGAGGAGTTTGCCATTCTTCTTACAAATAAAAGCTTAGAACAAGCATATGAAATGGTTGAAAGTCTTCGCTTGTACATAGCTAATCAATACCATGAAGAATTAGACGAAAATATTACTGTAAGTATCGGGTTGAAAAATTTAACAGCAGATATTTCAAAAGAGCTCTTCTTTCAACAAGCAGATGAATTACTGTACAAAGCAAAACGAAATGGCAAAAATCAAGTCATGTATGAACAAGAGGAACAGCAGTTAGTTGTACAAAAGAATTAAAAGATGTCTATGTGAAACATCAACAAAAGCCCACTAGGTGATGTGGGCTTTTAATGTTGAATGGGAGGTATCTCGTTAAACTGATCTTCATAAGTCGAAATTTCAATTTCATTTAAGAGGTTTATGGAGGCAAAAAACACATCTTTTGGATTTGTTATACCTTTGTTTCGGAGTTCTGCTTGCAGCCACTCTTCATTAAGATTTCTTGCTTCTAACACTTTACTATGAATGACTCCCTCCACTATAACTGGATAGGAAATTTTAGAGGGTGGTTGGTTAATTTGTAAATCTTCAGCAGTTACAGGATTTTTCTCTGGTTTTTTTAACACACTTAATGAACCATTTGCCTCGATAATCGCAATTTCAACCTCATTGACATCAAAAACACCTTTATCTCTTAGCATTTGTAATATGTTATCGATGGAAAAGCCGGTATCCTTTAGATTTCGTTGAAGAAATGTACCCTCATATACCACGATGGTTGGTTCAAATGTTATTAATCTGCCAACCTGTCTGTTCGCAAGTTTGACATAGGATACGATTTTTTGTAAAAGGCCAATCAAAATCACAGCGATGATAGTAGGGAAATGATCAATGTTTGGATCGGCAATGTCTGCTCCGACAACAGAGGCTAATGTAATGATTACTAGGAAATCAAATACAGGAAGCTCTCCAATTGCCCTTTTTCCCATGAAGAGAGTGACGATGAGTAGTAAAGGGAGTATGGTAAGCACTCTGCCAACGATAATCAGAAGATCAGACATATACAAACACCTCAAATAAGTAAGATTTAAGGTTATCTTTTCCATGCTTTATCAATAAATACATGTTGTAGAATGCAAAAACAGAGTAAACACCAAATAAGTGTTTACTCTGTTAGATCAGAATGGATTGGATGTTTAGCTTATTTTTGCTTGTCTGCGAATTCGGTCATAGCTTTGCTCATAAATTGAGCTAGACCTTCACCAAATTGATCGATATTTTTGGTGAAACGTTGATCTTGAACATACATCTGGCCCAATCCTTCAAAAGCTTCAGGTGTATAGGTAGTGAAATGGTTATTTAAGAAATCATACCACTTCTTAATAGTTTGCTGTGCTTCTTTTGAAGTGGGATCTAAATGGCGGATATCCGCTAAGTCTTTGTAGATCTGATTCATTTCATCTTGCAGTTCCTTCGTCATACTTTTTACTTGTTGATTTGCTTCATCTACTTTTTTATCTCCCCAGCGTTTTCTTGCCTCTTCTTCATAGGGATTGTGGCTGAAATCAAAGCCTTGAAACTTTTCCTCTTGACTCATGTGGTAAACTCCTTTCTCATTCTCAATCGTTTTTTCAATGGTTTCGAGCATAGTTGTAATATTTTTTTGTTTATCCAATAACATATTTCGTTGCATCTCTAGTGCTTCTAATCGGTTATAATGTGAACTAGACATGATCTCTTTGATTTTCTTTAAAGGAAAATCTAATGCTCGAAAAAATAAAATTTGTTGAAGGGTTGCCAGATCTTCATCGGAATAGATCCGATAGCCATTTTCCGCGGATTTAGTTGGCGATAATAGTCCGATTTCATCATAATGATGTAAGGTGCGCACACTTACACCAGTTAATGCAGCGACTTCTTTCACTTGCATACTGATCACCCTTTCAAGTAAAGCTTAAGCTATAACGTAACGGGAGGGTCAAGAGGTTTTTGAAACTTTTTGAGCATCTGTGCGTATGAATGACTAAGAATAAAAATGGAGAGATGCGACATGAATCAATATGAACAACAAGCATACCAAGAAATGCTTGATTGGGAATTAAAAATTTTAAAGAAAAAAAGTACCTTTCAACAATTATCGAAAAAAGCCCAAAATAAAATCAACAGTTATATACCGGAGAAAGCACATCAAATCATGACAGAAGCGATTAAGCATATGGTTCAAACAACATTGGTTGGTTCAGATTTTACCACAAGAAAGAGCCAGGATTCTGGGATTTTGTTAGAGGATAAGGAAAAATTAATGCAACAGAAACTAGAGAACTACCGCAAGACCGCTATGATTGAAGGTGCCGGAACTGGAGCAGGTGGTATCTTTTTAGGTTTGGCGGATTTTCCACTATTACTATCCATTAAGATGAAATTTTTATTTGAAGTAGCAACAATTTATGGCTTTGATACATCGAATTATGAGGAAAGGCTGTTTATCTTACATGTATTTCAACTAGCTTTTTCCAATGATGATAAAAGGAGAGAGGTATATCATTTGATTAAGCATTGGGAGGAAGAGAAAGACCGCTTGGCAGATATGGATTGGCGTGTCTTTCAGCAGGAATACCGAGACTACATCGACCTCGTTAAATTGCTGCAAATGGTACCAGGTTTAGGAGCAATCGTTGGAGCTTACGCCAATTATAATCTTCTCGATCAACTCGGGCAAACCGCTAAAAATAGTTATCGGCTGAGAGTGTTGGATGGAAATGGGGTAGAGGAGATATAATCAACTCTACCTTTTTATATTTTTTGCAGGAATTTGCAAGATTACCTCGAATAATATATGTGTGCATAAAAATATTAAAAGAGAGGATTGATGAAATGCCTGATAAAAATGAAAAAGATGGCATCCAGTTTTC
This sequence comes from Gracilibacillus thailandensis, assembly GCF_010994055.1. NCBI lineage: Bacteria > Bacillati > Bacillota > Bacilli > Caryophanales > Bacillaceae > Gracilibacillus > Gracilibacillus thailandensis. The sequence continues at coordinate 206,328 of NZ_WJID01000001.1, read as the reverse complement.
ACAATCGCGAGCAAGGACTGTTAAGTTCCGGCATAACAAAGGAATGTCAGAAGAACTTCGGGGAGAATTACTAACGAATGTTTATCTGAAGTTTGTGAAATACGCGTATGAAAAATATTTGCCAGACCTTATCCCAGCTTTCGAAGAATTTGCTAATGATTATCATGTCCCCTTCCATAAACAAGATCCTATTATAGAAAATTTATTTTGGTGGCGCCTCGCCTATGAAGTAAAGTTAAATCCTTCCTTTAATTGTTTCCAAGACTTTGTCAATGAAAATAAGCGATACTTTCAAAAATGGCCCATTTTAAGATCATGGTTTCAGGAGTGGCGAACGGTAATGCCAAAATATTACTTTATCGGTAATCAATTTGGTGCAAATGCCTTTGTTGCAGTCGATATTGAGACAGAGAAAACATTAGAAATTTTCCTTCCACTACCCACATTTCCTGCTCCAAAGCCAGGTTCCATCGCAGTTAGTACGTTACTACCCTTTTGTGATTCTTTATATTTCCCGATTGGATTGTTTTATCAATTTGATATGAGTGCTAGAGAAGATGTTGCCCAACATTTAAGACATTACCAGGAACAACTCTATGATGAAGAAGATCGTTATGAGGTCTTTATGAGGATATTCTCTTCGTTGCTTCAGGTAGAAGAAATATCTTTGTACAACAGGCAATGAGAAATAAGCATGCCATCTTATATTGCAAGCATGCTTGGATGAAAAACAGACAGCTAACCTTGTCTCTCTGACCTGCTTCTATGTTTCCACATCATGTACCGGTAACGGACCGTACACCCAATGCAGTATCCAGCAAGGGCGAGCCCAGATGCTATAGCAACCATTATGCTGAAGGTGTAAGCTAGCCAGTTGATCTGCAGGATGAAGAATAATAACGATAAGCCGATACAAATTGTAGCAATCCACTGATTGAAAAGTTGTTGTGCTTTATCTTCAGGTGGATAAGAACTGGCTGGCTTCTTTAAAAAGTTTTTTCCTATATTATTGGATTGTTTTTCGTTATTAATGTAAGTACACCGGTGATAAAGGGCAGTATGAGAATGACTGGGTGAACGAACAATCCTAACAAAGCCGTGATCAGTATAAATGCTTGATTCATTTGGACAAGTGGTTTTGGGATAGACATTTGAATCCCTCCTTACTATAACTCTTATTATACATTTAATTGGACTCAAGTTGAATACAAAAAAAGCATGTAATCCTTTCAGATAACATGCTTTCCGTATTATGCGTGTCCTTCTAGAGCATTTGTACGATTCATATAAAGATAATAAATGCCTAAAGCAAGAACGGATAAAATGATTCCAGATACGTATGGCATAAAAATTGCAATGCCGTACAACATTCCGCCAAGTGGTGGTCCAATAATTCGACCTAAAGAATCGAAGGACGATAACAGACCAGTAACTTGTCCATAGCCAGATGTTGCTTTTTTTGTTAATAAGGAAGATACACTTGGGCGAATCAATCCATTTCCTAAACCGAAAACTGTTAGAAATATTGCTGCGGTAAGGAAATCCTGTACAAATAAAATAAGGGTGAAACCGACAGCAGAGCCTATGATACCGATTTGAATAACCTTTCCTTCGCCTAATCTTTTCGTCATTTGACCAACTAAACCGCCCTGAACAATTGCGCCTGCCAACCCCATAATCATAAAGATATAGCCAAGTTCTACAGTGCCAAGACCGGCGCGGTCATATGCGAAGTAGGCAAATGTCGCTTCAAGCCCTGCTAGCGATATGGATACAAACCACTGCAAAATAAAAAGATTCGCATTTGGTGATTTGAATGCTTCCAGTAAGGATGGACGCTTTTTCTCCTGAGAAGCGCCTTTTTCCGTTAAGGATTCTTTTAACACAACTGCAACTAGTAAAAAGGTGATTAAGGAAGATATCCCGGATAAATAAAACGGAATAGCTAAATTGCCAGAAGAAAAGACTCCTCCGATTGCAGGTCCGAAGATGAAACCAAGCCCTACAGCTGCACCGATAATTCCCATTCCTTTTCCACGATCTTCTTCACTCGTTATATCTGCCACATATGCTGTTACAGTCGGCATGTTGGCAGCGGATAATAAGCCACCGATAATACGGGCAGCAAATAACATCCATAATTGAGTTGCTAAAGCAAGTAAGAAAAAGGATAAGGCTAAACCGGCGATTCCAATCATTAATACCGGCTTGCGTCCAATTCTATCAGAAATTCTCCCCCACATCGGGGCAAACAAAAATTGCATGACAGAATAAGTTGCCATTAATAAACCTAACTCAAATGGTGATGCGCCAAGTTCCTCTGCATAGAAAGGCAAGACAGGAATAATAATCCCAAATCCAACCATCACAAAGAACATGACGGCAAACAATATACCTAATACTTTTTTTGAATTCAACAATCTCACTCCAAAAATGAAAGCCACCAATCATGATGTTTCACGATATTTTACACGCTTTTAATTTTGCCACTGACTGGCAATTGTTAAAATGTCATCTGGCCTTTCCACGATATAATCAGGCTTTATATCCTGTTGTGGTACTTTTCGTTTTCGATGGTTCATCCAAACGGTTTTCCAACCTGCTCGTTTTGCGCCATAGATGTCATTTTCAAATGAATCGCCTATATACAGTGTTTTTTGTTTATTTAAATGTAGTTTTCTTTCAATATGTTCAAAGACTTCAATACTCGGTTTCGAGTGCCCGATATCTCCTGAGACAAAAATATGTTCAGCAGGAATCCAGTTGGTGAGTTGCAGTTGCTTGACTTTCATCATCTGGTGATTAAGCTCACCATTGGTTAAAACTGCTAACTGTTTATCTTGCTCGCACAATTGGTCTAACAGTTGTCTCATGGGCTCCAATAATTGTATGTTTCTCTGTTCCGCCAAATAAACCTCTTGAAACCGAATCGCTTGCTCATAACTAAGCTTTATTCCAAAATCTTCACAGGCTTTCGTAATGCGATAGGTTTGTAATTCAAGTACAGTGATTTCGCCGTTCATATATGGTTCGAAGACCTCATCACTATACTTTCTACTGGCTTTATATAAAGGTCCGATTTCGGACTCAGTGAAAGATGTGCTTAATTGTTGATAAACAGCATTACGAAAAGATTGTAACTGGTCGTATAATGTGTCATCGACATCAAAGATAATTGTCTGCATGTTATCATTCCTAGCGTTTTTTCTCCTTTAGCCATTTTATCACACTTTTCAAACGGAAACTGTTACGATTTTCTTACTTATTTTTTGTTAGAGAATTTAGCTAAGTATTATTTTGAAAATTTACGAAAAATTTAATTGAAAAATTGTGTGAATATTGTTATAATTTTCACAAAGTTAAAGGCTGCGTGTAACTGGCGAGGGTGCGGATCAACCGCAAGGGAGCACGTAGTATCGATAGCCGCTCGCCTGGGCAAAGGTAAGGAATTATTCCTTACCTCTTTCTATTTAATTTTAATTAGGAGTGTGGTTAAAGATGAAACGAGTACACAATTTCTCAGCAGGGCCTTCCATGTTACCATTAGAAGTTTTAGAAAAAGCACAAGCGGAATTACCAAATTACCAAGACTCTGGCATGTCTGTGATGGAATTAAGTCACCGATCAGGTCTTTTTACCGATATTATTACCGAAGCAGAGAAGCTTTTGCGTGAATTAATGAATATCCCTGACAATTACAAAGTACTGTTTGTCCAAGGTGGTGCTTCTCAGCAATTTGCTGCAGTTCCATTGAATTTAAAGAAAAATGGTAAGGCAGATTATGTGAATACTGGTTCTTGGTCTAAAAAAGCAATGAAAGAAGCGAAGAAATTCATTGACGTAAAAGAGATTGCCTCTTCTGAGGACGAGAACTTCACTTATATTCCTGAAGTTAGTACAAGCACCATTGATCCAGAAGCGGATTATGTGCATATTACAACCAATAACACGATTGAAGGTACAGCATTCCGCAAGATTCCTAATACTGGTAATGTGCCATTAGTTGCGGATATGTCTTCTAATATTTTATCTGAAGAGATCGATGTTTCTAAATTTGGCGTAATCTATGCTGGTGCACAAAAAAATATCGGTCCTGCTGGTTTGACTGTCGTGATCGTTCGTGATGATTTAATCGGCAACGCTTCTGAACAATGTCCAACCATGCTGGATTATCAGACACATAGTGAGAGTGGCTCACTTTATAATACACCACCTACATTTGGCGTTTATATAGCAAAGCTTGTTTTCGAATGGTTGAAAGAACTAGGTGGGTTAAAAGAAATGCAAGCTCGTAATGAAAAAAAAGCGGGATTACTTTATGATTATATTGCCCAATCTGATTTTTACCGTTCACCAGTAAAAGAAGATAGTCGTTCACTTATGAACATTCCTTTTGTCATTCCAGATCATGACCTAGATGCTGCATTTATTAAAGCAGCACAAGCTGAGGGGCTAGAAACGTTGAAAGGCCATCGTTCTGTAGGTGGTATGCGTGCAAGTATTTATAATGCGATGCCTGTACAAGGTGTAGAAGATTTGATTACTTTTATGCAAAAATTTGAAAAAGAACATCAGTAAAAGTAAATTGCTATAGCGTAGTAGAGATTCCTCCAAGAATTAGATGGGAATGGTCAGATTGGCAATTCCCATAAGTTCTGCTATAATGCTTCTTTAGACTAATTTAAGCAGTTCGCAACCATCCTGCTTTAACAAAACTAGGAGGAATCTAAATGTCAGAGAATTATTACTTACCAAGGTCAGGTCCAATGCCTAGACCAAGTAGCGTCGAAGAAGGAAAAGAAGTTTTAAAACAAGAAGCATTTGATGCACCAAATGTACAAAATATAACGTTTCGCGCCTTAGAATTTACTGCGGTTTGTCCGAAGACAGGTCAGCCAGATTTCGGAAAGGTGGAAATTTCCTATACACCACGTCACAAGTGTATAGAGTCAAAATCGATGAAATTTTATTTGTGGTCTTTCCGTGATCACGGTGCTTTTTGTGAATCATTAGCAGCTCAAATAGCGGATGATATAGTGTGGGCGATCGAACCTGCCTCAGTAAAAGTTACCGTTTATCAGACAGCGCGCGGTGGAATTGAGTTAACAACAGAAGCACATAGAGAATATACAGAATAAATATAAAACAAGCACTTAAGATAGGTCTTAAGTGCTTGTTTTACTAGTTACTTTCTTCTTTGGTAGGCCCCATTACACCAGGCACCTTTAATCCTGCTTGGCGAAGCAGTACCGTCATTTGCCCGCGATGGTGTGTTTGATGATCAATTAACGTACGCAGCATAGCGCCACGAGTCGTTTTATTGCCGAAGCTTTCGATTTCTTCGGCTAATTGCTCATCTGTTAAAAGTTCAGCTTCTTTTTGTACATCATCTACTATTGTCTTATATGCTTGGACAATCGTTTCAGCTTTTGTTGGAACTTCACTTGGGTTCCCGGAAGCTTTCACGTTTAAACCGACAATTCCCGCGAAAAAGGCAGGAGCTGTTGCTAAATGCCAGCCTATCCAGCCAAGTGTACTGTGTCCCTCTACAATGGCTTGGTCCAGTTTCTCATCTGTTAATGATTCGAGTACTTGGATAGTACCTTGTGCCCCATTGTTCCAATCAGTAATAAAATCATCTACTTTACGATACACCGTTCATCAACTCCTGTTTAATAGTACGTACTACATTAAAAATAACAAATTATCTCTCATTTTTCATTTAATAACGATTAAGATTTCATTAAAAGGTAGACGAAATAACTGCCACCTATCAGGGAAACGATTAACCCAACAGGTATTTCAGAAGGTGCAAGGATATTTCGACCTAATGTATCCGCTACGAGTAATACCAGTGCCCCTAATAATGCAGAAGTAATCAACATATGTTTATGTCGTGCTCCGACTAATTTTCGTGCCAGATGTGGAATAACTAAACCGAGAAATGCGATTGCTCCTCCAACAGCAACACTGGCACCGGCAAGCGCTACAGCAATAAAAAGTAACAGTAACCTTTCTCTTTCCACATGTGTTCCAAGACCTTGTGCGGTTTCATCACCAAGGTGTAACGTATCTAATGTTCCTGCTTTATAAAAGGTAATTGGCAGAAGAATTAGAATCCATGGTAATAAGGCGAGAGTATACGTCCAATCCGTTCCTGCGATATTACCCGATAGCCAAATCTGTGCCTGCGTAAAATTATTCGGGTCCATTTTCAATTGAAAGACAATAATTAAAGCCGAAAAAGCAGCATTAATACCAATACCAACTAATATCAATCGAATTGGAGAGACACCATTTTTCCAGGAGATCAAATAAATTAATATCGCAGCTAGCACCGCTCCTGCAAGTGCAGCTAATGGAAGTATAAATACTTGGGAGGTTGTACTTCCTTGTGATAAATAGATAAATAATACAACAGCAAAACCTGCCCCGCTATTAATACCTAAAATACCCGGATCGGCTAATTCATTATGGGTTACTCCTTGTAAAATCGCTCCGGATATTGCCATGCCAGCCCCAATTAGAAGTGCAATCACCATTCGTGGCAAACGAAAATCAAATAAGACAAGTTCATTCTGGTCACTGCCTTGCCCTATTAATGTTTTCCATACATCTAAAGGGCCGATTGTCATTGTTCCGGTGTTAAGTGAAATTAATAGGGTTACCATAATCGCAAGGAGAAGCCCGCTCACTAATAATACTGTTTTTCTTTTTGGTGATACCATTACAATCCTCTCCCTTCACGTCTAGCAAGATAGAGGAAGAAGGGAACCCCTACTAATGCAGTCATTGTTCCTACTGGTGTTTCGAATGGAGGATTGACCATGCGTGAAGCAGTGTCAGCAAGGACAAGTAATAGAGCTCCTAAGACAGCTGCTGCCGGAATAATCCAGCGATAATTCACTCCGACAAGAAAACGGGTAATGTGTGGAATGACAAGGCCGATAAATCCAATCGTTCCTGCGACAGCAACAGCGGCTCCTGTTAATAACAGCACAACCATCATTGCCGTAATCTTTAGAATAGCCGTTCGTTGTCCAAGCCCTTTCGCAACATCTTCCCCTAAATTTAATACAGTAATCGATTTGGCTAGTAGAAGAGCGATAATCAGTCCGATAATAACAATTGGTGCCAGTAATTTAACATGAATCCATTGAACACTAGCCACACCACCTGCATACCAGAAGCTCATATCCTTCGCAATATTAAAATGAATTGCAATTCCTGAAGAAAGTGTACTTAACATCGATGTCACAGCGGTCCCAGCCAATGCTAATTTTACAGGGGTAAGCCCACTTTTCGAAATAGAACCTACACCAAAGACAATACCAGCACCTAATCCAGCACCGGCGAATGCCCAGATCATCATAGCTAAAGAGGTAACTTGTGGCGTGATCGCCATGGCAACAGCGATCATAAAACTAGCACCAGCGGTAACTCCCATAATAGAAGGGGATGCCAAGGCATTCCTAGTCATTCCTTGCATAATCGCACCTGAGACTGCAAGTGCTGCACCAATTAGGGCAGCAGCTAATCCACGTGGGAGCCGTAAATTACGGATAATTTGATGCGCCGTTTCATTTGGATCAAATTGTGTTAGTGCTTTCCAAGTTGTTGGTAGATCAACTTCTGCCGCACCATATATAATGGAAAGTACTAATGAGAGTAGTAGTATAATAAAACCACCGATTATGACGGAAAATGCCATTAGTGGTCGGGAAGTTCGTTTGTTGTTTCCTGAAAAAGACATGCGTAAGATGCTCCTTAATAAACTTGAGAACTATTATCATTCTAGTATAAGGGAAAAAACAAGAGATTGGTAGTATCGTTATTTTTAATTTGCCAAAAAATAATACTTGTAAGTGAAAATGAAAATTGTTATCATTTAAAAGAATAAATCGTGTTACATAGCATAAGGAGGAAATGGTCAGTGAAAGCATATAGAAAAAGTTGGTTCATATGTCTAGTTGCTGCATTTTTGTTTCTGTTAGCGGCTTGTGGTAATAGTGAAAATACAGAACCTTCTGGAGAAGAAGGGGAAGCAACAGAAAATCAAAATACTGATGATACGCAATCAGCTGAGGAAGATACAAGAACTGTAACAGATGCAATGGGGCATGAAGTAGAGGTTCCAGCAAATCCGGAACGAGTGATCGGATCTTATCTAGAAGATTATTTAGTCGCTTTAGGTATAGAGCCAGTTGCACAATGGTCTGTTCGCGATGGTGAGGATATTCAAGAGTATTTGCAGGATGATTTAGACGGCATCCCTACCATTCCAAGTGAGTTACCATATGAAGCAGTTACTTCATTTGAACCAGACTTGTTATTAATGGATTCTGCCGGAATGGTGGAGGATAATAAATATGATCAATATAATAAAATAGCGCCAACTTTTGTTGTTGGAACAGAAGAGGTCAACGACTGGCGAGAAAAATTTCAAATTATAGCTGAAGTCTTTGGTATGGAAGAGAAAGCAGATGAAGTGTTAGCAGAGTATGATACGAAAGCAGAGGATGCCAAAGAGCAAATTCAAGAAGCTATTGGTGATGAATCGGTTGCTGCTTTATGGTTATTTGCCGATACTTTTTATATTGTAAGTGAGAATTTGTCGAGTGGCGATTTATTATATAATGAGTTAGGATTAACAGCACCAAGTGTTGTATCGGAAATTTCAGAAACATCAGCACAAAACTGGACAGAAATCTCCATGGAGAAACTAGCAGAGTTAGAAGCAGATCATATCATCTTAGTCAATAGTGATGGTGAATCAAGTGCATTAGAAGATTCGATCTGGCAAAACATTCCGGCTGTCCAAAATGATAATATTTATGAATTTGGTCAGGATTCCAGCTGGTTGTACACAGGTCCGATTGCGAACAGTCAAATGATTGATGATGCGTTGGAGAGTTTTGTTGAATAAGAATCGGAAGAGACGTTGGGTATTTACTCAGCGTCTTTTCTTATTCCATTGGAGGAGCAATCATCGAAAGACTTCGGTAAGTTACGGATCCACATTTTATTTGAATGATGTTGCATGATTGAAAATAGAATGAACATAAGTGGCCTCATAAATTTTATTTCAATATAAGAAGAATTTATAAGGTAGTATACAAAATCGAATACCCAAGATGCAAATATTCCCAAAAAGATAACGCCGAATAATTGGAATATTATAATAAAAACTTTTTTAATTTTAGATTGCAACACAACTGTTTCTTTTAATGATAGACCGAGGTTTATCATATATAAATAAAGCATCACGAAAATCAAAAAGGGTTGATGATTCCAAAAATGAAATGTAAAGTTTGAATGAGTGAATTGAAAGTAAATTTGATTTAATAAGGTCACTAAAAGCATGTGCAATAATAATTGAATAAATCGTAGAGTAACCTTGGCTTTATAAAAATTAAAAGCGTCTGCATATTTTGACCAAAAAGTCTGTGCGTAAGGTTTTTGTAAGCGTACGGGATGTATACATAATAACATAGGATAAAGATATAAAAGAAAATATACCATTACCGAATCCGTTCTTAAGATAAAGAAATACAGCGAGAGTACAATAGCCCCCACAAAGCCTATGATGTATGACCTTTTTTCATTTTTCCATTCCTTCTTTAATATATCAGCATAAGACATGAAAAGGCTCCTTTTTTAACGTATAATATAATTGTTTACATGTTTTCTGATTCGTCGATGAATGTTTTGATAAAGTAATAGTTTAAAATAACCAATATAATATTCAAAAAAGTCCCTAATAAGGTGAAGGAAGCAGTTGTATCAAATATGATATCAGTTATCTTTGATACTATCATTGTCAGCATAATCGGGACTATTAAACGGAGCAACCCTAGCGAGAGTTTCTGGATTCTCTTTAGCGAAAGTTTAGCTTGCCGAATGGATGTACTTGCACCAACAGTAAAGCCGTATAAAAGAAAGGTAGCAAGATAAATTTGAAGTCCCCAAAAATTGCTGGTAAAATCAGATTCAAAAATAAAAACATGTGCTTGATTCAGTATACTTATAAATAACATATGTACCAAAGCGTGTACCATTCGAAAGAGAAATAGGATTCTAAAGTATAATAGTGTATGATTAGCATATTTTGACCAATAAACTTTTGCTACATGCTCTGAAGCATTAAAATGTATGAATGTATCACACAATGGTATCATCCATAAAAAATAATATAACAAATAAGATTCCGGTTCAGACGGCCGAATCAGAAAAGAAGTAGAAGCAATTAATGCACCAGCAAAACCAATCCCATACAATTTTAATTCTGTTTTTAATTGATTTTTTATCATTAGTTTGTAGATAATAAGCACCCCCTATAACAATTTATTCAAATTACAATATTTAATTTCTGTTAATGAGTTAATAATATTTTCCAGGGGTATGATATGATTTGTTTCATAAGAGAGACACCTCTTCGGATTAGTATTAGTCTATTATCTATTTTTGAGAGTCTCTTTTGTTTTTTTCATTTTCATGAATTCTTCTTCTAATTACCCCCCTTCTGATCATGTGCTACCCAATGTTCTATTAATATAGGCGCTCCCCCTATTACCGTTATCCTGTACTTTTTGAGTTTATTCTATGAGTCGCAATTTTTGATTAAGATAGAGGTTGTAAAATCAATTAAAAAACATTATAAAATGTGACCAAAATAAAACATACTGTGGATAAAAGTATGTTAAGGCTATTTTTTAATGGGTGATATGTTAGAAGATTCATGTAGTGATTATAAGACAAATTACCTGCTGTTCTCTCGAATTCTTCTTTACTTTAGCTTTATTCTGTTAGTATTTCGAGAAATGATTTTTTTTAATGCATGCAAGTCATCATTCGAAGCGAAAAACCTTTTTGGTATAATGATAGCCTTATTTTTAGAAACGTAGATAAGGAACATATCGTCAAGTTCATACCCCTTTAAAATATAGTCCCATTCCAGATAATTATTAACCCTCTTCGATATTTGTTGAGTAATTCCATTTTCGTTTATTATGTATCTGATTTCACTTTTGATAAAGGGATCACTATTAAATTCTCTCCGAGCTCGAATGCGAACAGCAGTAGTTATAATTAAAGTAGCAAGCCCTGTTACTATGATAGAAAAAATCATAAAAAGAGGAAGTATAAGAAATAAAAGTTCATCGATATTATACAGCACCAAAAATAAACTAAAGAGAACGCCGAAAATAAAGAATCCGCTTCTTCCCTTTTTTGTATGATAGAGGTTATATTTCTTGAAATCTTCATAAGTTATAGTTCCCTTTATATATACATCATTTTGTTCACTATCCATCATATGGTAAAACCCTCCTGAAATTATCATAACACCTTTCATCTTGTTTGACATAGTCTTTATTTAAATCAACAAATAGGAGAGCACAATCCCAAGCGCACCAAACACAAAAGAATAACTCAAATTATAATAGGTAATATAATAAGGGCTTTGCTTCAAACTCATTGATGTAATCGTAACGACAAGTCCATATGTCCCAATTGGTACAGTGGAGACTCCACCAATAATTAAACTCACAGCAAGACTTAACGGGCTTAAAATATCCATTAACATCGGGCTGATCCCGCTTAAAATTCCCATTGTTGCAACAGGGTGAACACCAAACATACTCAATACGACGAAAAGAAATTGAATCATGATTAAAATTAAAATTGGATAATCAGCAACTAATAAAATCGGATCCTGTAACATCAACAGGGCAGGTGATTCATTTAATGTATTAGTAAAAAGTGCTAAAGTGACAAATAACACAATAAAATTATCCATATTATTCATACTGTTCTTCCAGCGATTCCAGCCGATTGTCCAAAAGCTTTTCCACCTGCCGATCGCAAGTGTCCATAAACAGGCGAAAGGAAATACTAATAACGTTACAGTCAAGATAAATTCTAATTCAAATACATTACCAATCATGATTACTAATAGGAGAAAAGAACATAGTGCAATCACCAATTGAATGATTTTTGACCGATTTTGATTGTTTTGTTGGTGAAGGGCAGTATGATTGTCTTCCGGATAAGGATATTGCTTAAAATATAATCGCCCCCACAAGCTATCGAGACCATACATGAAAACGGTGATAAGAATCATCCATGGTAATAATGTCGCGTAATTGACTCCGGTAATAAAAATCCCCATAGCCAGTAACACTTCTAAAGGACTCCAAGGTAATGCCAGCGAATACCCTCTCAACGTTGCCATCATAATAATTTTATTAGCTATTTTCTTTTGAATCGGCTTTAAATTATCGACTAAAACATCCTGGGCAATCGTTGCAGAAGATACATTTAAAAAAGCTGTTAATGACATCATCGCTGTTGTGCTTCGTTGATACAACTGGCCCAAATCACGCACATTTCCTCTTAACAAATGCTGCATTAGTTTATCAAAACGTCCCGCTGCAACGGCACTGTTCATCCAAGGTAGTACGGCAAGCAATGTTAATAAAGATAAGTTCCCCGCAAGCATAGGGACAACTTCCCAGACTGTTAAATTAGTAGAGAAAAATAACAATATCCCCACAATAGAAAAGCCTAAACCTAAAATTTGAAACAAGCGAGAGGCTCTTCCATAACTGATAGCAAGCATGGCGATGGACAGAGTTCCTAATACGTATGATAGATAAGGGTTTGGATAAAATACCGAAATGATGTGTAAGAGAAAAATAAAAGCAAAAAAGATGTAAAGATTCTTCATGAGATGAACCTTCTTTCTTATGTACTGTACTTATCATAACATATGGTGCAATAGAGGGGGATGATTGTTATTGATTGTTTATGATCAAAATTGATTGACAATGATTGTTTATGGTTGTAAAATGATTGTAAGCGATTAACCTATTAATAGGAGAAGTGACTTATGTTGACGATTGAACGGCAAGAAATCATATTATCTTTATTAAGAGAAAAAGATGTCGTAACAGTGAAAGAAATGTGTGAAGTTACCAATGCTTCGGAATCAACTATTCGTAGAGATTTAACAGAGCTAGAAAAGCTCCAATATATTAAACGCGTTCATGGTGGCGCATCATTATTAAAGAAAAAACGAGAAGAACCAACACTACTCGAAAAGTCGACGATCAATCAACAAGAAAAAAGCGCAATTGCGCAAAAAGCTGTCTCTTTTATAGAAGAAGGTGACTCCATCTATTTGGATGCGGGTTCATCGACCATAGAATTAATTCCTTTTTTAAAGGATAAATCGGTCATGGTTGTTACCAATGGAATTCCTCATGTGCAATTACTTATTGAATACGGGATCGAAACGTATTGTATTTCCGGGAAGGCTAAAAAGGGGACTGCTGCGCTTGTAGGAACGAAAGCTGTCGAAGCCATCAAAGAATATCAATTTGATAAATGCTTTCTAGGTATTAACGGTATCCATCCTGAACAAGGCTTAACAACACCGGATCCAGAAGAGGCAAGTGTCAAACAAGCAGCATTGTCACAATCCCAATCAAAATATGTATTAGCAGATCCATCTAAGTTTGGAGAAGTATCTTTCGCTAATGTAGCCGATTTAGCAAGTGTTCATATCATTACGACAAACGGTTTATCAGACGAACAACAAGAAATGATTAGTAAGCAAACAACTTTGGAGGTGGTGCCGTTATGATTTATACCGTGACATTCAACCCAGCCATTGATTATGTAGTCAGTCTTGATGCCTTCAACCCAGGAGAAGTGAATCGAAGTCAGTCAGACTATAAGGAAGCTGGTGGTAAAGGGATCAACGTTTCTCGTGTATTGGATCGCTTTGGTGTTCAATCGACAGCATTAGGTTTTGTTGGTGGGTTTACTGGAAAATTTATTACGGATTATTTAACAGAGATGAAGATTAAACATGATTTTGTTTCCTTAAAACAAGATACAAGAATAAATGTAAAACTTAAAGCTGATGGGGAAGAATCGGAAGTAAATGGTGTCTCTCCAACGATAGATGAGGAAGCGTACAAGCAATTTCTCACTAAGTTTGACCTATTACGAAGTGGGGACATCGTGGTATTGGCAGGAAGTTTACCAAGTTCGTTATCAACAAGCGTATACAAAGAAATTGTCGCGATGCTGAAACAAAAAGGAGCCATGACAATCTTAGATACGAGTGGAGCACCTTTAGAAGAAGCAATTCATGCAAGTCCTGCATTTATTAAGCCGAACCATCATGAATTAGCGGAACTATTTGATACAGAGGTAAAGGATGATCAAGATGTAGTTCAATTAGCTAGCAGGCTTCATCAAGAGCAGCAGATTGATCATGTGTTAGTATCGATGGCGAAAGAAGGAGCTATTTATGTTGGTAAAGAAGGTGTAATGAAATTAAGTGCACCAAAAGGAACAGCCATACATTCAGTTGGTGCTGGCGACTCTGCAGTTGCTGGATTTATTTACAGTTGGCAAAAATCAGATAATGCTGAAGAAGCCGCTAAATATGCAGTTGCAGCAGGGAGTGCTACCGCATTTTCTAAAACATTGTGTACGAAAGAAGAAGTAGAATTATTGCTCTCACAGGTTCAGGTAGCACATCTATAAATATAAAAAGAAGGGAAGAGGGGCTATGAAAATAACGGAACTTTTGAAGCGTGACATTATTATTTTAGAAGCAAACGCTCAGTCAAAAGAAGAAATCATAGATGAAATGACAAATAAATTAGCAGAAGGCAATTATGTTCATGATAAAAAACAATTTACCAAAGCGATTTGGGACCGCGAGAATCAAAGCAGTACAGGAGTTGGGGAGAACGTAGCGATTCCACATGCGAAAACAAGTGCTGTCTCCACTCCTGCTATTTGTTTCGCAAGATCAAAAGAAGGTGTAGACTATGATTCACTTGATGGTCAGCCGGCACATTTATTTTTCATGATTGCTGCCAGTGAAGGTGCGAATAATGATCATTTACAAACACTGTCAAGATTATCGACATTGTTGATGGATGAAGACTTTCGCAACCAATTAATGAAGGCGAATTCCGATACAGAAATTTTAAATATTATTGATGCAAAAGAGCAAGATAAACTGGGACAAGCAGAGGAAGAAGAAAAAGGAAACAACCAAGCTTCAGGACCGGAAATTTTGGCTGTAACAGGTTGTCCAACAGGTATCGCCCATACTTATATGGCAGCAGATGCTTTAAAGGATAAGGCTAAAGAGTTAGGTGTCTCCATTAAAGTGGAAACAAACGGTTCAGATGGCGTGAAAAATCGTTTAACTGATGAAGAAATCAAAAATGCTAAAGCAATTATTGTTGCGGCAGACACAAAGGTAGAGTTAGATCGGTTTGCAGGTAAGCAAGTGTTACGTCGTGGGGTAACAGACGGTATTCGTAAGCCTGAAGAGTTAATCAATACAGCATTAAGTGGTAACGCACCACTTTATGAAAGTGAAGGTAGTGGTGAAGGGTCTAGTTCAAGTGGAGGGCGTACAGGATTCTATAAACACTTAATGAATGGTGTATCCAATATGCTGCCATTTGTGGTTGGTGGCGGTGTACTGATTGCCATTTCATTCTTCTTTGGTATTCACTCAGCAGAACCAGATCACGAGCAATATAATGCATTTGCAGCTGCCTTAAAAGCTATTGGTGGAGATTACGGATTTGGTCTAATGGTTGCCGTCTTAGCAGGTTTCATTGGAATGAGTATCGCTGATCGACCAGGTTTTGCACCTGCAATGATTGGTGGCTTTATGGCTTCTACTGGTGGAGCAGGTTTTCTTGGTGGTTTAATAGCAGGTTTCTTAGGTGGTTATGTTGCAGTTGGTGTAAAGAAACTCTTAGCGGGTTTACCGAAAGCGTTTGATGGTATCAAGACAATCTTATTTTATCCGGTTATTAACATATTTGTTACTGGTCTTGTCATGTATGTAATCATCGAACCGATCGCTACGATTATGTCAGGTCTGGAATCGTGGCTCGGTGGTTTGACTGGAACCAATGCTTTGGTGTTAGGTCTTATTTTAGGTGGTATGATGGCAGTTGATATGGGAGGTCCTATTAATAAAACAGCCTTCACATTTGGTATTGCGATGATCGAGGCTGGAAATTTAGGACCACATGCAGCAGTAATGGCAGGAGGTATGGTGCCACCATTAGCGTTGGCACTTGCTACTACATTCTTCCGAAATAAGTTTACGCGAGAAGAGCGTGATGCTGGTAAGACAAACTATGCTTTGGGCTCATTCTTTATTACAGAAGGTGCGATTCCATTTGCAGCAGCTGATCCTGGTCGTGTTATTCCTTCGATTGTTGTTGGCTCTGCGGTAGCAGGGGGACTCTCGTTATTATTCGGTGTTGGTTTACCAGCGCCACATGGAGGGGTATTTGTTATTCCAACGGTTGAAGGAAGCGGCTTGATGTATCTCGTCTCCATTCTTATTGGTGCCATTATTTCGGCATTAATGATTGGTTTTTGGAAGAAACCGTTGGATAAAAAATAACTAGAAGCTAAACAGCTATTTCGCTAATGAGCGGAATAGCTGTTTTTAGTATGTGTATGGATGATGAGTTCTTGGAAAAAAGCGGGGGTGACTCTTCCATGGAAGGGAGGCAAATATCCTCGGAAGAGCCCATCTTCTTCCGGGGAAAAGTCATTCTCTTCCGAGGATAACCGATGATATCCATGGAAGAGAGGCAAATATCCCTGGAAGAGCCCACCTCCCTCCGGGAACAAGTGAATTACCTCTTATGAATATATCAGATGAAATAATAGATATTTTTATTAAATGATTATTAGGTAATTGCAAAGTATTGTGAGGAGTCTCACTTAAAGTGAAGGGTGCTAATATGCAAGATAAAAATAAAACCTTTATTTGTCTAATTAATAGATAAAATATTATTGGAGTCTGAAACAATGATATAATTAAGGTAATAAAATAGAGGCGGTGAAATTATGAAATGGTCAGAGGTTAGAGAAATATACCCTAATCAGTTTGTAAAGTTAAAAGTACTGTCGTCTTACATTGAAAGTGGGCAAGAGTTTATTGAGGATATTGCGGTCATCGAACCTGTGTCAGATGAATTGGCAACTAAAGAGCTGCTTCAATCAAAAGGAGACGAGTTAGTGTACCATACTGCAAATGAAAATATTGTACTTGAAGTTCGTCAAGATGTAGGTCTTAGGAGACTCGACTATCATGAAAATCAGACATGAATATGGACTGCTTTTAGTCGATACGGATTACTTGGATTAGATTTATTAATGAAAGCTAGATTTAATATAGATTTACTTAAACTTGAAATGAATATGAACAGCTAAAGGGAATCTTCAAAAATTGATTCTCTTTCTTTGTTTTATAATATTTTATTAAATAGGTAGGATGTCTTGTTCAACCATTATACGGTACTTTAGTTGAACAATAAAAGTAAATGGCAGATTCGTGTAGGGGGATAATATGGAATCAAAGCTAATTATTATACGAGGAAATTCTGGGAGTGGAAAAACAACGACTGCCAAAAATCTTCAAAGTCATTTGGGCCGTGGAACGCTCTTGGTTTCTCAGGATACTATTCGTCGTGAAATGCTGAAGGTTCACGATAGAGATGGGAACCTTTCCATTGATTTGATTCGACAGATCGCTGAATATGGTAAAAATAACTGTAAATTTGTTATTGTGGAAGGAATCTTGTATAAACATCGTTATGGTGAAATGTTGTATAACTTAATCGAGTTCTTTAACCACAAGACATATACTTATTATTTTGATTTATCCTTTAAAGAAACAGTCAAGCGTCACAATTCTAGTTCAAAAAAGATGGAATTTGGAGAAGAATCTTTGTGCTCCTGGTGGAAGCCAAATGATTATTTGGGCGTGGACAGAGAAATGATACTGACTAATGATATGTCACAAGACGATGTATTGGAACTGATTTTAAATCAACTGCAGAATTAATTATCCCCAAAATGGATAGGTTAAACAGCAAAAAAAGAGTAGGTTGCTTGGGCGTTTCTTCCAATGAAGAAACGCCTTTTAATATAAAGTGAAAAGGAATTTTGTGGGAAATCTTAGAAAGCCAAGAGGCTATAAGTATAAATTCATCAGAATTTCAAAAGCTATCAAGACAAAGGAGGTTTATTAATGGCGCAAATGATTCTATGGCTTATGATGATTATACCGTGGTTATCGTTATTTTTATTAACAAACATTCGGTGAAGCGGTTTATGCCTGTCGCAATATTTGCTTCTCTTTTAGTGACTATCGTTTTTGAAATGGCTTATGTTTTTGAGTGGTGGATTGTGCACGAGAACATTGTACCATGGGGACATATCACTAGTTTTCCTTTAACGTATGGTGTGTTTATCGTGGGTACTATATGGATTTTTCATTTTACTTTTAGTAAGTCTTTTTTGATTTATTTTTTTGCCAATGTAATCATAGATGCCCTTTATGCTTTTATTGGACTCCGTTTTTTACTATCCTTAGAAATTTATGAACTGAAAAATATGGGGGCGTTTGGCATTTTTATCATCATGATTATGCTAGCTGTTATCATTTATATGTATCAAAAATGGCAAGACAAAATGATGAAACAGGATTAGGCTTGCACAACTATAGTTAGTTCAGCACTTATCATCATTTGGTGATGTACATAGAGTATGTAAATATCTGCTTTTTCAGTAAATAGTATATAAGTATGGAGTCGGAGGAAAAATAAATAGCCATTACCGATAGGAGGAAAACCATGAATTATCCACCTTTTGAAGAAATTTTGGATTTGCAGTACAAATTAGCTGAATATAGAAAACAATATTGGATTGAGCATGATTTATTTACATGGCAATGGTGGCTATTACTTTTGGTGTTTATTATTCCGTGGGTAATTTGGTACAAGGTCATTCCCAAGGAAAAGAAAGCAGAGTGTTTATCATATGGTCTTTTATTAGGTTTTTTAGCCAGTCAATTAGATGAAATAGGAATTAATTCAGGAGCATGGGCTTATTCATACCAGCTAACACAATTAAACAGAGGGTTGAATCCGTATAATTTCTCGTTTATTCCAGTAGCTTATATGATTGCTTATTACTATTTCCCAAAGTGGAAGCATTTTATCCTTGCTAACGTAGCTATTGCCATATTAGCTGCATTTATAACAGAGCCTATTTTAACCAAAATGGGCATTTATAAAACATTTTATTGGAAATCGATTTACTCATTTCCTATTTATATTCTTCTCCCTATAATTTTTCGATTTCTCATGTATTATATACTTGAACATAACAAGCGTGAAAACGCAACATAGATGTATCATTAGTTCGTATAAAAAAGAGGCAGATATTAAAAGGAAAGAACCTCTTTATCTGCCTCTTGTAATAGGTTTTTATAAAAGGAATCTTCGCCAATCGTAATTACTCGATCACACAGTTCTTGTATTTCATCCATATCGTGTGATGTATAAATAATCGTTTTGTTATGATCAGTTGCTTGTTTTCGTAAATAAGCGCCGATTTCTTTGCGAGACTTTAAATCTATCCCTACTGTTGGTTCATCCAGTAATAACAACGATGGATCATGAATTAAACTTATTGCTAAATTGAGCTTCCGTTTCATGCCGCCTGACAAATTCTTCACAGGTTCTTTCCATCGGTCTAAATTCATATCCTGACAGATTTCCTTTAATTGAGCGTTAGATTTCTTGGTCCACGATAATTTTTCAAAGAAAACCATATTTTCTTCCACTGTAAGCTGTTCCCAAACAGCAATATCCTGTGGGACAAAGCCAATTTGTTTGCGTATCTTTGCTTTATCTTTTTGGTAATTCCGTTGGCCTAAAAGGATTTCTCCCGAAGTCGGCTTCATCGTTGTAGCCAATATTTGAAGCAACGTAGATTTACCAGCTCCGTTTTCACCAACTAATCCTACTATTTCACCATGATTGATGTTGAAAGATAAATGGTCTAGTATCGTTTTTTTATGAAAACGTTTATTTAATCCTTCTACCTTAAGCATATTTTCTCTCCTCTCGTACATACCAAATCACCATACCAATGATGCAAAAGCCGAGCCAGCCAATTGTCCATTCGCCAGTTAAGAAGCGGTATAACGGGTTGAAGAGATTGATCCAGCCTCCAATATTCCCGAGGCCTCCGAATGGTAATACTGTACCACTGATCACAATCACCACAAGTGTCCATATAATGGCGGCAACATAACTGAAATAGGCATTCCTTATCATGCTTACAAATAAAAAGGCAAACAAACAGACCATAATCCGAAATGATACGAGTGATAAGATATTGATCGTTTCCTGATAAAGCAAGTAAAAAATACCCGCGGTTACCAAATCAATAATGAGTAGCAACAGTATATAAACCAATACATTTACAAGCATATATGTGGGGTATTTTATTTTCATAAACGGAAAGCGAACAGCGACACTTGCTTTTCGTTCTTTGATAACCCAATCGAAAATGAAGATCGTGACTAGTAGGCTTGCAAAGGCCCAAACCATCCATGGATTCCATTGGACACCTGAGTTATCTGTCAGGTCTGAATCACCATGATAACGAAATTGGTTATGTAATAAATCTTCTTCTTTTTGAATTTCTCTGGACTTTGCAATAATCTCCTCGATCGTCCAATGTTGATCACTGCTTAATTGCGTTTCTAAGTTAATAACGGTGTTGGCCGCTTTAATCCGTCCTGTTTCTTGTTGAATGATCGATACTATCATCTCTTTTACAGGATTATAGGCGAAAGAACGGTCAGAATAATAACTTTCTAACAGGTTTCTTCTATTTCCGCTCTGCAGATTATCTTGATAACCTTGTCGAATAATAAATACACTATCTAGTTCATGCTGCTCTAATTTCCGTATTGCTTCTCTTTCTGATAGTTGGAAAGCAGAAACAAGGGAGGAGTCGTTGATTTCTTCCAATAGCGCAAAGGCTGATTCTGACTCTTCCTCTAACACCATTCCGATTGGAACTCTGAAATCATCTTGTACCGTTTCAGCAGTGGAAACAAATCCAATTGCGATCAGTATCGGAAGTAAGATCCAGCAACTAAGGCTGAGCCATTGTTTTTTTAGTAATAGGGAGCGTGTGTAAATAATTTCTTTCACTTATGAACACGCTCCTTTCCGAATGAGAATGTAGCCAGTAGTAACCCACCGATAATTGCTGTCAAGATTAATGGTTGTAATTCCGCATAGAAACGACCATTTAAGATAATTTGTTCCATCCAATAAAAAGATTGATGAGAAAAACTAGCGGAAAAATAATCTTCCAAGTAGATAGGAAAATATATTTTTGGAATAATGGCGCCACTGAATAAGATGGTGATTCCGGTGAATAATGTCTGCACCAAGACTGTTAATTTGGAAGATGAAATCAACCAATCTATGAGAATGATACATTGTAAAAAGATGATACTGTGTAACAGTAGTAACAAACTAATTCGGATATAGTTCTCCCCTGTAATGATTACTTCGTCAAAGAAATATGGAAGAAAAGCGAAGGAGAGGGCAGTCAAAACTGCCGTTACTAAAAGGGTCAGAACACCACTTGCTATAGCTTGCTGGAGATCGGTAACACCATAGAGTTTCATCCGTTGTCTCATTCTTAAGCTGTTATCTTGGTGTAACATCGTATAAATAATAAATAACCAGATTGTTACTAGAGTAAACCAGCCTGCTAAACTAAAATAAAGAATTGGCGAAGCAGTTGCGTTATTTGTGACTTGATCCTCTCTGACTACTTGATCACCGCCTAGTACATAAAAGAAATAATTGGTGAATTGTTCAAATAATAAGGTGTTTCTTTCTTCATTATCCATATTTAATTGCTTTGCATAATGATTTATCGTCAGAATGTTTGCCTGGGAACCTCGAATATGCCGGGTAACAGTCTCGACTAATTCTTTAATAAGCTGGCTCTCAACTGGTTGCTTGGGGTTGCCTATAATGGAAAGTTGAGACTGTTCCCCGTCCATTAGTTTTTGAAAGAAATGATCTGGAAACATAATATAGGAACTGAGTTGGTTGTTTTCGATAGCTTCGATAGCTTGGTTTTCTTCAACTTTCTCCATAGCAATATGATTGCCGAGTTGTGAAGATTCTTCTAGTAATTCGACAATCATTTCTGTTTCCTCTGATTGGTCAAGATCGACAAGTCCGACTTCTATAGTATCTGTGCTTGTCACATCTAACATGGAAATCACAGTGAGTGCTAACAGTCCGATGAGTATAAGCGGAGACAGCAAAAGAAGAGGAAGTGATAACCACTTCCTCCCGAGTTGGATCAGATTATTTTTTGTAAACAAGGCTATATGTTTAAGAGATTGCATGCATGCCACCTACTTTATTTACAAAATCAATTAGAAGCCACCAGGCCCCATTATATTGCCCATCCATAATTGAAACTGGTTCGCTACATCTGTTTCAAAGTACTCGATAATTTCATCTCCGCTCATATCGCTTAAATTCTGTACTTGTTCAGGGCTAGGAATCTCTACCTGATCAATCGTTGAACCTTCTTCTGTAACATAAATGGATAATGCATCTTGATTAAGAGTATATCCATCTTCTGCATAGAAGGTATGGTCTACGGTCATTTGGTCTTCTTCGTATTGAGCTTCACCTAGCCAATGAATGGTAAACATTTGCAAACCTTGTTCTTCAAAAGAAAGACTGTGTTCAAAGTTTTTACTACCTTCCTCTTGAGTACTTTGGTTTGATTCAATAGTAAAAGCTACGTCAGCAGCGGTAAGTGAAATCGTGTCATTTGTTTCTCCGTCATTTTCAGCAAAATCTGCATGAATATTAACGGTTTCTTCGGAAGAGCCATCACTTACTGTAAATTTATAGTCAATGACTTGATCTCCGTCCGTTATCTCATTCGTTCCATCGATGTTGAACGTTGCTGTTTCTCCCTCACGTTCCACTGCTAAGGATAGCTCTCTTTTGACAATGATATCATCATCAACCCAAATCGTAGAGTTAAAACCATCTGGAAGTGTTAAGTCATCTACATTAGCAGATGCTTCCTCCATAGCTGTTACAAACTCTTCTTCAAAATTAGCGATATCATCTTCTGCTAATTCCATTTCAGCAAAACTCATATAAGAAGCTTGATCAATGATAATTTCTCTTAGTTTTTCATCTTCCGCCATTTTATCAAACACGTTTTTCAGGAGTGATTTGGTTTCTTCTTCAGATAAGCTAAAGGAGATTTTGTCGGCATTAACACTGTTGTCGCCTACTGTTACTTCTTCTGATGTTGCTTCAAATGCATCCTCTGGAAGTTCATCATATAGATATTCTGCATATTCTTCTTTCATGTAGTCGATATCTTCTGTTGGGATTGGGTTTTCATTGAAAAGTGTACTGAAATCAAAGTTTTCTTCCCCGGAAAATGTAACAGGGTCAATCTCCTGTAAGATTCTTCCGAGATCATCACCATTTAGTTGAATGATATTATCTAAGAATGGTAAACCAACATATAAGTCATTATTATCAATATATGCTTCAAGTCCACTTATTTCAACACCAGCCATTCCAGCGGAAATATTTGTCGATGATACTTTGTTTGCTTTATCCAAGGCTGCTTCAACCGTAATATTAGCATTGTTGATCATTTGGTCAAATCCCATTCCAGCCATGTTCGGGTCATTCATTTGTCCTGTTATTTCATAAACCGATTCAATCGCATGTTCATCGGTATGGTCTTTCCAAGCAAGCTCCTCTTCAAATCTTGATTCGAACGTTTCTTGTAGCTGTTCTATAGTGTTCTTCTCGGCTAAGAAATAGTCTTCTTTAACAGAAGTATTTAGAAAAGCTTGAACTGTCACAATGCCTGCTATCAGTATAATCGCAATACCTGCGATTATTGGTATCCATTTGCTTTTCTTCTGTTTCACTTCTTCTTGTTGTACTGCTTCCTGCATTAAATGTTCCTCCTCAATGAATGAATCTACAATTTTATATCTATAACTCATCATTATTTGTTTAAAAAATATTCATAGAGACCTAGAATGAAAGTTCCAGAGTTATAGAAAAAATTGCATACAAATTATAAAATACCATGTCATTACATAATTATCCATACTTTCGACATTAATAGACATTAAAGGGTAATATAGTTTCAACTCTGATTACTGCTGGAAAAGTATTATTGATTGTAAATACCTAAACAAACCGCTAGACATAGGTATTTCGAATTAAAAAATGAAGCACAACATTAAAATATATAGGGGATAACCCTCATACTCGCAACTATTGCTAACAGTCTGTTTTTCCCCACTTCAAGCTTCAAGTACACAAAGAAGTTAAGTGGGGAAAACAGACGCGCTCACCCAGAACTTAGTTTCACTTTATTATCCTTTTTGGCGAATATCCAAGCTCTTCTATAGCATTGGATATATCCCAAGGTTTGTCAGGGTTATTGGATACTCCGTAGTAAGTACCAAAGTTTACTTTTGCTTCAATTGCAACCGAAAAAAGCTCGATAAGATCCTCTTTTGATAACAAGGTTCGTGTTAAACGATCATTCTCTTTTAAAGCATCTTTTTCATTTTGGGCTGGTACAGAGCCAATCCTAATATTAATAATAGATAGGTCGGAATGCAGAGAAAAGATAAAGCCAGCTTGTTCTGAAGCGATTTTCAATACACCATATAATCCCTTAGGATATGGATAATCATTCGTTGTGATTTCACGTTGCAGTTTGGAGTAGCCATTTTCCTCATAATAATCCGTAACATGATTGCTGCTGGCAAAAATGACCTTAGGTATCTGGAGTTCTTTTGCAATTAACATAATATAATAGGTTGCTTTAAAAAAGACGTCTGTCATTTGGTCAAACACTTCAACAGGTTCAATGGCTTGAGCAGTATCTATTCGGAGCAGGTTGATAATAACATCTGTATCCTTGGGGATTGTAGAACGGAGCTCGTCATAATGAGTAGCATCCACGTAGAGATTTGTTGCTGTATTATTCTGAATATGTTTGTCCAAAACTAGAACATCATAGCTATGATGTAGCCCTTCAACAAGGATATCACCAACTGTACCTGATCCTCCGATAATGGTAATTTTCTTCAATCTCATCATGTCCTTTCCAAATTTTCTTATCAGTAGTCTAGCTCTTTTTTTAGTGAAGATACATGTTCTTGATTAAAATTGTTGTGTATTTCATTCATGATATGGCTACATATGCGCTGGATTAGGGGGTACAGTCATTTACCTTGATCATAAAAAGCAATTTCAGACAAAAAGCAATCAATCATATTATAGAAGGATGAAAAGGTAAGTGTTATGATTAGTATACGAATTTAGTAAAGAGCATTTTAATATTCATATACTAAGGGTGATTAATCATGAAGTTATCTGTTTTTACAGTAATGGCACCGGATTTTGAACCAGAAGAATTGATTGAGGAGTTAAAGCACCAAGGGTTTGATGGTGTAGAGTGGCGTTATAAGCATATTCCGACTGAACTAAGGAAAGAGCCAATTAGTTTTTGGGGAAATAACAAATGTACACTCACCCCAGAGATTTCAGAAGAGCAAATCAATCATCTAAAAAGAATAAGTGAAACGGCAAATATTGAAACTGTAAGTATCACACCGTATTTAACTTCAGGTGATTTAGCAGGTACAGAACAAGTCCTCAAAGTTGCAAAAGCATTTGGTGCAAGTTTTATTCGACTAGGGGTACCAAGATATGATCGCTCCGCGAATTTTCATATTTTATTCGATAGTTGTAAGCGTTATCTAAAAGAGTGTGAAGCATTGTGCAAAAGCTATGGTGTAAAGGGTCTTGTTGAAACACATCATCAAACCATTGCAGCAAGCGCAAGTGCTGCTTATCGATTAGTAAAAGACCTTGATCCAGAGGCAATTGGTGTATTATATGATCCTGGAAATATGGTTCATGAAGGATATGAAAATCATCGTATGGGGTTGGAATTATTAGGTCCATATTTAGCGCATGTTCATGTGAAGAATGCGAAATGGGTGCAAGATTCAGCAAGCAAAAAGTGGAAAGTAGTCTGGGAGCTAGTAGACGAAGGAATTGTAGATTGGGAGCAGGTGATCGAGGATTTGCAAGCTGTTCATTATGAGGGGTATATCGGTTTAGAGGATTTTAGTGGGAAAAAGGCTACAAAAGAAATATTGCAATACAATATCGACTGGCTTAAAAGCAGACTATAGGAGGGGACTATGAAAATAGGATGTTGCATCAGTATCGATCAGATTGATAATGCTGGTCAAGCAGGATTTGATTTTCTGGAATGTACCGTA
This sequence comes from Gracilibacillus thailandensis, assembly GCF_010994055.1. Classification (NCBI taxonomy): domain Bacteria; kingdom Bacillati; phylum Bacillota; class Bacilli; order Caryophanales; family Bacillaceae; genus Gracilibacillus; species Gracilibacillus thailandensis. The sequence goes on along the minus strand of NZ_WJID01000001.1, from coordinate 180,065 downwards.
GTATCTCTTGTCCCAGACAATGATGCGGAATATGAAGCAATTCGTCAAAAGTATCAAGATAGTCATTTGCCGATAGAAGTGTGCAATGTCTTTTTGCCAGGTCACCTACAGATTACAGGAAACGATGTAGATGAAACAGCAATCGAAACGTATCTGGCGAAAGCAATTCCGCGGGTGAAAGAAATCGGTGCAGATACCATTGTTTTTGGCAGTGGTGAGGCAAGGTCATATCCTAAGTATTTTTCCAAAAAAGAAGCGGAAAAACAGGTGATCCGATTTTTGCAAATGGCAGCAGAATATGCAGAACAACATGCTATAACGATTGTGATTGAGCCGTTAAACAAAAAAGAGAGTAACATCATTAACAGTGTCCCAGAAGCAGTGGAATTAGCGAAGAAAGTAAATCATCCATCTATTCAAGTATTAGCTGACTTTTATCATATGGAGGTCGAGCGGGAGCCATTACAACATATTGTGGAAGCAGGTCCATTCTTAAGACATATTCATGTAGCTGACTCCGATCGGCTAGCACCAGGAACAGGAACATATCCTTATGAAACATTTGTCCATTATTTGAAGGATGTGAATTATCGTAAGCGGATATCGATTGAATGTGAATGGAGGAATTTTGAAACAGAAGCGATGGACAGTTATTCATTTTTAAATAAATATTTTAGAAGTGACGATGATGAATAAATCAATTGAAAATCTATATTTCTACTACAGGAATATAGATGTAGATTTTCGAAAAAGCGATTTTTTTGTTCACTCACATGATTATTTTGAAATTTATATGTTCCATAAGGGAGAATGTAAATATTTAATTAATGACCATGTCATTCAATTGCATGAGAACGATATTATTGTGATGAATGGATCCGCATTACATGGTCCGACACCTACAGAGGGCAAGCCGTATGAAAGAACGGTCATTGAATTCTCTCCTGAATGGATGCGGTCGATTATTCATCAGTTAAATGTCCCTGAAATATTAACTCCTTTTGATCAACTAGGTAATATATTATTACGCGATATCGAGCCACAGAAATTTGAAGAAATTCAGTCATTGCTGCAAAAACTATATTTAAAGCAATTAAATTTGAAGAATTCAGCGAAACAGTCAATAGAGAACCGCATGCTCAAAGGAGAAACTACCACTTTATTGATTGAACTATTATTTATTATCTATGATTTAAGTAAATCTAAATTAACAAGCACGCCGATAGGTAATACGAGCAAAATGAAGCATGTAAATAAAATTATTACGTGGATTGACTATCATTACCATCAAAATTTAACATTAGACGAAATAGCAGAGCAATTGCATATTAGCAAATATTATATGTCGCGAATCTTTAAAGACGTTACGGGTGTAACTGTCATGCAGTACATGATGCAACGCAGGTTGTTACGAGCAAAGTACTTACTGGAAATGCATCCGGAAAAGTCGATTCTTGATATTGCATTAGAGTCAGGGTTTGAAAGTGCTTCTCATTTTAGCAGAAAATTTCGTAAGCATTATCAAATTACACCTACTGAATATCGGAATCGAGATGATAATGATCAACATACATTGATTAATCATTTTTTCTAAATGAGATCGTAATAGGCATCAGAGCGAGTTTTGATTAAATGTAAACGCTATCATATTGGTAAGAAGGAGGGAGAGAAATGGTTAAAGGTAAGATTAGCCTTAATGAGAACAGCGTAGAAGATACGGTGAATATTCATGATGATGTGGAAACAATCAAAAGTAAAAAAAGAAAAGCAACATTAACTTGGTATATATTTTTGTTACCTAGTTTTATCGGTATTCTATTATTTATGGTCTATCCGATTGTGGAGTCATTTCGTCTGAGTTTCTTTAGATCAAATGGAACGATTGAAACGTTTATCGGTTTAAGTAACTTTCAATTGGTCTTAACTTCTAAGACTTTTTGGAATACGGTATGGAACACCTTTTTTATCGGGTTCTTTCAAATTTTTCTAACCATACCACTAGGGTTTATTTTTGCTTCCTTAATCAATTCTATTAGACGTGGTCAAAATTTCTTCAAAGTAGTTTATTTCTTACCGAATGTAACATCTATTGTTGCAGCAGCTATGATTTTCCAATTCGTACTACATCCTGAAATGGGTGTTGTCAATTATGCATTAGATGCGATTGGCTTACCTACTTCTACATGGTTTTCTGATCCATCTACTTCCAAATGGGGCGTGATTCTACTAGCAGTCTGGCATTGGATCGGTTTCGTCATCATTATTTGTCTAGCAAATTTACAAGCTATTTCCCCGGAAATGTATGAAGCGGCTAAAATTGACGGGGCTAGCGGACTTCAACAATGGTTATTTATTACGATTCCTAACATGTCTGGAACATTCGCCTTCTTACTAATTACTGGTTGGATTGGGAGCTTGCAACGCTTTAATGAAGTGTATGTATTAGGAGGACCCAATGGTAGTCCAGCAAGATCGATTCAAACAATGGGGGCGTTTATCTATGAAAGAGGTTTTACAGGCTTTGAATTCGGGATAGCCTCAGCAGCAACGTACATTATGTTTGTCATTATTTTAATATTTACTTTCATTAATTTGAAAGTTTCAAAGATGCAATTATAGCGTTTGAGCAAGAAGGAGGGGTGAACATGGATCAGAAAACAAGTGAAAGAATTTCGAACAGCGTAAAGTTTATTGTCTTGTTAGTGTGTGGGATATTACTGATGATGCCGTTTATTTGGATGGTAAGTGTTGGGTTTGATCGAACAGCAAATATTACGATGCCCTTTCCGCCACGACTAATACCGGAAACGATATCAAGCTTTAATTTTGGCATCGTTTTTGAGAATGGTAGATTGATTCAATCTTATATTAACTCTGGTATTGTGACGACTTGTTCAGTCTTTTTACAAGTATCCGCCTCATTATTAGCTGGATACGCCTTCTCAAAAGGTACCTTCAAATATAAACGACTGCTTTTTGTTTTAGTATTATGTACGTTAATGATCCCAATGGAACCGAGACTTATTCCGTTATACACGTTGTTTAATAGTGTTGGCTTATTAAATTCTTTTTGGCCACTGATTTTGCCAACTGTTATTAATGGTATGCTGATCTTTCTCTGTAAACAATTCTTTGATCAATTGCCTGGAACGTTACGAGAAGCAGCACAAATTGATGGAGCAGGGGAATTTAGAATATTTTTCACTGTGTATTTACCACTAGCTGGCCCGATTGCCGCAACAATGGTTATTCTTTCCTTTATTTGGAGCTGGAATGATTTCATGTGGCCGTTAGTTGTATTAAATAATCAAGATCTCCATACGGTTCCGTTATACCTCGCAAGCTTCTCTCTTGAAAACGGAACAAGCCTAGGTGGATTAACGATGGCACTTGCTACCGTCAGTATCTTACCGATTGTTGTATTGTATCTCTTTTTGCAAAGATACATTATTCAAAGTATTGCACTAAGTGGTGTCAAAGGTGAATGATTTTTAATTCAATAAGGAGGTAAGAACTATGGAAAAAGTTAAACATTTCTTGTTGATGTTATTGTTTTTACTAATGGTGGCTATCGTTACAGTAGGTTGTAGTCCTGATGATACAGCCGGAGACGGGGATGATAGTGAATCGAATGATGATGTTGTGGAAGGGGAATGGGAAGGGCAAACCATCAATGTACAATTAATTGGTGACTTTGATATGGAGGACTCCACTGACCCTATTACTGGAGAAAAAACGCAAGGTCTTCAAGTAATTAAAGATGAATTTGAGAGTCAGCATCCAGGTGCTACTGTTGAATTTACGATTATGCCATGGGAAGGTTATACAGAAAAAACACAGGCAATGATAACCTCTGGTGAAGCGGACGTCTATCAAATGCCAGGTATTGCTGATTTTGCGGCACAAGGAGTTTTAGAACCATTAGAGCCTTATATTGAAGAGGACCCAGATTTCGATTTGGATCGATTTATTGATAATCAAGTGGAAGGTTGGAAAGCGCTAGGTCCTGATAGTGATGAATTGGGGATATGGGGCTTACCTTTCTTAGGTGATGCTCGCTTTATTGCATATGATAAGCAATTATTTGATGAATGGGGAGTAGAATACCTTTCAGAATATCCTACGATGGAAGAAGTAGCAGAAAAAGCAAAGCAGATGACCGGAACGAACCCTGAAACAGGTGAACAAAACTATGGTATCTGGTTCCGTGGTGATTGGTCTTCTGCTTTTACGTTAATTAATCTTGCTGAAGGTCAAAATGGCAGCTGGGGTTCTGGCTTTGCTTGGGATGAAATTGAATTTAATTTTGATAGTCCTGAAATGGAATCCGGCCTAGAATGGCTATTAGAGATGCAAGAGTATGCACCGGAAGGGTTAGTAAGTGATCAAGGTAATGAAAAATGGTTAACACAAGATAACGATATTGCGATTATGCTTAATCAAGGTCCAGGTGACACCATTATGCCGGCATATGCTCAAGGACTAGGGGAAAGAATTGGAATTGTCCAAGAGTTTAAAAACGATGAAGGTGTAGGAGGTATGTTCGCAGGAAGTCCGATCACAATGGCAAAGGATAGCGACAATAAAGAATTAGCTTGGGAATGGATGAAGTTTGCAACGAGTGAAACGGTTCAACAATATATATTTGAAGAAGCGAATGGCATGCCGGCAATCCAAGCAGCAGAATCGTGGGAAAGTTATGCAGAGGTAGAAAACTTAATGGCACCGACAATGGAAGCGATGAGTACACCGTGGACTCCTAGATATCCATGGGCATCGTCACAACCACGCTTTATATTAACATCTGAAGTGGAAGCTGCTCTAACTGGTGAAAGGTCAGCGAAAGAGGCAGTGGAAAAAGCACAAAAAGAGAGTGAAGAATGGTTAGAAAACCGAAATTAAAAGTGATTTTGACGAAAAAGGAGGAGAAGCCTCCTTTTTCGTATGGAAAGAAAGCATAAAAATAGAATTTGGGAATTTGTCTAACTACGACTAATTACTTCGCTTTCCGCGAGCATGGCCTCAACTAACTTTGCAAAGAGGATTTTCGGATCGTGCTATTCCCACAGGAGTCTTCGCTATGAGAAGTTGCAACAATTCATGTCGTAAGTAATAGTCAAGTTGGAAATCGTTATTTGTGAGTAAAAAAATCGTGTTACCTCCTGCTTGCGTTGTAGAGCAGATCCTAGCGAAGGCCGCCCACTTTCACTCCTGTGGGAATCGTTTGGCCTGAAGATCCACTTTTTCGAGCGGGTTTGGCTCGAAAAAGTTAGCTGAAGGGAAAACCCCACGGAAAGGGAAGTGGGCAGCCGGAGTGGTGGTTAAGAGTCGATATATTTCAGAGGAATAGTAAATCGACTTAGCATTTTTTATCCTAAGTCGCTAAATAGTACTTAAGAAAAAGCAAATCAACTGAAAGAGGGGTGAACGAAAAATGTATTATGAGGGGCTGTTATACAAGACGATGGTATGGATTTCGCGTCTTGCTTATCTAAATATATTGTGGCTACTCTTTAGTATGATAGGGTTATTGTTTTTGGGCGTTTTTCCTTCGGTAGTTGCTGCACTGTCCATTGAGAGGAAGTGGATTCGTGGTAATCAAGATTTTCCTTTATTCAAACAATTTTGGTCGGAGTTTAAAGATCATTTCATACAGGCAAATGTAATTGGCTATTTTTTCACCTTTTTGCTAATGTTATTATATGTCAATATAACACTTGTTCAATCGTTGGATCATTGGCTCCGGTTGTTACTGTTGTTTTTGTTATTTGGTTTAGCATTTTTAGTATCCATTATTTTTGTGTATATCTTCCCAACATTTGTTCATTTTAGAGCTACATTCTTTGATTATTTAACCTATGCGTTTGTCGTTGCGCTTGTATCCCCATTAAATACGTTACTAATTTTGATCAATATAGGAGCCTTTTTCTTTATTGGTTATTACTTTCCTGGTGTTGTATTTGTGTTTGCAGGAAGTGGATTAACTTTTATCACGATGTGGTTTTCCTATCAATCTTTGAAAAAAATCGAAAATAAAATTTCTTTTTATATGGAAGGTGAGTCATGAATGACGGACGATCGATCTTATTGGCTCCAAACGATGTTAGCAATTGCGGAGCCTCTCCTTTTCGCATTGGAGAATGAACAACTTAAGAAACAAATGCCTGTCGAACAACAAAAAAACACTAACCGTGGAGCATATTCTCATTTAGAAGCTTTTGCTCGCTTAGTAAATGGGATGGCCCCATGGTTAGAAACGTATGCTGAAAATGAAGCAGAGGAGAAATGTAGAAGGGAATATGTCCAACGAGTAAGAGTATGCATGGATCATGCGACAAACCCTGAATCAAAAGATTATATGAATTTTTCTGAGGGTGATCAACCCATCGTGGATACAGCTTTTTTGGCGCAAGCAATATTAAGAGCTCCACAGACTTTATGGTTTGAGTTGGAGGATAATGTTAAAAAGAATGTAATCAACGCATTGAAAGCTACAAGAAGCAGGAAACCTTACTTTTCTAATTGGTTACTATTCTCCGCTATTATTGAGACAGCTTTATACAAGTTAGGTGAGGAAGACTGGGATCCAATGCGCATTGATTATGCCCTTAACCAATTTGAACAATGGTATGTCGGTGATGGCTTGTACAGCGATGGTAAGTCTTTTCATGCTGATTATTACAATAGTTACGTTATCCATCCGATGTTGTTGGACATCGTAGAAACAAGCGGACATACATACAGTGATTGGTCGAGTAAATCTGAAAAAATCCGAAAAAGAGCTGTTCAATATGCTCGAATTCAAGAACGGATGATTTCCCCTGAAGGAACATTTCCGCCGATTGGTCGATCTTTGGCATATCGCTTTGGTGCTTTTCATCATTTAGCCAATCAAGTACTTCGACATGAACTACCGTCTGAGTTAGCTGCTGGGCAAGTGAGAGCAGCATTAACAGCTGTTATAAAAAGAACGTTATCATCTCATGCAGTTTTTGATAACAGTGGCTGGTTAAAAATTGGCTTTACAGGTCACCAGCCAGGAGTAGGAGAAGGATATATATCGACTGGAAGTTTGTATTTGTGTGCATTTATATTTTTACCGTTAGGACTGAAAGAAAGTGATCCTTTCTGGCGGGAAGATGAGAGGCAATGGACTAGTAAAAAAGCTTGGTCTCAAGCAGTTTTTCCTGTATATCGGTCAATGGAGTAATGATTTAAAAGAATGGAGGAAGGCCTCCATTCTTTTAAATATAATTCCTTGTTTCTAAATACGCAATGATCTCAGCTACTGCTTGGTCAACAGGTTTATTTTCGGTATCGATTACTAACTCTGGGTGCTCTGGTTCTTCATATGGTGCATCAATACCAGTAAACCCTTTAATTTCACCTGCACGTGCTTTTTGGTAAAGTCCTTTAGGATCACGTGCCTCACATTTTTCCAGACTACATTTCACATATACTTCGATAAATTCTCCGTCAGCTAGAAGCTTTCTGACATTATCACGATCTTGGCGATATGGCGAAATAAATGCAGTAAGTGTGATTAAACCAGCATCATTTAATAATTTTGCAACTTCACCAATCCGTCTAATATTTTCTTTGCGATCCTCCGGGCTAAATCCTAAGTTATTATTTAAACCATGACGGATATTATCGCCGTCTAAGCGATAGGATCGAATTCCTTTTTCAAACAATGCTTTTTCTAATTCAACGGTAATGGTCGATTTACCTGACCCCGAAAGTCCGGTGAACCATAATACCGGACTTTGGTGGTTGTTTTGTTTGCTTCGATCCTGCTTCGTTACTACTGAGTCATGCCATACGATGTTTTTCGTTTGTGTCATTCGTTTGAACCCCTTTGCAATCCTTTGATTAACACTTCAGCAACCTCTGGTCTTGAGAATTGTCGTGGTAGTGACTCTCCGTTGCGAAGTTTTTCTCTTACCTTTGTTCCGCTTAAATGAACATGCTCGGATTTATCATGTGGACAGGTTTTCTGTGTAGCCATATTCTCACATTTTTTGCAAAAGAAGGCATGCTCGAATTTGAAAATTTGAATACCAAGCTCAGCTTCATATTGTGAAATTAATTCTTGTGCTTCATACGTACCATAATAATCACCAACACCTGCATGATCACGTCCAACAATGAAATGTGTACAACCATAATTTTTACGGACGATAGCATGTAATATCGCTTCGCGTGGTCCTGCATAACGCATGGCAGCCGGATAAATAACAAGCCGAGTGCGGTCTTGCGGATAATAATGCTTCAAGATTACTTGATAGCTTTCCATGCGAATATCTGCTGGAATATCATCGGATTTTGTTTCGCCAACCAATGGATTCAGTAATAGACCATCAACAGATTCCAATGCACTCTTTTGAATATACTCATGGGCACGGTGGACAGGATTTCTTGTTTGGAAACCGACTACCGTTTTCCAGCCTAAATCTTGAAAAAGCTGTCTCGTTTCAGCAGGATCCAGATAAAAGTCTTTAAACTGATCATGTTTTGGACGATTGAGTAACGTAATAGGCCCAGCTAAATAGATATTGCCTTTTTCGTAAAGCTTTTTGACACCAGGGTGGGCATCTTCTGTTGTGCCATAAACAGATTGTGCTTCTTTTGCTTTGTCATACGTGTATTTTTCTTCTAGATCCAGGGTGCCGTATAGAATACCATCTTCACCATAAAGTGCGATTTTTTCACCGATGTCTAAGTTGTCCGCTTCCGCTTCAGTTACTGCTAATGTGATTGGGATACTCCAAACAGTACCATCAGCTAAATGTAGATTTTCGACTACTTCCAGATAGTCTTTTTTACCGAGGAAACCGGTTAGAGGACTAAATCCGCCGATCGCTATCAATTCCAAGTCTGAAATACTCCATGCGTTGATTGTTATTGTTTTCAATGCTTCTGCTTCTTTTAATAATTGTTCTCGCTCTGCACCGTTTGCTTCACGGTTAATTAAGGTGCCTCCATGCGCTTCAATTGTTTCTTGTGTTTGTTCTTTAATTGCAACCATTATAAAACTCCTTTCATATCACGGTGGAAATTCTGCCCGTCATAAACTTCATCCACATAGCCTTTACGGACAACAAAGTCACCAAAATGTTCTTTATCTGTACGATTTTGCGCAAAGTCATGAAAGATTTCTTTCAATGTTGCCAGGATTTCTTCTTCATCAATATTTTCACGGTACAGCTGATTTAAACGGTCGCCAATGAAACTTCCGCCTAGATAAAGGTTGTATTTTCCGGGAGCTTTACCGATAAAGGCGATCTCAGCTAGAGCAGGACGTGAACAACCATTTGGACACCCTGACATGCGAATCACAATTTCTTCATCCTGTAAGCCTTCTGCGGCTAAAAGACCTTCGATTTTGTCGATAAGAGAAGGTAAGTAACGCTCAGATTCCGCCATTGCTAATCCACATGTAGGCATTGCTACACAGGCGATGGAATTGCGACGCAAGCCGGAATATTGCTTTCCATCTCTGATTCCATACATATCGAGGATTTCGTTGATTTTTTTCTTTTTCGGTGCGGTAACATTTGCGATGACTAGATTCTGGTTCGGTGTTAAGCGGAAATCACCAGTGTGAATATGAGCAATTTCTCGTAGAGCTGTCATCAGTTTATAATCATCAGCATCTTTTACTCTACCATTCTCAACAAAAAGGGTAAGGTGCCATCTGTTACTTCCTTTGATCCAGCCATATCTATCACCATTATGATCGAAATGGTAGTCTTTTGCTTCTTCTAATTCCCATCCGAGTCGTTCAGCAAGTTCTTGTTTGAACCAATCAAGTCCATAACGATCAATCGTATATTTAAATCTTGCATTTTTACGATCAGATCGATTACCGTAATCGCGTTGAATCGTGACGATTTTCTCCGCAACATCCACGACATCCTCTTTCGCACAGTATCCAGCAATCTTTCCGAGTTGTGGGTAGGTATTGGTATTACCATGGGTGGATCCCATTCCGCCACCGACTACCACGTTAAAGCCTTGCACTTGATCATTTTCAATGATGGCAATTAATCCGATATCTTGTGAGAATACATCGACATCATTAGAAGGTGGTGCTGCAATACCGATTTTAAATTTCCTTGGCAAATAGGTTTTGCCGTAAATCGGTTCTTCTTCCTCTTTAGAATCGATAATTTTTTCTTGGTCTAACCATATTTCATGATAAGCACCAGTTTTTGGTGAGAGATGATCGCTGATTTTTTGTGCCCAATCTTGAATTTCCTGATGGATTTCAGATTGATAAGGGTTCGGATTACACATAACGTTACGATTAACATCTCCACATGCAGCAATCGTTGTCATTAATGCTTCATTAATCGTTTTAATCGTGTCTTTTAAGTTCCATTTTAATATTCCGTGTAATTGAAAAGCTTGGCGGGTCGTCAGTTTTATCGTTTGATCACCATATTTTTGTGCTAAATCATCTGTTGCAAGCCATTGCTTAGGAGTTGCGACACCACCCGGAATGGCAACACGAAGCATAAATTGATAAGCAGGCTCTAGTTTTTGTTTTCGTCGTTCATCTCTAATGTCGCGGTCATCCTGTTGGTAGCTTCCATGAAACTTCAACAGTTTGGTATCATCTTCCGAAATCGAAGCGGTAATCGGGTCTTGTAGCCCTTCTACAATCGTTCCTCTTAAAAAACGGCTTTCTTCTTTTAGCTTTTCCATCGGGTCTAGTTTATTAGGATCGTTTACCATTTTTGTTCCCCCTTAATACACATCACGTTGGTATCTCTTTTCCTGTTTTAATTTATTGATATACTCTTTTGCAGCTTCTTCGCTAAGGCTTCCTTGCTCGCTAATAATCGAGATTAAGGTTTCGTGTACATCCTTTGCCATTCGCTTCTCATCCCCACACACATATAGATGTGCACCTGTTTCAATCCATTCGAATAATTCTTTTGCTTTTTCTTGCATGCGATGCTGTACATATACCTTTTGCTCACTATCTCTTGAGAAGGCTACATCCATTTTGGTTAGGTAACCTTGTTTTAACCAATTTTGCCAATCTACTTGATACAAGAAGTCTGTGCGGAAATGCTGATCACCAAAGAAAAGCCATGTTTTTCCTTTCAGTTCAAGTTCCTCTCGTTCCTCGATGTAGCCTCTAAACGGTGCTACACCAGTACCTGGTCCAATCATAATCACAGGAGTTTTTTCATCCATTGGAAATTTGAAATTTGGGTTTTTGTGAACATAGACATTGAGTTGATCACCTGGTTTAATTCTGTCAGCGATTTCCCCTGTACATACGCCACATCGATCACGACCATGTGTATGATATCTTACAGTTGCCAAAGTTAAATGCACTTCATCAGGGTTTGCTTGATAACTACTAGCGATTGAGTATTGCCTTGCTGGTATTTTTCTTAAAAAGTGCATAATCGATGTTGGATCCAGTTGCTTTGGTGGATAGTCAATAATTAAGTCTAATAAATCTCGACCATCGATATAAGCTTTTACCTGCTCAGGATCTGTTACTAATTGTTGAAGTTTTTCATGATGAAAATAAGTGCTAGCTTTTTCTAATAAGCCTTTTGTAAGTCTTGTAATCTCAAAAATGGAGGTTAGAGCCTCCTGAACGGAGCGAATTTCCCCTTGTTTATTAATGGGAATTGTCTGTTCTGGGTTCCATTTAAGCTCTTCAATAATAGCTTGAACCAGAGCAGGGTCATTCTTTGGATAAATCGCTAAACAATCTCCCGGTTCATAATTGAGGTTAGAGCCTTCCAATGAAATTTCAATGTGTCTTGTTTCTTTGTTTGACCCTTTACCACTAAGGACGATGTTATCTAATACTTCAGCAGAATAAGGATTGCTCTTCGAATAAATCGGCTGCTCTGCAGGGGTTGGCTGCGTGTCGACGGTTTCTGCGTTGTTTCCGGCATCTTTTTTCAGAATGCCGATTACTTCTGATATCCACTCGTCAGCAAGTTCTTCGTAATCGACATCACAGTCAACACGTGGATGAATTCTAGTTGCACCCAATTCTTCTAGCCGTTTATCAAAATCTTTACCAGTCTGACAGAAATGCTCATAGGACTCATCACCAAGAGACAAAACGGAGAAATTAACATTCTCCAGTTTAGGAGCTTTCCGGCTGTGTAAAAATTCATGGAATTGAATCGCGTTGTCAGGTGGATCTCCTTCGCCATGAGTTGCCGTAATAATGAGTAAATCTTCTGCTTCTTTTAGTTTCTTTGGTTTAAAGTCATCCATGGCAGAAACGGTTACGTCTCTTTGCATATCCTTTAGCTGTTTGGATAATTGCTCTGCTAGTTCTTGACTGTTACCCGTTTCCGATCCGTATAAAATGGTGACGGTTCGGGTTTTAACCTGTGTAGGCGCTGGTTGTTCAACCGGTGTAACACTTTGTGATGATTGAGACTGAGAAGCGGCCAAATATCCAGCTAGCCAATTTTTTTGTGCGTCTGTCAGTGTTGGCAAAATTTGATTCAATATTTCCGTCTGTTTTTCATCAAACGGACTGTTTACTACTTGTAATGTCAACATTTTCACCTCTTTTAATTAATCCGATAGATTTACTTGAGTTTGGCTATAAAAAATAATCACTTCGTTGATTGTGGTGTAGCATGTAGTCCACATTCAGTTTTTTGGAAGTTGGCCCACCGTCCTGAACGTTCATCATCCGCATCTGTAACTTGTGTGGTACATGGTATACAACCAATGCTAGGGTAATTTTGGTCATGCAGCTTGTTATAAGGTAATTGATGTTGCTCAATATATTCCCACACATCATCCCAGGACCAATAAATTAATGGACAAATTTTAATGGACTGAAAACGGTCATCCTTGTTAATAAAGTTGGTGTTGGCTCTTGTTGGAGATTGTGACCTTCTTAATCCTGAAATCCAGGCGGTTGCTCCACTCAGTGCGTCTTCCAATGGTTTAACTTTTCTAATGTAACAACATTGATCAGGGTTCCTGCTCCACAACGCTGATCCATATTGTTCTCGTTGTTCATCAACAGTGAGGGAAGGCTTCTGCATAACGATATCTAATGACGGATAACGTTCTTTAACCTCTTCAATCAGGTCATATGTTTCTTGGAAATGCAAACCAGTATCTAAAAATACTAATCTAGCATCTGGTTGGACAGTTGCAATCATGTCAATTAATACCATACTTTCTGCTCCAAAACTACAGGCATAGACTAAAGAATTGCCATACGTTTGATAAGCCCATTCAAGGATCTTTAGAGCTCCTTTGGTAGGATCTTGTTGGTCGGGAGTCTCATTGTTCAACGGGCTGTCATAAAAATTTTCATAAGTCAGCATGTGTTGCTTCCTCCTCATTAAAAAACCTTCTTATCGTTTGATAAGAAGGTAAGCAATGTGTAATCATTCCTTCTTATCTTTCGGGTTCAGTTTATGCTGTCCCGCAGGATTTGGCACAGTGTTATCTTTCTAACCTGTTGCCGAGGTTTCTTAGGGCCTGCCCCTCCACCTCTCTGGATAAGAATTCCATTTATTGTCCGTTTAATAACATAGTATACATTATTAATGTAAAAGTCAATGAATCTATTGTAAAAATTGTAAAAAATAATACCAAGTAACTAGGAATTACTTGGTATAGGTACTTTTACTGATTTAAAATATCCTCGACCTTAGCAATCGTCTCTTGGGAGAGTTTAACACCAGAAGCTTTGGCGTTCTCTTCAATTTGTTCCGGTTTACTTGCACCGATAAGAGCACTAGATACGTTGTCTTGACGCAGGATCCAGGCAATCGCTAATTGTGCTAATGACAAGTTTTCGTTCGCTGCAATTGCTTTTAATGCTTCTACCCGTTCTAGATTCTTCTCGGTTAATACACGAGATAAATCTAAGTTTTTTTGAGCGGCGCGACTATCTTCAGGAATTGCTTCTCCTTTTTTATATTTTCCTGTTAATACACCTTGGGCAAGTGGGGAGAAGACAACCTGGCCGATGCCGTGCTTATCGCTTACAGGGATGACTTCTTTCTCGATATAGCGATGAAGCATACTGTAATTTGGCTGATTGACAACAATGCGATCTAACAACTTTTTGTCAGCAAGGTGGACGGCTTCTGTCATTTGTTCGGCTGTCCATTCACTGACACCGATGTATAATACTTTTCCTTGACGTACAAGGTCATCCAATGCGCGTAACGTTTCTTCTAGTGGTGTATCAGCGTGATAACGGTGACAATAATAAACATCGACGTAATCAAGTCCTAACCGCTGCAAGCTGGCATCACATTGCTCCATAATATGCTTGCGGGAAAGACCTTGATCATTGGGGCCATCGCCCATTTTGCCAAATACTTTTGTGGCAAGGACATAGGAACTGCGTGGATATTTTCTTAAAGCTTTTCCTACAATTTTCTCTGCTTCCCCACGCATGTAGACATTGGCTGTATCAAAAAAGTTAATCCCGAGGTCGTAGGCTTTATCGATGGAAGCCTCAGCATTCCTTTCCTCGACATACCCACCATATGTAAGCCAACTGCCTAAACTAATTTCGCTTACTTTCAGACCGGTTTTTCCTAACTGACGATATTGCATGAACTATAACCTTCTGTTATTAAGCGTTTACAATATTATAAAGGAACAAGAGAAGAGAAGCGAATAATCTGTTTGAAATGAAATTATCTGTGTCACCCTGATAAGTTTTGCTAATGATCAGAGGCGGTAAACCTTCGGTGGTCATACTATACAGATATTTCATCATTTCTACCAAAGTAATCACTTATCTACTTAACATTAAGATTTTCGCAAAATTTTCTCCACTGCTTTTCCTTTTGCTAATTCATCGATCAGCTTATCCAAATAGCGAATTTCCTGCATCGTTGGTTCTTCGATGTCTTCTACCCGGACACCGCAAACCACACCTTTGATCATTGCCCGCGAAGGGTTCAATTGGGGAGCTTCCGCAAAAAAGGTCTCAAAGTCTGTCTGTTTTTCCAGTTGTTCTTCTAACTCTTCCTGGCTATATCCTGTCAACCAACGGATGATTTCATCGACTTCTGTTTTCGTTCGTCCTTTTTTCTCTGCCTTTTTAACATAATGGGGATAGACACTTGCGAAGCTCATTGTATAGATTTTATGTTTGGTCATCATACACATCCTCTGTTTTATGGTTTTCTTTATTTTATCACGAAAAATAATCGGACAAAACCTAACACAGTGACTCACTAAGCTATTAATTGTTCCGCTGTATTAAATGCTTGGACATCGTAAATCAACCGCATGCATTCAATCAATTTTTATGCATGCGGTCATTATTCTAATTCTGAATATATTTATCAAATATGTCTCCAAAGTCTTTTCTTGTGTTTTCATTATAGGTGGAATTAAACCAATCAAATGCGAATTTAGTTGCTTTTTCAAATTCACTAGAAACATTGCCATCATGGAATCGATTATCTGTAAACAAGGACTGTGAAGTTTGCAAGCTATCTTTGGCAAATTCTTTTATTCTGTCATTTTCCTCTTGGATTTGTGAAATAGTTACTAACGATTTATACAAGTCCGCAATCGCTTCGCCTTCTTTTTTGTCAATATCAACAGAAATCGGCTGGCCTCCAAGTGAAAATTTGATCTCAAGGTCTAAGTCGATCGTACCAGCAGTTTCAACGGAAACATTTTTAATAGGGTAAAGATAATAGTCATAGCGAAAAATATTGCGCTTACTACTAGTCGCTTTTTCACCATCAAGATGAATTAAGGCACGATTGGTGAAACAGTATTCATCTGACTTTGACTTGATCAAAAAGTGAATCCGCTCGT
Organism: Gracilibacillus thailandensis; assembly: GCF_010994055.1. NCBI lineage: Bacteria > Bacillati > Bacillota > Bacilli > Caryophanales > Bacillaceae > Gracilibacillus > Gracilibacillus thailandensis. The sequence goes on along the minus strand of NZ_WJID01000001.1, from coordinate 164,252 downwards.
TCTCTTCGTGTAATACATAATCATCAGACTCGGTCTTGTCAAAGTCCTCTGGGGCGATGATCTTTCCTATGTCACTTAAACCTAATGCATCACTAGCAATTTTTTTGAACATGGAAATCTACCTCCTAATATGTTTACTTCTCCTATTATACCTCATAAACAACGAAACTAGCACTTTATTTGTCATATTAGCACGTCTAGTTGCTTTTTCTTACACGCCATAACAATCCAGCTAATAATACAGCAAAATAAAATACTAATGCAATCATTGTGTAAAGATACATAATTGGTCGATCTTGAACATAACCGACAATCGGTATATTTAAGATCAACAATAAAGGAAATCCAAATAATAGTGCTGTTCCACTACCCATTACAAGATTATCGGTCGTATTGGATTGGAATTTCGGGTCAACCGCTTTGACTAAGGCCATGCCGGTTGAAATCGTCCCAGTCTGCATCCCGTAAAAACCTAAGATGTTTGGTAAAGCATCAGCTGGAAATACTTTTGGAATAATCCATACAAAGAAAAGAATCGTCACCAGACCGCCAGCGGTTGTGATTAGTAATACCGGAACAAAGTAATCTTGTAAAGTATATATCGAAATAGCGGTAATAGCAGCTGCGATCATATAATCGAATGAGAATCCAGCGATCCGCTGTAACAAGTAATTATTCGGTGTATGTTCAAGTTTAATGCCCTTACCCTTGAGTTTATTTAATATCATTCGAAATAGTACGGCATATAAGCTGCCGATAATAAAATGAAAACCAATCAAGAGCTGCCCTAATGTTTCACCGAAAGTGCCAATTGGTTGAAGTAAGTCGTTAAGGCCATAAATAGTAAGATACGTGATAAAATAAATCGTACCTATTAAAGCGATCTGGAACGTCAGTTTATCGCTAGCATCTCCTAATGGAATTTCATCTGGCTCGATTTTCTCTATTAATTTAGTATTTTCCTTCACTGGCATGTCCTTAGATTGGAAGGAAAATCTTTTGGCTAATAGATTCATCATGATAATTCCGATTACAGTAGCCCAGATGAAACCAATCCCGGCTATTGTCAGTCCGAGATTACCCCCGCCTGTAACTCCTAATGCTTCCCATTGGGTCCCGATTGAATATGCCTGGCCAGGACCTTGTCCAAAGCCAAGGGGCAGTAAGAGACCGATACCTGGAAAAAAGTCCGGGAAAAATAGATGGACTAAAAATAAAAAGATGCCAAAACCAACAATACCTTGAATCACATAGCCGGAAACAATTAAGATACCAGCATTCATAATGGCAGGGCTGTTTGCTATGTTCCGTTCTTTAAGTGAGATCGCAATAAATCCTATCGCCATGAAGTGGTAGACTAGGTTACCCAACATATCTTGATTAAAAGGAATAATTCCTAAAAATTCTGTTCCTAGCAGTAATCCGAGAAAACCAGCAATCATAGAAGTAGGAATAATCACCTTGCTGAGATATGGAATTCGCGTTTTAAGTACGGTGGCTATAGCTAAAATTACCGATAAAAAAATAAAATCCATTACAAAATTCCAAGTACCGATCATGAGGATTGCTCCTTTATAGCGAGTTTTGCTTTTAAGTGTTGAATCAATTGTATCCACATATAAGCAGATGCTCTTGGATTGGTGAAAGTGATTCGGAAAAGTGTGTCATTGACAAAGAAATCTAGTTTATGGTGGAAAAGAATGTTTATCCCTTCCATATCTTCAAAAGAGAAGGACTTTGAACTGCCATCAGCCGAGTAAATATGGATTTGCTCGTTATCTAATCGAATCGTTCCCTTCATTACTTTTTTGAGAGGTTTTTGATCAATAGATTGATAGAATTCGATCTGCTCCTGAATTTCAGAAAGGGTATCTGTTGTCAGAGATAATTGATCAAGGTGCTGTTGTTGCCACTCTTTCCATTCAAAAGGTGTAGTAAAATAAAGGGCATCCTCAGAATGAAAATATCCTTGTTCGGTCAATTGAACTTGGTAATTGCAGTTATCACACTGGAATGTGTCATGATCAGAACGCATATTGCCGATTGTATGACATGACGGACAAGTAAAAAGTAACCTTTCTAAATAATGAGCGATACGTTTGCTGTGATAGCTATAGCCTTTTTTCTTTTGCCAGTTCATTTCATCGTGATGTAACGACTTGGTTAGCTGATCATGGATAGTGGAGACAGTTAAGTCTGCTATATCTTCGCCGTCCCAGATTTTGTTGAAAGTGAGTTCAATGATGCCTTTTCTGTCACCATCACCCCATCTTGGGTGCGTTAAATAACCGCCTTTTATTTGTACGGATACAACAGGGATTTTCAGTAGCTTTACTAATTTTGCAGTGGAATAAATGATTGGCTCTGTTACACCATCCCAGTTGCGACCTCCTTCAGGAAACAAGCCGATGACGCGGTTGTGTTGCTTAGCTTTTAAAACATTGCGTATAGTGCTCGTATCATTTTTGAATTTTGTTTTGGGAATTGCACCAGTATAATTTAATATTTTTTTCAGTAAAGGATTGCGGAATAATGGTTCGCCAGCGACAAAAGCGATAGGTTCATCGACAAATAGGTTAATATATAATGGATCCCAATTGTTCACATGATTGCTGACAATTAAATATGGAGGCTTTAGATCTTTTGTATCGTTCTGTGTAACGTGGAACGTAGTAATTCTATGTAAATGGAGTCGAATAGCTGATAATAATAGATGTTTCACCCATTTGCTAGGCTTTTTCTCTATGCTCATTTTACTACCTCTCTCTGTTCTTTCATTAGTGACACATTATTATTATACTATTATTCGAAGTGTGAAGTGAATATACGATTGAAGGAATATCGAGATTGAGGGAACGTTTTTTGAAATCAGTAAATAAAGTATAAAATCAGCACAATGACTGTTCGAAAAAGTTAGCTGAAGGGAAAACTCCATGGAAAGTGAAGTAGGCAAGCCGCAGCGGTTGTTACGCCTATTATTCATGTCAAAATAACTACTTTGGACAGGACCGGGTGGGCTTTCCCGGTTACTTAAAAAATATACACTTGTTCCGTTTGGACAAGTGTATACTTCAAATCAGTTATTATATTCCTAATTAGAATGATTTAGATAACACCTTGCGCGACCATTGCATCAGCAACTTTAATGAAACCGGCAATATTGGCCCCAACAACAAGGTTACCAGGCTGACCATATTCTTCTGCAGCTTCTATACTGTTTTTATAAATGTTAGCCATGATTTCCTGCAGTTTTTCATCGACTTCTTCAAATTTCCAGGAAAGACGTGCACTATTTTGTGCCATTTCTAATGCAGATACGGCAACTCCACCAGCGTTTGCAGCTTTTGCAGGGCCGAATAGTACATTATTCTCTAAGAATACATCGATTGCTTTTAATGTTGAAGGCATGTTCGCACCTTCACCAACAGCTTTTACACCGTTAGCTAGAAGTGTTTTCGCAGCTTCTTCATTTAATTCGTTTTGTGTTGCACATGGAAGAGCGATGTCACAAGGGATGTTCCAAATGCCTTCAAAGCCAGCAGTATACTCTGCTTCAGGGTGCTCGTTGACATATTCTTTAATACGCTTTCTTTCTACTTCTTTTAGTCGTTTTACTGTTGCCAAATTAATACCATTTTTGTCATATATATAACCACTGGAATCACTACATGCAACTACCTTAGCACCAAGTTCAGTTGCTTTTTCAATAGCATATGTAGAAACATTACCGGAACCAGAAACAACGACTGTTTTACCTTCGAAGCTGTCGCCTTTGTCTTTTAACATTTCTTGTACGAAGTAAACTGTTCCATAACCGGTCGCTTCTGTACGTGCTAGGCTTCCGCCGAAATTAAGGCCTTTACCAGTTAGTACCCCAGCTTCATAGCCGCCACGCATTTTTTTATATTGACCGAATAAGTAACCAACTTCACGTGCACCTACACCGATATCCCCAGCAGGAACATCAACATCTGGACCGATATGTTTAGAAAGTTCACTCATAAAGCTTTGACAGAATCGCATAATTTCGCCATCGGATTTACCTTTCGGATCGAAATCAGATCCACCTTTACCACCACCGATAGGTTGTCCGGTTAAAGAGTTTTTAAAAATCTGTTCAAACCCTAAAAACTTAATAATACTAGCGTTTACAGATGGGTGGAAACGAAGGCCGCCTTTGTATGGACCGATGGCACTATTAAATTGCACACGAAAACCGCGGTTAACTTGTACTTTCCCTTCATCATCAACCCATGGTACACGGAAAGATATAATTCTTTCAGGTTCAACGATTCTTTCCAGAATATTGTGCTCCATATATACAGGTTGTTTTTCGAATACCGGAACTAAGGAATCAAATATTTCCTTTACTGCTTGATGGAATTCATTTTCGTTCGGGTTACGTTTTTTGACCGTTTCGAACACGTCATCCACGTAATGTTGAGCGACTTGGTTTGCATTTGTCATATCTTATTTGTTCTCTCCTTACTTTTTTATTTTTATCAAGATGCCATTCGTTCGCAAGCCCCCTATAGCTAGATATCGGTCGTAGGGGTCACACGGACGGTAGCACCCTGATAAGTTTCGCTGCCCATCAGTGGAAAGCCACTGATGGAAGTCTTACTTTATATAGTAAGCATAAGCGTGACACCAATTTTGTTCTATCTGTTTTATTTTGTCTAATTATTTTGAAAATAACTCGTTAATTAAGAGTGTATTATATCAATTTGGGCTAAACAATGCTCAGGTGAGATACAATTGATATCATTTTGAGATAGGTTGTGTTGGTGTCATTAATTTTTTGTCGGAGGGAACAAAATAAAGAATGATCATACCGATAACAAATAAAACGATAAGACTCAAAATACCTGCGTTCGAACGACCAGTAATTTGTGCAGTGAAACCTAAAAGTAGTGGACCGGTAATCGAAGCAAACTTACCAAAAATATTATAGAATCCAAAGAATTCATTGGCATTATTTTTAGGAATCAGTTTAGCGAAGTAGGAACGACTTAATGCCTGAATTCCCCCTTGTGAAGAAGCGACAAGCATGGCAAGAATCCAGAAGTCAATTGCAGTTTCTAGAAAATAACCATAAATACAAACAATAATATAAACAACAATACCAACATTTAACATCGATTTGGCTGAGAATCGATTTGCTAATTTACCATATATAATAGAAAAAGGAGCGGCGACTACTTGTGTGACAAATAAAACTACTAGTAGTACAGTTGAGCTAAGACCGACATCTGTTCCATAGGCTGTAGACATGGAAATAATCGTGCCTACTCCGTCGATGTAGAAAAAATAAGCAATTAAAAAAATGGTTAAGTATTTATATTCCTTTACATGTTTGACTGTTTGAATTAATCTTTTAAAGCTTTGGCGAATTGGTTGAGAATCACGCTCTACGAAATGTATCTGTTTCACATTTCTAATCAAAGGAATAGCAAAAATTGCCCACCATATACAAGTGATGAGAAACGCTATTTTACTGGCGGTAGTGCTACTAATAGGTAGTATACCCTGTTGAGCTAATAGTATAATGGCAATACTGATGACAAAAGGAATAGCACTACCAATATAACCAAGTCCAAAGCCGCGGGCAGATACTTGATTCATGCGGTTATCATCGGTGACATCCACAAGGAAACCGTCATAAAACACATTAGCTCCAGTAGAGCCCAGTGATGCTAAAGTAAAGACAATCAGTAGAAGTAACCATTGGCCTTCTGGTACGAAAATAAGTGCGAAGGTCGAAAAAATACCCAGCCCCATAAAGCTTACAAAGAATTTTTTTTTCAATCCTTTGTAATCCGCTATTGTTCCTAGAATTGGTCCAAGCATAGCCAAAATAAATGTAAACACAGAAATAGTGTAACCTAGATATGCAGTAGAATCTGCTCCAGAAATACCTGCATCGGTTGCTTGTGCTTTGTAATAAATAGGAAAAATAGCCGTGGTAATGATAACGGAAAATACGGAGCTTCCCCAATCGTAAAACATCCAACTATTCTCTTGCTTTGTAAACTTTTTCATAACCTCACCCATCCTTTTCCTTTGTAACGGACACTAATATGCTGATGACTAACCATCAGTGGGGTTTTAGTCCGCTGATGGAGGTCTCACTTTATTTTACTAGATTCTACAAAGAAAGACATATAAATACTGGTCAAAATTTACAGAAGTTTAATATTGATGAAAACGGGAACATTAAGAACAACAAAATATTAATAACGAAAGGATGATGATCATGTATAAAACGATTCAAGCGTTTTTTAAGACGGAAGATGATGCGGAAACCGTACGAGCAGAGCTCAATAAGTTGAAAACGAATGATATTATAGTTGACCAATTACAAGATCAAGATCAAACTATATTACTAGCTCCGATAACATTCTCAGGTAATTATTCTACAGGTATGGGTTCAGGTGGTGGTATTGTTCCTGGATTCATAGTGAGAGACGAAGTTGGTGATGATGCTCCTAGAGAACATACGGTTGAATGTGAAGTGTCAGAAGATGATTACCCCGAAGCATTAAAAATAATTATGGAAAATGATGGGCATGTGGATAAAAACACATTTGAAGGATAAGATAAGCAAAGAGACTAACTATTGACTCGATATAGTTAGTCTCTCTTTCTATTTTATATGTAACAAATATTTTCGTTGACATTCTTGTATATACAAGCTATCATGAAAACGTAATCACTTGTATATACAAGAATAACTTTTCATCGAGGAGGAAGAATAGTGAGCAAGTTTACAGATCCTGCAAAAGAATTGTTGGATAAAATCGGTGGTAGTGAGAATATCTCTGTTGTTACTCATTGTGCGACGAGAATGCGTTTCGTTCTAAATGATCCAAGCAAAGCAGATGTGGATGCAATAGAAGATATTGATATCGTCAAAGGAACTTTTACACAGGCAGGTCAATTTCAAGTTATTGTTGGAAATGAAGTGGCTTCTTTTTATAATGAGTTTACCAAAATAGCGGGAGTAGGAGATACTTCCAAAGAAGATGCCAAAGAAGCAGCCAAGCAAAATATGAATATTATCCAACGTTTAGTAGCGCATTTAGCTGATATCTTTACACCTATTATCCCTGCATTAGTTGTTGGTGGTCTTATTTTAGGTTTTCGTAATGTTATTGGGGATATTGAAATGGTTAACAACGGTACACAGACGTTGGCAGAATCTTCTCAGTTTTGGACTGGTTTATATGACTTCTTATGGTTGATTGGGGAAGCGATATTCCACTTCTTACCGGTCGCCATTACTTGGTCTATTTCAAGAAAAATGGGTACAACCCAAGTACTAGGTATTGTTTTAGGTATTACGCTAGTTTCTCCGCAGCTGTTAAATGCTTATGGAGTCGCTGGCGCCGAAGAGATTCCGGTATGGGACTTCGGTTTTGCACAGATTGATATGATTGGTTATCAAGCACAAGTTATTCCGGCGATTTTTGCTGGCTTCGTATTAGCGTATTTAGAAATTTGGTTGCGTAAAGTAATTCCGCAAGTAGTTTCAATGATTTTTGTACCATTCTTTGCATTAATTCCGGCTGTTCTAGTAGCTCATGTTGTATTAGGACCAATTGGCTGGGAAATTGGTTCATGGATCTCCAATATTGTGTATAACGGTTTAACTTCAGCATTTGGCTGGTTGTTTGCTGCCGTATTTGGTTTTGCGTATGCACCATTAGTAATAACAGGTTTACATCATATGACGAATGCGATTGATTTACAGTTGATGAGTGAATTTGATGGAACGAACCTTTGGCCAATGATTGCATTATCAAATATAGCACAAGGTTCAGCGGTTGTTGCCATGATCTACTTGAACCGTAAAGATAAGAAGGAACAACAAGTATCTGTTCCTGCGGCAATCTCCTGTTATTTAGGTGTCACCGAACCAGCGTTATTTGGTATTAACTTACGTTACCTCTTCCCATTTATTGCAGGTATGACGGGTTCAGCGCTTGCAGCAGTAGTATCAGTTGGGTCTGGTGTTATGGCGAATTCCATCGGTGTAGGTGGTATACCTGGAATTTTATCGATTCAAGTGCCACACATGCTCATGTTTACCGTAGCCATGCTGATAGCGATTGTTGTTCCATTTATCCTAACCGTTATTCTGGCAAGAACAAAAATGGGTAAAGACGCATACGATCGCCTAGGAAAAACAAGATCATAATAAAACATAAACTGCGAAGTAACGTAGATATCCTTGGAAGCGCCGATCTCTTCCGAGGAAAAAAGGCTCCTCTTCCGGGGAAAAAGCTTTCTCTTCCAAGGAAAAGAGCTTCTCTTCCAAGGATAAACGACTATATCCCCGGAACAGCAAAGGATATCCCCGGAAGAGAAGGATATATCCCCGGAACAGCAAAGGATATCCTCGGAAGAGAAGGATATATCCCCGGAACAGCAAAGGATATCCCCGGAAGAGAAGGATATATCCCCGGAACAGCAAAGGATATCCTCGGAAGAGAAGCCCTGTTAACTTTGTAACTAAGAAGCTTCGCAGTTTGTATCTACTTCGTATCAGGATTGATCGCGATCTGTATTCTTAATCGGAATCAAGAGCAGATACAATAAAAATTTCATCACAGATCAACAGGAGGGTAAATGTATGGACGAGAAATGGTGGCAAAAATCTGTTGTCTATCAGATATATCCGAAAAGCTTCAATGATACTACAGGGAACGGTGTTGGAGATATTCCGGGTATTATTGAAAAATTAGATTACTTGAAAAAGTTAGGCATCGATGTAATTTGGCTTACACCTATTTATGCATCACCACAAAAGGATAATGGATACGACATATCTGACTACTATTCCATTCACCCTGAATATGGCACAATGGAGGACTTTGAAGAATTATTAGATGAAGCACATCATCGTGATATCAAAATTATTATGGATATTGTCGTAAACCATACATCAACGGAACACCAATGGTTCAAAGAAGCGAGTCGATCAAAGGATAATCAGTATCGAGATTATTACATTTGGAAAGAAGGAGAAGCCGGTAACCCACCAACCAATTGGCAATCCAAGTTTGGCGGTTCTGCATGGCAATATGACGAAAACACTAGTGAATATTATTTACATTTATTTGACGTTACGCAAGCAGACTTAAACTGGGAAAATGAAGCAGTACGGGACGATGTTTATCAAATGATGAATTTTTGGCTTGATAAGGGAGTGGACGGATTCCGCTTAGATGTTATCAACCTTATATCCAAAGATCAACGCTTCCCTGATGATGATGGCAGTGTACCACCAGGAGACGGAAGAAAGTTTTATACGGATGGGCCGAGAGTGCATGAGTTTTTACATGAAATGAATCAACAAGTATTTAAGAACCGTGAAACGATGACCGTTGGTGAAATGTCATCAACAACGATGGATGATTGTATTCAATATTCTAATCCCAAAAGTGAAGAGTTAGATATGACTTTTAATTTTCACCATTTAAAAGTCGATTACCCCAATGGAGAGAAATGGACTAAAGCGCCGTTTGATTTCCTAGAGTTAAAACAGATCCTATCCAAATGGCAAATAGGAATGCAGCAAGGTGGAGGTTGGAATGCATTGTTCTGGTGTAATCATGACCAGCCAAGGATAGTGTCGCGGTTTGGGGATGATAAACACTATCACAATGAATCAGCAAAAATGTTAGCAACAACCATACATTTGATGCAAGGGACTCCATATATTTATCAAGGGGAAGAGTTTGGTATGACAAATCCAGACTTTGAAAGCATTGATCAATACCGTGATGTAGAGTCCATTAATATCTATAATATCAAAAAAGAAGAAGGTATACCGGAAGAAGAGATTATGGCAATTTTAAAAGAAAAATCACGTGATAATTCTCGGACGCCGGTACAATGGAATGCCACAGAGAATGCAGGGTTTTCAGAAGTAGAACCATGGATAGATCTGGCAAATAATGTTACAACTATTAATGCTGAACAAGCTATTGCGGATAAAGAATCAATTTTTTATCATTATCAACGATTAATTCAAATGAGAAAAGAATATCAGGTCATAACGGATGGAAGCTATCGACTAATTTTACCAGATGATCTTGCCATTTTTGCTTATTTAAGAGAAAATGATCAAGAAAGCATGTTAGTAGTAAACAATTTTTATGCTAAGGAAGTAACGTTAGACTTACCTAGAGAAGTGATAGAGCAATTTGAAAGAGGAGAGGCTATTCTTTCTAATTATCAGCAGCCACCAACTCAATTGGAGAACGTTACGTTGCGTCCTTATGAATCATTCGTTTTCTATATTAAGTAATAGATGGGGATAATGAAATGCGTAATAAATATTTAGTGATCTATCAGGAAATGGTACAGCAAATTGAACAAGGGAAGTTTAAGGCCAACCAATTCTTACCTTCAGAGAACGAACTGACAGATCAATACGAAACATCGAGAGAAACGATTAGAAAGGCATTGAACCTGTTAGCTCAAAATGGCTATATACAGAAAATCAGGGGAAAAGGTTCGATGGTCATTGATCGTAGTAAATTTGATTTCCCTGTTTCAGGGCTTGTTAGCTTTAAAGAGTTAGCCGATAAAATGGGAGAAAGACCAGTAACTACGGTTCACGATTGTCAGCTTATCAAACCTGATCGATATCTTAAAGAGCAATTAAAGCTGAGGGGGAAGAATCAGGTGTGGGAAGTGATTCGTTCCCGAGAATTCTCTGGACAGCGTATCATCCTGGATAAAGATTATCTGATGGATAAGTATGTTCCTTACATGTCAGAAGAAATTGCAAAGGAATCGATATATGCCTACCTAGAGGATCAATTAGGTTTAGTGATCAGTTTTGCTAAGAAAGAAATTGTCGTGGAGGTGCCAACAAAAGAAGATCGGGATTTATTAGATTTGGAAGGATTCCATAATATCGTGGTAATCAAGAACTATGTTTATTTAGATGATGCCAGTCTGTTTCAGTATACGGAATCAAGGCACCGACCAGATAAATTTCGCTTTGTAGACTTTGCTAGAAGAAATCATTAATTAGGTGACGGAGTATAGAAATCTAAGGCTATCATGTTAAGTGATTGCCTTAGATTTCTTATATGGTGGGAGAGGAGTAAATAAATAGACCTGATCAGATATTTTGGTTGTGTAGTTCTTTGGTTAAGCAATTACTGTAATGGAGTAATAATTACCAAAAGAAAAATGGTAGAAATGCTATTGTTGCGATTGCGCCGAGCGCAATGCCAATCCCTAGACCTCTTCCGTATCCAAAGAAGCCATAGCCGTAGCCACCAGCTCCTCGTCGTGCATCAAATGGATCTATAAATACTTTTGAGGGGTTAACCCTTCTAATGATCCCTCTGTGGACTATCCCGTCGTGTGTTACAATTTTTACAGGGCGACCTACGTTTTGTCGACAAAAATCATAATGTGACATCAAAACCCTCCTTCCTCCATATCCAAGCAGTTCATTGGATAACTACTAGTAGACTATGCAAGAAAGAGATAAGATTGTGGTCACCTGTTCATCGGCAGTTGCACTATTTATTTCTTAGGTAATGTATCAATGGTTGCCAAAATTTGCTGATTGGTGGTCTGTAATAAGGTGGTGATCGAGCAAGGTTGTTTAGTCATATAACGTTGAATGATGTTGTAACCGATAATATAGCCGACATTTTTAGGGACACCGTTAAATCCATACATAATCATGTCGTGCTTAGGGTGATCTCTAGTCATCTGCTGCTGGGAGGCAATCCATGTTAGCCATAAATCTGCTAACAATTCGTCGGATATCATTTCTATTCTTTTGTTTCCGTACGTGCTTCCAACCTTTTTTCGCACAATCCATTCAGCAATGCCTTCTAGTATAATTGCGTCCAACAGTGTATATTCCATTTCTTTCTTCGGAAAATGATTTAGTCTGCAAATATGACTGTATTCATGAAGGAACAAAGCAATTATTTCTCGATTTTCGGCTTTCCTTTGTAAGAATAAGAACAGTTTGTCAGGGTAACTTAAGCCTGTATTAGCGTTATACCATTCTTTCAGTTCTCTAATTTCTTCGTTAGAGGGAAAGACAAATATAGCAGGTTCAGGTCCATTCCATGCCTTTTTGCATTTTTGGTAGATCTTGTTTACCTTAGATAAATAATTTTGTTCCATCCATTGCTCCGAGTCTTCTTGATTTAAATTTGGTGAAAAAAGCCCATGGCGTAATAAGTGTTCTTGGATAAACTCTGGTTGGATATCTTCAAAACAATGACTTAGTGGTTCGCAAATAATGGATTGATGTAGTAAATACTGTTCTTTTCGGTTTTTTCCAATTTTTTCATCCGTAAATTTCTTAATCCACTTATCAGTTGCATGTATGGTCATCGTTCTTTCCTCGCTTTTTAGCTATAAATAAGTAAGTATGAAGATCATTAGCATATAAGGTATTTAATTGATAATGTTCATTTAATGTTTGTAACATTTCCATTGATAGATGTTGAGGAAGAGTGCTGGGTGTTTTGGGTTCTTTCTCGATTTTCTCTAGATAGACCGTTTCATACCCATAGTCTAATAATTGCTTTAACCAATCTTCTTTGGATAATAATTGCGGCAACTGATAAAATGTTTTAATAATTTCTTCATCTGAATGGGTTAAGAGGCTGGGTGTTGCCATTTCTAGGAGTACGATTTGCCCATTTGGCTTAAGTAGATTCGTAAGTTTCGGCAGGCTGTAATGGATAGGAGTAAAAGCTAACACAGATTCAGAAATAATTAGGTCAAAGAAATGATGTGTGAACGAAAGATCTTCTATATTTTGTTGCATAATCTCAATGTGATGAAGATGACTCGTTTTGTTTTTTGCCTTTGTAACCATATTTGCAGAGCTGTCGATACCATATAAAAATGCAGCAGTCTGATTGCGCAATTGCCTAAGAGTCTCTCCTGTTCCGCAGCCAATTTCTAATACGTTCTTCAAATTTTTCGGTATTTGCTTTAACCACTTATCCGTTGCCGTTTTTCCTCCAGGATGAGTATAGTCCATCCCGATTTGTGTTATCAGTTCCTGATAGCTCACCACTTTGAAACCTTCCTTCCTCGGATTCGAAGTTTTTCTATTGTTTATCGAGGTGCTAATTGTCGATGCACTCCCCCTAAGTTGAAGAAGCTACGCGGGGAATAATCGCACTTTATATTTGGGATTAATTGTAGTATGATTGAATATTAGTAAGAATAATTAACAAGTTGTAAATAGTGTATACACAACATCTAAAGAAGGTGAATGGATTGGAACAAAAAGAGATTGAATTATTGAAATTATTAGAAAAAAACGGTCGAATGGATAATGATACCATTAGTAAAATGTTAGATGTAGCCCCTGTTGAAGTGGAAGAAATGATAAAAAAATTAGAAAAAGAACACGCCATTCTTGGTTATTCTACACTTGTAGATTGGTCTACTGTTTATGAGTATGAAGGAGTGGCGGCGTTAATAGATGTAAAGGTAACGCCAGTAAGGGGCGTTGGCTTTGATAAAATCGCTTCCAGAATCTATCGGTTCCCAGAAGTTAAAGCTGTCTATTTAATGTCGGGTTCTTACGATTTAAGTGTTTCTGTCGAAGGAAAAACTATGATGGAAGTGAGTCGTTTTGTTTCGGATAAGTTGTCTACCTTGGATACTGTACTGTCCACTACGACCCATTTCATCCTGAAGAAATATAAGCATGATGGTATTATTTTTGATGAAGGTGACGATGATGACAAACGAATCATGGTGACACCATGAGTAAATCATATTTAGCAAACCACGTGAAAGAGCTGCAGCCGTCGGGAATTCGGAAGTTTTTTGATCTTGCTTCTCAAATGGAGAATGTTATCTCACTAGGGGTAGGTGAGCCAGATTTTGTTACTCCTTGGAATGTCATCGAAGCGAGTTATCATTCCTTGGAACAAGGATATACTGCATATACAGCTAACGCAGGTTTATTCGAATTAAGGGAAGAGATTAGTAAATATTTGCAAGATACATTTTCTATTTCTTATAATCCTGAAGATCAACTCTTAGTAACGGTAGGTGCAAGTCAAGCAATTGATTTAGCACTGCGAGCGATTGTAGATGCTGGCGATGAAGTAATTGTTGTGGAGCCTTGCTTTGTTTCCTATAGTCCTGCTATTTCGTTGGCAGGTGGTGTGCCGGTATCCGTAAGTGCTACAGCGGATAATGAGTTTAAAGTGACACCAGAGCAAATCGAAGCAGCGATAACTCCACGTACAAAAGCAATTGTTCTGTGTAGCCCAAATAATCCGACTGGAGCGGTATTAAGTAAGGAAGAATTGTATGGCATAGCACAAGTTATACGAAAGCATGATTTAATTGTGCTGTCTGATGAAATTTACGCAGAACTGGCTTATGATGAGGCAGCAACTAGTATCGCATCTGTTGATGGCATGAGGGAACGTACCATTTTAATTTCTGGCTTCTCGAAATCTTTTGCTATGACAGGCTGGCGACTTGGTTATGCTGCAGGACCTGTAGCTATCATGCAAGCTATGACAAAAATTCATCAATACACGATGATGTGTGCACCAACTATGGCGCAACATGGTGCATTAGAAGCGTTACGCCATGGAAATGAAAGTGTCAGGGAAATGAAAACAAGCTATCGACAACGGCGGAATTTTGTTGTGAAGGCATTGAATGAGATGGGCTTATCCTGTCATTTGCCGGGTGGTGCTTTTTATGTATTCCCTTCGATCAAAGAAACTGGCTATAGCTCAGAGGAATTTGCCCAAAAATTATTAGAAGAAGAAAGAGTAGCCGTTGTACCGGGGCATGTTTTCGGTGAAAGTGGAGAAGGGTATATTCGTTGTTCCTATGCAACATCCATTAAACAATTAGATGAAGCCATGAAAAGAATGGATCGATTTATTAAACAAAATAGTAAAATATAAAAACCAACAGTGCAATATACTGTTGGTTTTTGTTTTTTAGTATAAGTTTTATTCTTATAACATAAACTAAATAGTTGTAAGTACAAGTTGACTCGTTTATAATAGTAGTTAATGAGAATGGAAAGGATGTCATAAATGGATATTAAGCGTATACATGATGTGGAAATCGATGTTTCCAGAGGTGAAGACATTCGATTACCTGAACGAGTACTTGTAGATTTAGATGATAATATTACGGCAGAGTTCAATGTGAATTGGGATTCTGTTGATAAAAATGAACTTTTAGATAAAGGAACAATTGAGGTAGAGGGTGAAGTAGAACATAAAGATTATCCTAAGCCTTTTATTGAACAGAGAGCTGATCCATATTTATATAAGCATACCGATGGGTACTATTATTTTACGGGATCATACCCATTATATGACCGTGTTGTCTTAAGAAGAGCTAAAACAATTGATGAACTACCACAAGCAGAAGAAAAAGTGATTTGGTGGAAGCATGAAGCAGGAATCATGTCTGAACATATTTGGGCACCAGAGATTCATTTCATTGATGGAAAGTGGTATGTTCATGTTGCAGCTGGTGACAAAGATGATGTTTGGGCAATTCGTCCGTATGTCTTAGAATGTGATGCAGACAACCCATTAGAGGGCGAATGGAGAGAGAAAGGTCAAATCAATACGGAGTTTCAAAGTTTTTCACTAGATGCAACAACTTTTGAGCATCAAGGTAAACGTTATCTCGTGTGGTCACAGAAGGTAGATAATGATACGATCGCAAACCTTTATATTGCAGAAATGGAGAATCCTTGGACAATTAAGAAACAGGTTCTCTTATCGACTCCAGAATATGATTGGGAAGTCATTGGATTTGATGTAAACGAGGGTCCTGCGATGATAAAAAATGATGAGAAAATTTTCATCGCTTTCTCAGCGAGCGCAACAGATGAAAATTATGCGATGGGATTATTACATGCTGATATAAATAGTGATTTATTAGATCCAAAAGCTTGGACAAAAGAAAAAGAACCAGTGTTGGTTTCCAGTGATAACACGAGTGAATATGGGCCAGGACATAATAGTTTTAGCGTTGATGAAGATGGCTTTGAGTTACTCATTTACCATGCTCGCCCATATAAAGGGTTTAATACAGAGAATCCTTTATATGACCATAACCGACATGCGCGTATTCAACGTCTGTTCTGGACAAAAGACGGTTTTCCTTACTTCTGTGAACCAGGCTATCAATTAGATTTCTCTAATCATAAAGCAAAAGCAAAAATTACGTTGAAATAGCAGGAAAACCGAGTGCCATGAAGAACGAGCACTCGGTTTTTTATCTGGGAATGTACTTTACTCGATGACATATTCAATTTCGTCGTATTTTCTGGAGTATTTGATATGGAAGTTCTTATTATCGAAGTACCAGATGTCGGATTCTTCGACAAAAAAACGAATACCCTCTTCCGTCACTTCTGCTTCAGGGTTGTTTGGTACGGCTTTTTCCAGTGCCAAAGAAAACCCTTTATGTACACCACCGAAACCGCCATACCTCGCCAAGAAACGGATAGCATCTCCTTCTTCTAAATCTAATTCTTTGATAAACCATTTTGCTGCTGGTTTTGTAATGGACATTTCCATTGTGTTCAGCCTCCTTATCACTTATATACTAACGAAAATATCATTACGACGCTAGTAGTAGCAATTGTCAGATAATTTACTGTCAGATTATCTTACAAAACTTTGTGCAGCAAGTGGTTATCATAGTATACTTTTATTAAGGTTAGCTTATAACGGTATACGTAATTAGGTGGTGTATTGCATGGCGGAAAGTCCTTCCTATAAAGAACGGAAAGTTATAACTATTGGTGTCGTAAGTGAACTAACTGGATTATCAGAACGGCAAATTCGTTATTATGAAGAAAGAAAACTAGTATTTCCTGAACGTTCTCCAAAAGGAAACCGTAAATACTCTTTTGCTGATGTGGAATTATTAATTGATATTGCGAACAAGCGAGAAGAGGGCGTTCAAACATACGAAATTAGACAAGACATGATTCGAGAAGAGAAGAAGAAAGAAAAGAGAATGCGCAAACAACTATTACGTGGTGAAATTAACGCACGATTTGGTATCCAAAAAGAACGATAAAGAAATAAGGGCGGGCGAATAATATTTAGTAGTTCACTTACCGTGGAGAAAACATCAAATCACATAACAAATAGCATACGGTTTCGTAGTATGTTTAACAACTATTTTAACACGCAAAAAAGCTTGGATATCCAAGCTTTTTTCTTTTAAATTGTCTTGTTTAACAATACTTTAAAGGAGAATACACTATTATTTTTTAAACGATAAACCTTCTTTTTCTAATGAAGCTCTCATAATGGGTAGGGAAGCTGGTCCAATACCATGAATTTTTAGAATTTCTTTTTCGGTGTACTCTGAGAGATTTTGCAAAGTATCAATCCCCTCGTGAACTAAGGCATTTCTAGCAGGTGAACTTAGTTTCGATAGAAAGCCGCTTTCAGGTTTATTCTCTTGATCGCAAGTAGGGCAACTTTGGCAATCACTACTTTTGTAATACCTATGTCCTTTTTCGCAAATTCTTAAACTTTTTTCCGTTTTCAAGATGACCACTCCCAATATATAGTGATTCAATGTTAACATTCACAATATCTTATACTTGTACTATAACATATAATCAGATTTATCCTAAGATAAGTTACAATTGTAATTACATTTACCTATATAAGTAACATAGCAATTAGCACTCTACTAACATCTGTTAGTGTTGTGTGTTAATTACAATACTAAAAGTGGTGCTATTTGTCAGAAAACGTTATTATATCAACAAAAAACAGCATACCAAATCACTATGAGATTTGTTATGCTGTTTAGTTAGCTTTTTAGTTGTTTCTCCACCGAAAGAGAACTACTTACGTATAATACAGGAGCCTCCCTTTTTTTACGGTTGGAAAATATAAAAAGAAGAGAAGCTTAGTGAAAATCGGGCTTCTCTTCTTTTCTATCGGGATTATACCGAGTGAACTTTATGGAGTTTTGTCTCTCAAATTCCAGGCAGAATTTCTCGTAATCATTGACAATTTCACTAATAGGTTTGTTATAGAGCTCTTGGTCATTCTTATCCACAATTCCATTGGCCATCAACTGTTGAATCAAGTACACTTTTTGTTTTTCAACTGCTTCCCGTAAAAAAGCCATTTGACTAGCCTCCTATTTTATTTATGTCACGAAGTCTTGCGTTTTAAGAAAAGTATTGCCCTTTTTGTTATATGTTATACAGAAAAAGTTCATGTCATTTTGTGTGAATTGTAAAAAGTTTGAAATATATAAGATAAGATGAATGATTTCGCTAGGATAATAAATTGATATATAATTGAGTAAATAGTAGAAGGAATAGTAGGATATGCCTTTACTATATGCCATAATTTTAACTTTGTCATGGCTAATGTCAACAAAGTTTACATACTTTTAATCAATTTTATTGAGGAGTTTACAAATGCCTAAACCATATGTGTCAATTATCATTACAACTTTTAATCGCAGAGTAGCACTAGCAGAGTTATTAGCAGCACTTGTCGAGCAAACATATCAAGACTTTGAAGTGATTATTATTAATGATGCTGGAGAAAAGGTCAACGATGTGGCGGGATTATATACTGAATTAGATATAACTGTCATCGATTTACCTGAAAACCGTTATCACGTGTATGCAAGAAATAAAGGAATAGAGAAGGCAACAGGCGAGCTAATTATGTTAATGGATGATGATGATTTGCCGTTACCAACACATTTAGAAACAATGATCGAGCAAATGGGAGACGCTGATCTCGTTTATTCAGATGTAGAGATTGTTAATTATCAGGAAACCAATGAGAAAAGAACGCCCATTAATCATCATTTATTTGCTTATCATTTTGATGTTGATGCCATGAGAAAGTTTTCCACTTATGTACCATCCGGCAGTGTTTATCGCAAATCGATACATGATGAGATTGGTGTTTTTGATGAAAGTGTACGTAATTACTGGGATTGGGATTTCTTTCTGCGGGTAGCGGAAAAGCACCGTATTAAAAGAGTTCCCGTAGCAAGTGTCTTATACGAGTTTTCCGAATCAGGAAATAATCAATCCAAAAAACTAGAAAACATGCGTTTTTATTTGGATCGGCTTATTACTAAACATCAATTAGGAAATTTGCCTACCAAAAATTTTTATTTATTATTAGAAGAACCTGATGTGAAGCAAAGAGAGGCACCAAGTAATCGGATTTGGGACGGTGTGACAATGCCCCAATCAAGATTATAAATATCATATGCTAAGCTTAGTTTGTTTAAGAATGTAGGAGGATGTTTCTTGAGTAGACACCGTGATTTTACCAATGGAAATATATGGATTGACTTATTTTATTTCTCTTCTCCAATTATGTTGGCCCAACTCTTGCAAGTATCTTATCAATTTATTGACAGCTTGTGGGTAGGGAATCTGATTGGAGCCAATGCGTTAGGTGCTGTCAATATATCAGGTACTGTAATTTTTACAGTACTATCCTTTATTATCGGAATTAATAATACGACGTTAACTGTGCTTTCCCAACAAAAAGGAAAGGGAAATGAAGAAGGAGTTCAGACATATGTCAATGCTTTCGTTGTGACATTGTCAGCTTTAGCAATTGTGATGGGAATATTGGGCTTTCTATTTGCGCGGCCAATATTACTATTACTAGGAACACCAGAAACAATGATGGCCGAAGCAATGACTTACTTGCGCATTAATGCGATTGGGATTCTTTTTTTAGTAGGTTATAACTTCATTAGTACTGCTTTACGTGCTGTAGGGGATAGTAAAACACCACTCCTATTTGTTGCGATCGCCGTTCTGTTAAATATCGTACTTGATCCCCTGTTTATCTCAGTACTTGATCTAGGTGTGCAGGGCGCGGCAGTAGCGACGATTTTATCACAAGGTTTCTCCTTTATTTATGGTGTTATTTTTGTAATCAAAAAGAAAATTATACCGTTGAAATGGCCGACATTACCATTATGGTCAGAAGTAAAGTTGATTCTTAATCTCGGAATTCCGTCTGGTTTACAAATGGCGGTTATTTCTGCTGGTGCTGCAGCTATTATGAGTGTTGTTACATCGCACGGAGAAGCAGCTGTTGCTGGTTATAGTGCAGCACAACGTTTAGATAGTCTGTTTTTATTACCGGCACATGCGCTTGGTGCTACTGTCAATAGTATGGCTGGTCAGAATATTGGTGTTGGCAAATGGGGGCGTGTCAAACAAATCGCAACGTATGGTGTTGTCTATAATACCGTGATTATGTTTCTGTTTGCCGGTATCATAGTATTATTTGCCGAATTTGGTATTAGCTTATTTATTCAGGAACAAGCAGCTGTTCAGTTTGGTGCTAAATACTTAATGATTATTGCTTTCTTTTATCCATTTTTAGGTATTAATTTTGTCTTGAACGGGATTGTCAGGGCTTCTGGGGCGATGTATCAGGTTTTAATTTTGAATCTACTTTCCTTCTGGGCACTTCGATATCCATTAGCTTATCTTTTCTCTGAAATTATAGGAGAAGATGGCATTGCTTATGGAATTGGTGTAAGCTTTATGTTAAGTAGTGTCATTGCCTTTTTATATTATCGTTTTGGAAAGTGGCGTGAAAAACGTATCTTTTCCTAACGCTCCTCCATTGTGGAGGTTGCGTATAAAATGTAATCGCTTAATTCAAGAAAGGGAGTGAATGTCAATGATTCGAGTTGGCTTTATCGGTACAGGAGGATTTACAAGGCATCATGTCGAGATTTTACAGGAAATCGAAAATGTGAAAGTCGTAGGATTTGTAGGATCCACCCAGGAAAAGGCAGAGGAATTTGCTGAGAGGTATTATCAAACAACAGGTTATCAGGATTTGGAAACGATGATTGCTCATGAACAATTAGATGCAGTGTATATTTGTGTCCCTCCGATGGCGCACGAAAATTATGAGGAAATGCTAATTGAACACAAGATCCCTTTTTTAGTAGAAAAGCCATTAGGAGTCGATTTAGATAAAGTACGTCAAGTAAGGCGAAAAGTGATCGAAAATAATCATCTTACAGCGGTCGGTTACCATTTTCGTTACGCGGATACGGTAATGAGATTTCAAAAAATGCTAGAAGAAGCGGATGTTGGTACAATATTGGGAAAATGGATGGGCTCTATGCCTGGAGCTTACTGGTGGAAAAACCAAGAACAATCAGGTGGACAATTTAATGAACAGACGACACATATCGTTGATTTAATTCGCTTCTTATTTGGTGAAGTGAAGTCTGTTTATGCCCAAGAAACTAATGCAGTCACAGCAAAACAAGATTCGTCTGTAACCGTAGCAGATGTCGGGTTATTTACATTAACATTAGAAAATGGTTTATTAGTGCAAATAGCAAATACATCTGTTTTACCCGGAGGGACAGGTGATGTTGGCATTACAGCTTATACAGACCAAGGGATTATCGAGTGGCAAATGGGTCATATAGAAAGTAAAATGCCTGAAAAGCTAGAGAAGTATATCGCAAGACAAAATCCTTATAAACGAGAAAATGAAGCCTTTCTCCATGCTGTAAAAACTGGTGATCGTTCAAAAATATTGTCCAATTATGAGGATGGTTGGCATTCCTTTAAAGTCGCATTGGCAGCACGAAAATCGGCTCGTGAAAAAAGGCTCGTTAATCTCGATGAATGGGATGAATAAATAAATTTGTTTCGTACATAGTAAACCTACAGGGCAAAAAAATTCCTTGAGGTGATATCTATGTACAAACATATAGTTTATGTATTCATGTTTTTAATGATTATTCTCATGGTTGGCTGTAACGAGTCTTCCTTAGAACCGGAAGATCAAAATATTCAACCAGAGAATGTAGGTTTTGGTGGTCAAAATGACGGTGGAAATCAAGGAGAAATACCGGTTAACCCGGGAAGAGAACAAAATATTTTCGAAAATGCTAATCCAAATGAGTGGTACCGTCAGGAAGATCGTAATTATGGCGCAGATAGTAAACAAAGGCAAACAACACAAGAAAAACAGCAAACAACGGAGCAAAACCAACAAACGGAACAGCAAGATGATGACTATATAGATCAAAATGAAGAGCCGGAGTCTTTTGACAGAGAGTCTTTAGATGGTGTCATACAAAAAGTGGTCGAGCTAACCAATCAAGCACGTAATGAAAATGGTGCTGATTCCTTAAAATTTGATCATGAATTGGCAAATGTAGCACAGACCAAATCAGAAGATATGGCAGAAAGAGATTATTTTTCTCATACCTCTCCACAGTATGGTTCTCCTTTTGATATGTTGCAGGAATTTGGCGTTGATTATACCAAGGCTTCCGAGAATATTGCGGCAGGCCAACAATCAGCAGAAGAGGTCGTACAAGCCTGGCTCGATAGTGAAGGGCATCGCAAAAATTTGTTGGACCCAGAAGTCACCCATATCGGAGTGGGATATGCTACAGATGGGAACTATTGGACGCAGCTATTTATTAAAAAATAGTATTTGATTTGGAAAAAACACGGACTTAAAAGTTCGTGTTTTTTCATTGTTTATAATGGGGAATTGGGCTAATCACGCCACATTTAGCAATATTTGCTTTCTAAGCTTGAATTTAAGTACCAAAAATTACACGCATAAAGTTAAAATGGTACTTAAAACAGGTTTTAGTACCAAAATGCCTCCTCATAAGCACTAATTTGGTACTAAAATACGCTTTATAAAAAACCTAATATTTCTTAATTAGTTAAAAATAATAGGAATGTAACATTTAAATTATTACAATATTCAGAATTATTACAACATTAGAATTTCTGACAAAAGTATTGAATTTACCACCTGAATACTATATGATAATCGTTATAAAATGTATAAATAAAAAACGGAGTGAATATTTATGAATAAATGGATGACCAAAGGATTCGCTGTTTTATTGTTAGCAATTCTTGTAGCATGTGGTACAGATGACAATTCAGATCAAACAGAAGGAACGAATGGTTCGGATGATAAACAAACCTTGTCAATTGTAACAGAGGCCGGATTTATGCCTTTTTCTTATTTAGATAAAGGGGAAGTAGTTGGATTTGATATAGATTTACTAGCTGCCGTTATGGAAGAAGCAGGCTATGACTATGAATTAGAGAACGTAGGCTGGGATGCCATGTTACTTTCTGTTGAAGAAGGTGACGCTGACCTTGCTATTGCGGGAATCACAGTAAATGAAGAGCGTGAACAAACATATGATTTCTCCTCACCTTATTTTGAATCTACACATAAGGTAGTATTCCGTGAAGGAGAAGGTATTACAAGTGGGGAAGATATTAAAGAATTAAAAGTGGGTGTCCAATCAGGGACAACTGGTGCAGAAGCCGTTGAAAAGATTTTAGGAAAAAATCACGAAAATATTTCAAAATATGATTCCAATACATTAGCATTAATGTCCCTGCAATCAGGTGATGTGGATGCAGTTGTTACAGACAATGTAGTAGCGGATGAATATGTTGCGAATAATCCAGATGCAAACGTTGAAATGATCACAGATCCTGATACGTTTGAATCAGAATTTTACGGTATCATGTTCCCGAAAGGAAGCGAAATTCAGGAAGATGTGAATGAAGCTCTTCAAACTGTAATCGATAATGGGACATATGCAGAAATCTATGAGGAATGGTTTGGAGTAGAACCAAACACAGAAGCGCTAACCCAATAATTCACTAATCAAAAAGCGTAGCGACCCCGTTACGCTTTTCCTTTGTGTAAGGGAAGAAGAGCGAATCTGTTTTACTAGGAATAAAAAAGGGAAACAAAAAGCAAAGTAATAAGAGAGAAAGGAGCAAACAACATGGACTTTAGGTTTGATATTATTGTCGAGTACTTCCCATTTTTTATGGAAGGTATGGGCTTAACCATCCTTATGTCAGTAGTCGGTGTTTTAATGGGTTGTATACTCGGTTTTTTTATTGCATTAGGGAAAATGTCACCGATTCTGATCGTTCGATTGCCATTTGTTTGGTATATTAACTTTTTAAGAGGGACCCCTCTTCTTGTGCAATTATTTTTATTTCATTATGCTGTTTTACCAGCAATACTAGGGTCTACAACCCCTGTCATCTCCGTCATGGTGACATTATCACTAAATTCTTCCGCATATGTAGCAGAGATATTCCGTGCAGGATTACAGTCAATTGACAAAGGACAGGCAGAAGCGGCACATTCTTTAGGTATGAATAAGTTCCAAGTGATGCGTCATGTTCTTCTACCACAAGCATTTAAACGTTCCATTCCACCATTAGGGAATGAATTTATCGTTTTATTAAAAGATTCATCACTAGGTGCAATGATCGCAGCACAAGATATATTATATTGGGGAAGAGCAGCATCTGGACAATATTTAAGAGTATGGGAACCGTACTTAATGGTTGCGTTAATCTACTTAGTGTTAACACTTAGCCTAACATACTTATTAAATTATCTAGAAAGAAGGTTGGATGTAAAATGATCTCTGTCAGGCACTTAAAAAAATCCTTTGGCGACTTAGAAGTGCTGAAGGATATTAATGTAGATATCAAGCAAAAGGAAGTTGTTGTTGTAATTGGGCCTTCTGGTTCAGGTAAGTCAACATTTCTACGCTGTCTTAACTTAATAGAATCGGTAACTGATGGAACAGTAACGATTGATGGTGAGGAATTAACAGATAAAAAAGTAGACATCAATAAACTAAGAGCAGAGGTTGGAATGGTATTTCAACAGTTCAACCTTTTTCCACATAAAAGCGTTTTGGAAAACATCACCTTGCCAATCGTCACAGTAAAAAAATGGAGTAAACAAGATGCAGAAAAAAAAGCAAAAGATTTACTTCAAAAAGTCGGCCTCTTAGATAAAGCGAATGTATATCCAGAATCACTTTCAGGTGGTCAGAAACAACGTGTTGCAATTGCAAGAGCTTTAGGTATGGAGCCGAAAGTGATGTTATTTGATGAGCCTACTTCAGCATTAGACCCAGAAATGGTTGGAGAAGTGCTAGGCGTTATGAAGCAACTTGCTGAAGAAGGAATGACGATGGTCGTTGTTACCCATGAAATGGGCTTTGCTAAAGAAGTTGGCGACCGTGTTATTTTCATGGATGAGGGTTATGTGGTAGAAGAAAACGAACCAAAACAACTATTTGACAATCCACAACATGAACGAACAAAAGCATTCTTGAGTAAAGTGTTATAACCATAACTTTAATAAGCATGAACCCGTTTCGTTAATTGATGAAACGGGTTTTTGTTTTAGTGCAATCGAGTCGTTACGATAGGAAAAGAAAAGGTTGGCCATGGAAAAACCCCTAAGCGCAGTCTTTACTCAAGCATTTTCTATGCGGTCGAAGAGGCTTTTGCCTCCTTGTGAGCAAACAACGCTTATTATATGATAAAATGACCTTAAACTAGAGGAGGGGTACAGTATGAAACTTGTTCATTATCAGTTAAAACATCCTTATGCACAAAGCCGAATTGGCGTAGTCAAAGATAATAAGGTTATTGATTTACATGCTGCACAACAAGAGCTAATCGACCAACATAAAATTTTGGCAGATAGTATTATCCCAGCAGATCCAAATGCATTTTATCAACAGGCAAATCTACATATTAAACATGCTGAGAATCTTTTGGAACAAATAAAGCACTATTCTACAACACATGTTTTTGAACGCGATGAAGTTGTCCTGCATACACCAAACCCTAACCCGTCAAAAATTATTTGCATCGGAACAAATTATAGAGATCATGTAAAAGAAATGGGCGGTGAATTGCCAGAGTATCCAGTTTTATTCTCTAAATTTAACAACGCTTTAATTGGTCCTGAAGATAAGATACATAAATCAGAAGCTACAGATAAACTAGATTATGAAGTGGAACTTGCCGTTATTATTGGTGAAAAAGCATCAAAAGTAGCAAAGGAAGAAGCGTTAAATTACGTAGCAGGGTATACAATTGGGAACGATATTTCGGCACGTGATTTGCAGAAGCGTACACCACAATGGTTGCAAGGAAAATCATTAGATCATACTACACCAGTAGGACCTTGGCTGGTAACAACTTCCGAATTAAACGACCCTAGTCATTTAGCAATCAAATCCTATGTTAATGGTGAATTACGGCAATCTTCTAATACAGAACATTTAATTTTTGATATCCCATATTTAATTAGTTTTATTTCCAATTTAATAACATTAGATCCGGGCGATATCATTTTAACAGGAACACCAGATGGAGTAGGGTTTGCGATGAATCCGCCCAAACTGCTTCAATCAGGGGATGTTGTTACGCTGGAAATTGACCAAATTGGTACGTTAGAGAACAGAGTAATCAAGAAGTAATACTGAAAAATTGTCCACAGTTCAACATGCTGCGGACAATTTTTCAGTACGTCAGTCAGCTATATCTGATTTTAACGACTATACACGTACGGACAAATTTAAATTGACGATTACGTAGGCTAGATGGTATGATGAATAAAGAGATTAATAACATTAATTATTTGTACAGATAAGTTGAAGTCGTTTTTAGATAAAGGATAGGAAGGAAGGTCTTCATCCTAATACGAATTCCAATGAAAGCGCTAATATCAAAATCTACATAGATAATTTTTAAAATATTGGAGGAAAATGATATGAATGATGTGAATAATGCAATACAAAATGGTAAAACAATACTTGGTATTGAACTTGGTTCAACCCGGATTAAAGCAGTTCTAGTCGGTGAAGATAATGAAGTAATTGCATCTGGTAGTCATGATTGGGAAAACAGTTATATAGACAATATTTGGACTTATAGTATTGATGAAGTATGGGAAGGGCTCCAAGACAGTTATCAGAAGATGGCGGCTGACGTGAAAAGGCAGTACGGCATTACGCTCAAAAAAGTAGGTGCTATTGGCTTTAGTGCAATGATGCATGGCTACATGGTTTTCGATAAAGAGGAGCAGCTACTTGTTCCTTTCCGTACATGGCGAAACAATATTACAGAACAGGCTGCAACAGAACTGACCAAACAGTTTAATTATAATATTCCACAAAGATGGAGTATTGCCCATTTATATCAAGCTATTTTAAATCAGGAAGATCATATTCAGGATATCCACTTTCAAACAACATTGGCCGGCTATGTTCATTGGAAGCTAACAGGGAAGAAAGTGCTTGGTGTTGGGGAAGCATCTGGTGTCTTTCCGATCGACCTTGAAACCAAAAGCTATAATCAAAACATGGTTGATCAGTTCAATCAATTGATTGCCCCACAAAATCTCTCATGGAAGCTGGAAGACATTTTACCTGAGGTTTTAGTAGCTGGTGAAAACGCAGGAACGCTTACAGAAGAGGGTGCGAAATTATTAGATGTTAGCGGCGAATTGGAGGCAGGTATTCCACTTTGCCCGCCAGAAGGTGATGCGGGGACTGGCATGGTTGCAACAAACAGTGTGGCACAGCGTACGGGTAACGTTTCTGCCGGTACTTCTGCATTTGCAATGGTGGTATTGGAGAAGGATTTATCGCAGGTACACCCGGAGATTGATCTAGTGACAACACCTTCAGGTGACCTCGTAGCAATGGCACACTCTAATAATTGTACATCTGACTTAAATGCATGGATTGGTTTATTTGGAGAATTTACCCAAGCTATAGGTTTCGAAGTGGATAAAAATAAGTTGTTTGAAACCCTATTTACAAAGGCGCTAGAAGGAGATGCTGACGGAGGAGGGTTATTATCTTACGGCTATCTTTCTGGTGAACATATGACCCATTTTGAAGAAGGGCGTCCGTTGTTTACTCGTACTTCTGAAAGTAATTTCAACCTTGCTAATTTCATGCGTACGCATTTATATACATCATTTGGCGCAATGAAAATTGGAATGGACATTCTAACCAAAGAAGAAGGTGTAAAGCTAGATGAAGTTTTAGGGCATGGTGGAATTTTCAAGACCGAAGGCGTGGCGCAAAGCATGTTAGCAGCTGCTTTTAATGTTCCTGTTTCTGTTATGGAAACAGCAGGAGAAGGTGGAGCATGGGGCATCGCATTACTCGGTTCTTATATGTTGAATAAAGAAAAGAACGAAACCTTGGAAGCTTATTTAAATGAAAAAGTATTCGCTGGTCAAGACGTGAAGACTGTGTCACCAAATGCTAATGATGTAAAAGGTTATGAACAGTTTATGGAACGTTATAAGAATGGACTTGCAATTGAAAGAGCGGCAGTAGATAATCTTAAATAAGAGATAGGAAGGTAGGGGATCGCCATCTCCTATCTTTTTTGTTTATAAGGAAAGTATAAAATCAGCGAAATGACCATGTTAATGAAGGAGTGTTGCTTGATGTTATGTCAATGCAAAGAACTTTTACATCTAAAAATAGAGGCCGATTTTGGGGCTGATCCGATTTGGTGTTACCAATGTGGCTATAATTTAGATATTGAATCTTTACCTCTATCTGACAGCCTTAAGAAGGAACTGATTGTTTGGGTATTGGATATAGAGAAATGGTACGACTGGGAGACAGGGCAGCTGATAAAATCGAAAAGGCACTTAGCACATCAACACAATCAATTAGGGAAAATATTAACCGATAAAATTAAACAAGAACTTGATCCTTCTTTGACAGTAACCTTTGTTCCTTTTCAAACTATAATTTACTTCCCATATAGAGGACAGTTGTAGATTTTGTGATTGAAAACTTGTTATTCCCTTTTACTTTGGTAAAATAAAACTAAATCAATTGTCATGTTTATAAGACTATTTAGCAGGAGAAGAGGGTATCATGATGGATAACTTTATTGACAAAAAAATGCCACGGGCTATCCTTATTACATTGCTGATAATGGCTCCTTTATTTTCTCTTGACGAGCAATCAAGGTTACCGGAATTATATCTATGTATCACGATTTATATTTTGCTGCAATATTTCAGAGATTTTATTTTTAAGCTGAACTTAGATAATCGCAAAGGCTTGTTTTTTCTTGTAGGCCAATTGGTATTACTTAGTATGATTATTAGTTTAGATCAATCCTTTATTTCGCAAGTATTTTTGCTTATATTAATTGGTGAAATGGTATATCATCATACACTAAATTACAGTATTCCATTTGCGGTTGCTGCTTACCTGTTTTTTGTTGCTGGTAAATGGATTGCATTTGGTTTTCCTCCTCTTTCCACCATGTCTTTCATCATCCCAAGAATTACAGAGTTTTTAGTAGTGTTTGTTTTTAGTTATCTTGTCAAAATATCAATGTATCAAAAAAGGCAACTTGAAAAAGCATATGACAAAATGAAAACAGCGTCTTTAAAACTAGAAGAAAATATCATTATGCAAGAACGTAAACGTTTTGCTCGCGAAATGCATGATTCGATTGGTCACTCTTTTTTCACTTCACTAATCGGATTAAATGCAGTGAAAACATTGATTCCCCAAGATCCAAATGAAGCCCAACAATTACTTAAACAGGTATACCAAAATCTAGAGAGTGGACTGCATGAAGTTCGTAAATCGGTTCGAGAATTGCAGGGCAACCATTTTTTTATAGATTTCCAAAATGCAGTGGAAGCTTTATTAGAGGAAATGAAACAGCAAACAGATGTTGATATCCATGTAGAAATGAATGTGGCAGAGGGTTGGCTGAGTCCCCGTCAGGAAATCGTTATATATCGAGCATTGCAAGAAGGATTAACAAATGGTTTGCGACACGGTAAAGCAAGCCTTTTTTCATTCCGATTATCGGTAGTGGATGATACCTTACAATTTTCTTTAAGCGATAATGGTAGAGGCTCCAAAAATATAGAGCAGGAATTAGGCTTTGGCCTCATTGCCATGAAAGAAAGGGTAGAAGAGATAGGTGGAAAGATAATTTTTCAATCTAACAACACACGACTGGGTGGAATAGATATTTTGATAGAATTACCGAAAGATAAAAACGTTCATAAAATTCGAAGTGTAGGGTGAAAACGATGAGTAAGGTAAAAATTATCATAGCGGATGATCAAAAAATTATATGCGAAGGTCTTGCTGTAATGTTAAATCAGCAATCGGACTTAGAAGTCATTGCGACAGCTAATTCGGGTGAGGATGTGATCAACAAAACAATAGAAAGTAAACCGGATGTTATATTGATGGATATACGTATGCCAGGTATAGGTGGGATTAGAGCTGCTAAGATATTAAAAGAGAAATATCCCGATATAAAAATAATTATGCTGACAACGTTTTCGCAAAATGATTATATATTAAAAGCGTTAAAAAATGGTGCTAGTGGATACCTGCTAAAAGATACTGATGTTCATCAGTTAGTTGATGCGATCTACCAATCTTTAAAAGGTCAAATATTAATCCCCGAATCCATTCAACCACTGTTAATGAAACAATTAGAAACGAGTGGGGAGAACGACTCCAGATCATCTTTTGAGACTGTTCTGGATGCATTGAAGGAGCGGAATGTTCGCTTAACCGACACAGAAACCAATATCTTGAAAAGATTACTAAACGGATATTCAAACCAGGAAATTGCTGATTCTATGTATCTATCCATAGGTACAGTAAAAAACTATGTTAGTAAAGTTTATCGAAAATTAGGAGTATCCGGTCGACCAGAAGCTATTTTGCTGTTAAAAAGCTTATAACGATTTCGTATGTGCTACTTCCGGTAGATCACGGAAAAAGTGTCTCACGTCTTCTTTGCTCATACCTAATTGTTTTGCTAAATATAGTAATCTTAACCATTCTGGGTCGAAACGTTGTTTTTGATTAGTCATAACGTGTTTACTCACCTTTTTCATTACATATTTAGTACCTTCATAATAACGGAAATTTAGATTATTGAGAAGGTAACTTGAGTCATCACTTTACAGATATTAAGTCATAAAAGTCATAACCTTAAAGTACTTATTATCATAAGAAGTGTCTATCTTTTGTCATTGTTCTTATACTTTTGGATATTTATACAACTGAATGAATATTAGTATCTTCGCATTGTCAAAGGATGGAAGCAATCTATATAATGATTACTGCGTGAACTGTAAGTAGGGGAAAAAACTACTGATGCATGATGAACTATATGAAATTTTGGAAAAAAGAAATAACTTTCTGAATTTTTTTATAAACATTATTGCATGAAAATACAAAATGAAGTATAATTATAAACTAATCATACACGGAATTTAGGGGGGAATATGGTGGATGTAGCAATTATAGGTGGAACGGGTTATGGTGCGATTGAGTTATTACGATTTTTGCATAACCATCCATATGTTCAAGTGAAAAAAGTTATCTCACATTCAAATAGTGGAACGGAATTAGCAGAAGTATATCCGCATGTTGTTGATATTATCGATATCAAAATGGCAGACCTAAATATAGATGCATTAGCGCAAGAGGTAGAACTCGTCTTTTTTGCAACACCGTCTAATGTTAGCAAAAACGTTATTCCCGCATTAGTCGATAAAGGAGTGCGTTGTATTGATTTGTCAGGGGATTTCCGTTTGCGAGATGGGAAGCAATACCAGACGTATTACGGAGAGGAAATCGCATCGCAGGAATATATCGAAAAAGCTGTTTACGGCTTGCCAGAGGTAAATAAAGAAGCTATCAAGCAAGCTAGCATTCTCGCAAATCCCGGCTGTTATCCAACAGCGACGACTTTAGGGTTAATACCAGCAATCGAAAAAGAGTTGGTTGATCGCTCATCGATCATTATTGATGCGAAAACAGGAGTATCTGGAGCTGGACGAAGTTTATCATTGAATGTTCATTTTTCAGAAATGAACGAAAACTTTAAAGCATATAAAATTGGGGTGCATAAACATATTCCGGAAATCGAACAGATGCTATCAGAACGAGCAAATGAAGATATGCAAGTCATTTTCACCCCGCATATTGTGCCGATGACAAGGGGAATCATGAGCACGATTTATGTGGATATGAAAGACAACTATTCTACGAAACAACTGGTTGACACCTATCAAACTTACTATCAAGACCATCCTTTCATTCGTGTACGTAAAGAAGGGGTATTTCCTTCAACGAAAGAGGTCTATGGCAGTAACTATTGTGATATCGGATTGTATGCAGATGAAAGGACAGGAAAGCTTATTATTGTTTCTGTCATTGACAATTTAGTTAAAGGAGCATCTGGTCAAGCAGTTCAAAATATGAATATTATGTACGGATGGGAAGAGGCAACAGGCTTGGACCAACTACCTATTTATCCTTAAGGAGTGAAAAACAGACATGGAAGTTCAGCTAGAACAATTCAAATTAATGAAAGATGGAAATATTGCCTCTGCAAAGGGGTTTCAAGCAGGCGGTTTACATTGTGGACTACGTAAAAAGAAAATGGATTTAGGCTGGGTGTATTCAGAAGTGCCAGCACAAGCAGCAGGAGTATATACGACGAATGTCTTTCAGGCGGCTCCACTTAAAGTAACACAAGAAAGTATCGAGAAGGAACAGCAGTTACAAGCAATTATTGTCAATTCAGCCATTGCCAATGCTTGTACAGGTGAACAAGGGCTACAAGATGCTTATGATATGCGCAAATTATTCGCTGAAACTATGGGAGTGGAAGAACATTTAGCGGCTGTAGCATCAACAGGGCTTATTGGTGAGTTATTACCAATGGATAAACTGCAAAAAGGCATTAGTCAAATACCTGACTATAAACATATAGGTGCTAGCAAATTTGAATCAGCTATTTTAACAACAGATACAAAAGAAAAAGGAATTGCAATCGAATTAGAAATAGATGGTCAAATCGTTACGATCGGCGGAGCTGCCAAAGGTTCTGGCATGATTCATCCGAATATGGCAACAATGCTTGGTTTTGTTACAACAGATGCCAATATTTCTTCTTCGTATTTATCTGATGTATTAAAGTCGATTACGAACCGGTCGTTCAATATGATTACGGTTGACGGAGATACTAGTACGAATGATATGGTTTTAGTTTTAGCAAATGGAAAAGCAGAAAATCAAGCATTAACACCAGAACATAGAGAGTGGCAAAAGTTTTATGACGCTTTACAATTTGTTTGTGAATACTTAGCAAAAGAAATTGCTCGTGATGGAGAAGGTGCTACCAGATTAGTAGAAGTACAAGTGGAAGGTGCGTTTACGGATGAATCGGCAACAGCCATTGCTAAATCAATTATCTCTTCTAACCTAGTAAAAACAGCTATTCATGGTGCTGATGCGAATTGGGGACGTATTATTACGGCGATTGGCTATAGTGGCGAATCTTTAGATCCTGATAAAGTTAGCATTTATTTAGGTAATATTTTAGTAGTCGAAAATGGAGTACCACATCCATTTGATGAAGATGCAGCCAAAGAATACTTATTAGAAGATGAAATAACCATACTTGCCAAATTGGGTGATGCAAACGGAAAGGCAACCGCATGGGGTTGTGACCTCTCCTATGAATATGTCAGAATAAACGCTTCTTATCGAACGTAAGGAGGAACGAATGTGAGTTATGTTGTGATTAAATGTGGTGGTAGTGTATTTGAACAGCTGCCTCCTTCTTTTTATCAAGATATTGTGACGATTCAACAAAAAGGAGAATGGCAGCCAATTATTGTTCATGGTGGTGGACCGTTAATTTCGCAATTGTTAGAGCAAACAGGTGTGAAGACTACGTTTATTAACGGATTGCGTGTAACCACAAATGAAGTATTAGATGTCGTCGAAATGGCCCTTAGTGGTTCTATGAATAAAGCCATTGTCCGTAAAATTGCAGAAGCGCAAGGTAAGGCCATTGGTGTAAGTGGAATTGATGGAAACTTATTAGAAGCAAAGCCGGTGAAGGATGATACCACGCTTGGTTATGTAGGAGAAGTGATACAAGTTAATACAAATTTAGTACAAAGTTTTGTCGAGCAAGGTCTCATCCCAGTAGTTTCACCAATTGGTAAGGATAGAACAGGACAACGCTATAATATAAATGCTGATATGGCGGCATCAGCAGTTGCGCAAGCATTAGAAGCAAAGTTATGTTTTATTAGTGATATTCCCGGGATTTATCATGAAGTAAATGGGGAGAAGCAAGTATTCCATCAGTTAAATGAAACGAAAATCGATGAATTGATCCAACAAGAAGTAATTTTCGGTGGAATGATTCCTAAAGTAAAATCTGCATTATCTGCTTTGCGTAAAAATGTACGGGAAGTATCAATTGTGGATGGTACAGCAGACCATGGTTTGGAAGAGTTTATGCAAGGGAAACAAGTTGGAACGAGAATTGCTTTAGAACAGGAGGTGCCGCATGTATAAACAAACTGTAAGTCCTGTTATGTCTACATACGGACGTTTTCCGATTACTTTGGTTGAAGGGAAAGGAAGTTACGTATGGGATGATCAAGGAACAAAATATTTAGATTTTTCTTCTGGTATTGCAACGTGTAACTTAGGACATGTGCCAGATATGGTGGAGCGTGCTGTAAAGGAACAACTGTCGAAGCTATGGCATTGTTCCAATCTTTATCATATACCTTCTCAGGAAAAACTAGCACAGGCCTTAACGGAAAATAGTTGTGGTGATCAAGTATTTTTCTGTAATAGTGGTGCTGAAGCGAATGAAGCAGCAATCAAAATTGCCAAAAAATACGGGCATGATGTACTAAAACAGGATAATCCACTCATCATCACTTTTAACAATTCGTTTCATGGCCGGACAATGGCTACATTATCGGCAACAGGGCAAAAGAAAATCCAAGACGGATTTACCCCTTTAACACCCGGTTTTGCGTATTTACCTTTTAATGACGATCGTTTACTTGATGAGCTAGCAAAACAGAAACCAGCTGCGGTATTATTAGAACTCGTTCAAGGTGAAGGAGGGGTCATCCCAGCTGATCCTGCATGGTTAAGCAAACTATCTGCAATCTGTAAAGAACATCATATTTTATTGATGATTGATGAAATTCAGACAGGTATGGGCCGGACAGGTAAACTTTTTGCCTATCAGCATTACGGTATTGAGCCAGATGTAATCAGTGTGGCAAAAGGTCTGGGGTCGGGTTTTCCAATTGGTGCTATCATCGCTAAAGAACATGTCGCAAAAGTATTTTCTCCAGGTACACACGGAAGTACATTTGGGGGGAATCCAATCGTAACAACAGCAGGGCTGGCAACCATTAACCACCTTACCCAAACAGATATATTAGCGCATGCTAATCAAATAGCGAACGATTTATGGAATGGATTGCAACAATTAGTAGAAGATAAGAAGGAAGTAAAGTCGGTTAGAGGTAAAGGCTTGTTAATTGGTCTTGAAGTCGAAGGTAATGCAATTGACTATGTCAACAAAGCAAGAGAGGAACATCAATTATTAATTTTAGTTGCAGGGCCACAAATCGTTCGTTTACTGCCACCTTTAACGGCAAAACAAGAAGAAGTAGAAAAGTTTATAGCCATTATGGATAAATTATTTTCATAAGACTCTTGACCATCATCTGTAACGTGGTAAAGTAGTAAAGAACGATTATAGTAAAGAGGGATCAAGATGAAAAGTTATATAGATGAAAAGATAGAAGCATTTAAGAAAACAAATAAAAACAGAGCGCGTTTATTAATAAACTGTGCCGATCAACCTGGTATTGTGGCAGCCGTGTCTCAGTTTTTATATGAGCATAACGCTAATATTATTGAATCCAATCAATACTCTACTGACCCACATGGTGGTGAGTTCTTTATTCGAATTGAATTTGAAATGGATGATTTAAAAGCTCAAGCTGAAAAATTAGAGGCGGATTTTCAACGAGTTAAAGAAGCATTTAATATGGAAGCAACATTTAAATATGTCGATCAAATAAAGAAGATGGCAATCTTTGTTTCCAAGGAGCCTCATTGCTTGTTAGAGTTGCTTTGGGAGTGGCAAAGCGGAGACTTAATGGCAGATATTAGCCTTGTGATCAGTAATCATGAAACATCACGTGAGTTTGTCGAACGGCTCGGTATTCCCTATTATTATATCCCAGCCAATAAGGATATCCGTAAACAGGTAGAGGAAAAGCAAATTCAATTACTACAAGAATATGAAATAGATGTAATTGTGTTAGCGCGCTATATGCAAATTTTGACACCTCATTTTGTGGAGACATTCAAAAATAAAATTATCAATATTCACCATTCCTTTTTACCAGCATTTATTGGTGCGAAGCCATATGAACGTGCTTACCACCGTGGCGTAAAATTGATCGGTGCTACCTCCCATTACGTTACCAACGATCTCGATGAAGGGCCGATTATCGAGCAGGACATCAGTCGAGTTGATCATCGCGACAATGTCGAAGCCATGAAAAAAATTGGTCAATCTGTAGAGCGGAGTGTGCTAGCAAGAGCAATTAAATGGCACCTCGAAGATCGTATTATCGTGTATGGAAATAAAACAATTGTATTTTAATTGATCAAAGCATTCTTATCGTGGAGAGCGGTAGGAGTGCTTTTTTATTTTGTGCTAGTTGATAGTAAATCCCAAAAGTTGATAGAAAGGTCTCCTGAGTTGTAGCACTTCCTAATAAAAATGGGCGCTTACTATTGTGCCCTTGACCTGGTTTTGTCATATCCTATGGTGAGGTGGTTTGTAATGGGGTTTTTTGATGTGTGGATTCGTAATGGTTTATTGTACGTGAAACCACGTTTAGAAAGTGTCCGGTTTAGGGTGTATGAAAATGATATATTGCTGGCTAGCGGACTTGATGATGACGGTGTATTGATTCAATTACGTGAACGGAAGCCCAATACAATAATAACGATAGAGTACTTGTTTGATAATAAATTAGCAAAAGAACAATATCCATTAAAAACTTATTATGCAACGAGAGAGCGTAACTATCAAGCTGGCGACATTTTAGTGGCCAGTGATAATGTAAAATCAGAATTAACTGGATACATGGGGCATTCCGCACTTGCCATTAATGAAAATGAATTAATTGAATCACCGGGCTTGGAGCCTGCGATTGTACGTAAATCAATCCAGCAGTTTCTAGATAAGCATCCAGTACACGCTCAATTTCGCCCGGTAAAAACTGAATTAGGGGAAAAGGCAGCACGATATGCAATAGATTATTACCAGGAATACAAAAGTAATGTGGAAAAAGGTATTCACAAGCCTACCTTTTCCTTCGACCTTTCTCAGGAATTAGATGAGCCATGGGAAAAAATCTATTGTTCGAAATTAGTATGGATTTGTTATCATTTTGGAGCAGATTATACTTTTGAAAATGATCATTTATGGTTCTCACCAGAGGATTTATACCATCAGTTGTTGGAAAATCAGGATTTTGAGCTAGTGTATCAGCATCAGGACGTTAAGTTTTTGATTGATACCTAAAGAAATATAAATACTGTAATACGATGTAAAAAACAAGTTGCATTAATGGAATCATTCAATGAGTCAGGTGAATATATAATTTATACATGACATCAGGAAAAATGACGATCCTGGTGTCTTTTATTTGGGTGTAAGAAATCAGGCAACTTTGTATAACCCAAGTGATATAGTTAATTGGTAATAATCTTTGAAATGGAAAAGTAAATACTTTGTATTAAAAATAGATAAAATTAAAAGTTTTATATTGAATGTACGTACGAATTGTATTATGATAGAATTAATTACTTTTACACATACGTACAAGGAAAGAATATTGAGAAAAGGGTGGATGTAAGCATGCTTGAAGAATTAAAACAGCAAGTATTGGAAGCAAACCTGGATCTACCCAAGTATGGTTTAGTAACATTTACTTGGGGGAATGTAAGCGGATACGACAAAGAATCTGGTTTGATGGTGATTAAGCCTAGTGGTGTACCATATGAAGAACTAAAGGCTGATGATTTAGTTGTATTAGATTTAGAGGGGAATATTGTCGAAGGTGACTTGAAGCCATCTTCAGATACGCCAACACATCGCTTGTTGTATCAAAAATTCCCGGGAATAGGTGGTGTTGTGCATACACATTCACCATGGGCGACAAGTTGGGCTCAGGCAGGTAAAGGTATCCCGGCGCTTGGTACAACGCAAGCAGATTACTTTTATGGCACTATTCCGTGTACACGTCGTATGACGAAAGAAGAAGTAACGGGTGACTATGAATGGGAAACAGGTAATGTGATTGTGGAAACATTCAAGGACATCGACCCGTTACAAATCCCAAGTGTGTTAGTACACAGTCATGCACCATTTAATTGGGGAAAAGACCCGCATGAGGCACTGCATAATGCGGTAGTGTTAGAAGAAGTTGCCAAGATGGCATTGCATACGTATCAAATTAATCCGCATGCACAAGATATGGACCAATTTTTGTTAGATAAACATTATTTAAGAAAACATGGTGCCAATGCGTACTATGGTCAGGATAAAAAGTAAACTATTCAAGATAAACAATGATTAATGAACATAATAGAGGAGGAAATATCATGTTAGAAGTACGTCCTTATACATTTTGGTTTGTAACAGGTAGTCAACATTTATATGGGGAAGAAACACTGCAAGAAGTAGCAAATAATTCAAAAGAGGTAGTAGCTGGATTAAATAAAGAAGGTAACTTACCTTTTGAAGTAGAATTTAAAGAGGTACTTACAACAGCACCAGATATTCACAGCTTAATGCAGAAAGCAAATGCAGATGAAAATTGTGCAGGTGTGATCACTTGGATGCACACATTCTCTCCAGCAAAAATGTGGATCTCAGGTTTGAAAGCATTGCAAAAACCATTATTACACTTGCATACACAGTTTAATCGCGATATTCCGTGGGAAAGCATTGATATGGATTTCATGAACTTAAACCAAGCAGCACATGGTGACAGAGAATATGGTTTTATTGGTACTCGAATG
This sequence comes from Gracilibacillus thailandensis, assembly GCF_010994055.1. Classification (NCBI taxonomy): domain Bacteria; kingdom Bacillati; phylum Bacillota; class Bacilli; order Caryophanales; family Bacillaceae; genus Gracilibacillus; species Gracilibacillus thailandensis. The sequence continues at coordinate 125,387 of NZ_WJID01000001.1, read as the reverse complement.
GATGTTTCTCGAAAAGTAGTAGTAGGTCATTGGCAAAGCAAAGAAGTGACAACAAAAGTTTCAGATTGGATGAAGACAGCTGTTGCAGTTGCTGATGGAAGCAATATACGTGTTGCTCGCTTTGGTGACAATATGCGTAATGTTGCTGTAACAGACGGGGATAAAATCGAAGCTCAAATCAAATTTGGCTGGACCGTTGACTACTATGGTATTGGTGACCTAGTTGAAGAAATGGATCAAGTAACAGATGAAGAACTAAATGCATTATACAAAGAATACGAAGAGCTTTATGAATTACCTGCAGAAGCAAGTGAACCAGGTCCAATTCGTGACTCTATTTTATACCAAGGAAAAATTGAGTTAGGATTAAAATCTTTCTTGAAAAAAGGGAATTACACAGCATTCACAACAAACTTTGAAGACTTACATGGTATGAAACAATTACCTGGTCTTGCAGCACAACGTCTAATGGCAGAAGGTTACGGCTTTGCTGGGGAAGGTGACTGGAGAACAGCAGCTTTACTTCGTTTCATGAAGATTATTGCTGGTAATGAAGGTACATCATTCATGGAGGATTATACGTATCATCTTGAACCAGGTAATGAGATGATTTTAGGTTCTCATATGTTGGAAATCTGCCCAACTGTATCTGCAACAAAACCTAAAATCGTTGTTAATCCATTAGGTATAGGTGGTAAAGAAGATCCAGCCCGTCTTGTATTTGATGGACGTGGTGGCGATGCTGTTAACGCATCTCTTATTGAAATGGGAGGTCGTTACCGTCTAGTAATTAATGAAGTGAAAGCAGAACAACCTGAGATTGAAACACCAAACTTACCTGTTGCGAAAGTGTTGTGGAAGCCTGAACCATCACTAAGTGAGGCAACGGAAGCGTGGATTTACGCAGGTGGAGCACACCATACCGTATTCTCGTTTGATGTGACAACTGAACAATTATACGATTTTGCTAACATGGCAAAAATCGAATGTGTAGTCATTGATAAAGATACGAAACTGCGTCAATTCCGTAATGAACTAAAATGGAATGAAGCAGTTTATCGCTAAGATCATATGAGATAGCTTGAAAATATACACGCGTTTCCACCGTTTTAAGTGAAACGCGTGTATACTTTTAGTTTTTGTATTACCACAGTTTACATAAACTGCGAAGTAACTTAGACATGGATTTGCTCTTTGCTACACTGAATTTTGATGAGTGCATGATCGTCGCTGCGGAAAAATACTCCCTTTCCGGGGGCACGGCCTCAGCTAAATTGGTGAAGAAACCCACTTCACCAATTGGATCTTCGGCTCGCGCTGTTCCCCCAGGAGTGTCGCATTTTTCCGCAGCTTAGAATCGTGTTCTGAATAAAGTGACAGGAAATCCTAAGAATACCAACCCAAGTGTTCTATTTATACAAGAATCAGAAAAGTAAAATTAGCGCAGGCAGAATATGGAGACTCCTGTGGGACAGCGAGAGCTGAAGATCCACTTTGCAAAGTGGTTTTCTTTGCAAAGTTAGCTGAAGCCGAGCCCACGGAAAGCGGAGTATTCTGCCGGAGCGGTATCCCAGCACTCATTATGGAAAGAATGGAAAAAAATCCGCTAAATGGAATTTTTACAACTTCGCAGTTTGTATCAACTGCCTGCCTATTTGCTTTTTATGGGAATATAGGTCTATTTGATCGAGCTGATGATCATGCTCTTATTCCAAAAGAACTTGACAGTGTTAGTTAAACCTTTATCCTTATAGTAGATAAGGATAAAAATGAGGTGCGAGGAATGCAGACAAAATACAGTATTGTAAAAGAAGCAATTAAGTCCCGAATATTAGATAGTACATATCAACCACATCAGAAAATCAGTTCCGAAAGTGAACTAATGAAGGAATTTGGTGTAAGCAGACATACAGTACGATTAGCAATTGGTGATCTCGTTAACCAAGGGTGGCTGTACCGTGAACAGGGTGCGGGTACTTTTTGTGCTGATCGTTCAAAGAATAATTCACAATCGATAGTTGATCAGAAAAATATTGCACTGATCACAACGTATTTATCCGATTATATTTTTCCTTCAATTATAAGGGGAGCTGAATCATATTTAAGTAAACATGGCTATCAAGTAAGTCTGTTTAGTACAAATAATGATCATGATAATGAACGAAAGTTTTTGGAAAAAATTCTCATGCAACATTTCGATGGTGTTATTATTGAACCAACCAGAAGTGCGATAAGCAATCCTAATATTAATTATTACTTAAATCTTGAAAGAGAAAATATTCCTTATTTAATGATCAATGCATACTATGACGAATTAGAGCCTTTTCATATTGTAGTGGATGATGAAAAGGGTGGGTTTATGCAGACAGAGCACTTAATTGAACTTGGTCACCAGAATATTGTTGGCTTTTTTAAGAATGATGATATCCAAGGAACGAAACGAATGAAAGGGTATTTAAAAGCACATCGTAAACATCATATCGAAATATTTCCTCACAATATTGTAACTTATAATACCGAGGAAAAGTCATCCAAACCAGTTGAGGCGTTAAAACAGATATTAAGTGAACCAGAAGAAAAACGTCCAACAGCAATTGTATGTTATAACGATGAGTTGGCTATTAATTTATTGGATGTCTTAAGAGAATCACAATTAAAAGTACCAGAAGATATTTCGATTGTAGGATTTGATGATTCATTTATGGCTGAAATAACGGAAGTGAAATTAACTACTGTAAGCCATCCAAAAAGTGAAATGGGTGAATTAGCAGCAAAAGTTATTCTAGACATGGTGAAGCGAAATAAAAGTTCCAAGAAACAACAAAACATGGAAAACGATCTAATCCGTTTTGATCCTGAGCTGATTATCCGTAACTCAACCAAGCCACTTACAAAAAAGTAAATGACTTTGTTATACTGGATTATTACCGAATGTATACACGCATTTTAAGAAGTTGGTGCGTGTGTGCATATGTTAAAAATTAAAGTGTAACCGTTTGCTAAACAAGAATAATTGGTTTCTGTGATAAAAGAAGTTTTTATATGGTGCTATCATCCACAAACTTTCATTGTTGGGAGAAGTAAGTAGTTGTTTGTGTACTGAAGATTAGGGGGATCCGAAAATATGGAGGCTAAATATAAAAAGATTAAACAATTGATAAAATCAAAGATTCTGGAAGGGTTAATTCAGCCACATGAGAAAATTAGTTCTGAAAGTGAACTTATGCGACAGTTCGATGTTAGTAGACACACAGTCAGAGTGGCGATAGGGGAATTGGTGAATGACGGATGGTTATATCGTGAGCAAGGAGCAGGTACTTTCTGTGCTGATCGTTCGCAGAGAGAAAAAAGTTCTTCAACTATACTACCAAATAAAAATATTGCGATTGTAACTACATATATTTCTGATTATATCTTTCCTTCGATTATTCGCGGAGCTGAAGCCTATTTGAGTGAACAAGGGTATCACGTTAGTATTTTTAATACAAACAATAAGTATGAACAAGAACAAAAGATCTTAAGTAAATTGTTAACAGGTAATTATGATGGAGTAATTATTGAGCCTACACATAGTGCTTCAGCAACTCCTAATCTAAAGTATTATTTGAATTTGGAAAGAGCTAACATTCCATATGTAATGATTAACGCCATTTATGAAGAGTTGGAACCAGTTTACTTTATGGTGGATGATGTAATAGGTGGCTATTTACAAGCTCGACATTTAATGGATTTAGGTCATCAAAAGATAGCCTGTATGTACAAGACTGATGATGCGCAAGGTCAAAAACGATTAAAAGGTTTCATTAAGGCCCATAGAGAATTAAATATTCCTTTGGACACTAGAAATATTGTGACGTATAACTCAGAAGACCAATTGACAAAACCGAAAAAGGAATTACAACGATTGTTTAAGTTAAAAGAAGAAAAACCAACGGCAATTGTCTGTTACAATGACCAATTAGTACTGCAATTAATGGATGAAGTAAGACAAGCGGGTATTAAAATTCCTGAACAGTTATCCTTGATTGGATTCGATGATTCTTTGCTAGTTGAAATTTCAGAGGTTAAACTGACGTCTGTTAAGCATCCCAAAAATCAATTAGGTCTAGATGCTGCAAAAGCTATTATCCAAATGATTAAGGGGAATGAAGTGAATCAAACCTTTGATCCGTTATCCAAACTATATCAGCCTGAGTTGGTTGTAAGGCAGTCTACTACAAATCCAAAGATAACGTCTTAATTACGGAGATAAACGTTTGCACTAATGTACAATCAATATGTTGATAGATAGGAGTGTTAGCATGATTAACGCCACTAATATACCAAAAGATTCCTTATACAATGAATCAGTTCTTAATGATGAATCAAAATGGACGACTAATAATGTTCATGACCCTGCCATTATTAGAGTGGGTGATTGGTACTATGTTTTTTCAACAGATGCTCAATTTGGTGGTGAATTTAAAGCTGGCATTCAAATACGGAAATCGAAAGACTTAATTAATTGGCAATGGGTCGGCAGGGCTTTCTCAGAAGGGGTACCGGAAGAAGCTAAACAATGGACAGGCGCTAAAGGTTTATGGGCGCCAGAAGTTGTCAAATATGACAATACATATTTTATGTATTATGCTGCAAGTCAGTTTGGCAAGACGCAATCTTTTATCGGCGTTGCAACAAGTAAGGATATCGAGGGTCCTTACCAAGATCTAGGAGAAGTATATAAATCAGAACAGGGTACAGACGGTCCTAATGCGATTGATCCTAATATTACATTTGATGAGGACGGTACACCATGGATGGTTTATGGTTCTTTCTTTGGAGGATTATATGTTGCAGAAATCAATCCTAAAACTGGTAAGCTAAAACACTCTGGTCGAGGTAGATTAATTGCCCAGCGTAATGAAAGTGTCGATAGGGCTCTAGAAGGCCCCTATATTTTATATCACCCTGTGTTTCGATATTATTATTTATTTGTATCTTATGATTCTTTGTTTTCTAATTACAATATTCGTGTCGCCCGTTCGAAATCAATAGAAGGTCCTTACTATGATTTTATGGGGAATAAGATGACGGATCTTGAATCTCCGCAGTATGAGATAGGGATGAAGGTTATAGGAGGATACCAATTTCTTGGGGATGATGGTTGGGTTGCTCCAGGACATAATTCGGTGTTAACAGACGAAGGTCAACATTATATTTGCCACCATATTCGTGCACCCAAAGATAAACGTTGGCATTATTTACACATTAGAAAAATTGGTTGGACGAATGATGGTTGGCCACTTGTCTCTCCGGAAAGGTTTGCAGGTGAAGAATCTGATCAACCTGATGTAGTAGACCTTGAGGGAGAATGGGAATGGATGACTGTCGATCCTTATAATGATGGTCAAGATCATGCATCTCTTTTCTTATTAACAAGGACACATTGGATTTCTTTAAGTGAAGATAATTATACTGTACAACTTAAAGATGAAGTCGTTAATGGTCTGGTAATGAAAGCTTGGGATTGGGAAAATTGGAATGAAACGATTGTTTTCATGGGGAAAAACAAGGAAGGTATCGTTTCAATAGCGAAAAAAATAAAATAAATAGAAGTTATCAAGGAGCAAAAGGCAATGAACCTGTACTGGTTATTGCCTTTTTTATATGTAAGGAAAGTATAAAAATTGCGCAGATGTCTAGCTTCGAGCGCCTAAAAACTAGGCGCCTTCACGAATCCCCCTACGAAAAGTCATCATCGGTTCGCTTTTCTCAGTGATTCCTTCATCTCAGTTGATTAGCTCCAGCCGCTACGTTTTTAAGTGGGCGCTCTGCGCTTTTCTTATAAGTTAAATAGCATAAATTCAGTGCAATGACTGCGTTAAGCGAAGTAGTTATTTTGAAATGTTTGATGTATTTGCAATGCTCTGACTAATTACTTCGCTTTCAAGGAGTGTCCCTAAGGTTAGCCATGTTCAGTGATGAACACCGATTTAAAATCCTATCCTTTTCATATCATCTGTTCTCCGGTATAAACTGTGTATGCTAAATAAATTTTTTACCTTGTCACAAGTATCTATTTTATTCATTTTATTTAACAATTATGTTGAATAACACCAAAAAATATTTAATTACATTAATAAAAAAGTATTGAAAAAACAATAGGCATCGGATATACTGAAGTCAAGTTATCTCATACGTACAATTATTTAAAAGTGCCAAATATGTTCGCGTATACGGCAATAAAACTGTTGGTATGAGCGATTTTAACTGGTGTTTTTTTTTGAATATTGAAAAGGAGGCGAATAATGTAAGCGCTTGATTATGCGGGTTAAGTGATGAATGTTTTTGTTAATCATTCAATAAATGGAGGGGTAAATGTGAAGAAAGTATTAATGGTGATGTTAACTTTAGTGGCGGTATTCTTAGCGGCGTGTGGAGGAAATGATGAAAATACTATTCAATTTTGGACACCATTAACAGGGGATGATGGTGCATATATGGACCAACTTGTTGAAGATTATAATGCAACAGAACCTGAAATAGAAGTGAAACACATTATCACATCAGATATGTACACGAAGATGTATACTGTATTGAACTCAGGAAATGGTATTCCGGATTTATCTATTATACATGCGGATCGTGTACCGAGCTTTGTGAAACAAGATTTGTTAGAGCCTGTGACAAAAATAATGGAAGCGCAACCAGAATTGAACGCAGATAATTATATTGAAGAAGCTTGGTCTGCTGGAGAAGTGGACGGTACACAGTATACTATCCCTTTAGATATTCACGGTAGTGCAATGTATTATAATCAAGACTTATTAGAAAAGTATGATGTGGAACATTGGCTTGACGACAACGTAGTAACATTTGACGAAATGCTTTCCTTACAAGGTCAATTAGAGGAAGGTGACTATGTATTAAATGATGCACTATTAAGCTGGGTTTTATTAGCTCAAATACAAAATTTAGGTGGAGACATTCAAGAAAACGGTGAGCCAGCAGTTAATACGGATGCAATGCGGGAATCTATAGAAGCGGTGAAAGAGCTAAGTGATGCAGGATTAATGACACCATACGGGGAAGATGGGTATTTAATGTTCCAATCAGGAAATGTCTTATTCTCCACTGACGGTACTTGGAGCTCAACAGGGCATGCACAAGTAGAAGATCTCAACTTTGGTGTAACAAATATATATGCTTTTGAACCGGATACTTTCCATAATCGATCTTCAGCTCACTTGTTTGCCATGTTAAGTAATGAAGAGAGATCAGAAGAGAAAGAGCAGGGAATTGCAGACTTTTTAGAGTTTGTCCGTCAAAATTCAATTGAATGGGCAGAAGCGGGACAGATTGTAGCGAGTCAAGATGTAATTGAAAGTCCTGAATATGAAAATTACATGCAATCATTCTTTACTTCAACTCAGGAACAAGAGGATTCCCTTTATATTTATACCTACGAGCACTACCCATATGTACAAGAAGCTATGGACAACTATGTAGCAGACCTTGTACATGGTGAAATAGATATTAATACAGGGTTAGAAGAAATGCAAAAATTTGTAGAAGACAAAGTAGCTGAAGGTTCGTTGGATATGGAGAATACAGAACTCTTAGACGAAGATGAACTAGAAGAAGAATTATCTGAAGAATAATCTAAATAAGTAATGTGTCAGCTTTTTGACACATTACTTTTAACAAAGGAGGTCATATGATTGAAAGAACATGGTAAATTTGCTCCGCTGTTCTTTGTTGGGCCACACATTATCTTGTTTATCGTATTTATTTTAATACCTTCCATCTATGGTATGTATGCTTCATTTACGAATTGGAATTTGATTGGCAGTCCTGAATGGGTAGGACTGGATAATTATAAAACAATATTAGCGAACAGTGATTCTACTTTTTACAGTCAATTTTTTAACGGGATGAAGAACACCTTGATTTTTGTTGGATTAAGTGTTCCATTAATGATTGTTATACCTTTAATGATTGCTGTAGCTTTAGAACATAAGGAAGTGAAATTTACAAGTCTATTCCAAACATTGATTTATATTCCGGGATTAGTTTCTATTTCAGCAGCAGCCTTAATATGGTCATTAATCTTTAATAAGCAACTAGGTGTAGTTAACAATATGTTTGGTTCGGAGCAAGTATGGACGGCAACTCAACCATATGCTTGGATAACAATCATTATTATTACTGTTTGGGCTGGTATTGGTGGAAATATGATTATTTATCGAGCTGGTATTAACGGAGTCTCTAAGGATCTATATGAATCGGCTGAAATTGATGGTGCGGGGCCAATCCGTAAGTTTTGGAATGTTACGTTACCATCCATTAAATTTCCACTAATTTACACAATGGTCATGACTACTGCCGGCGCTTTCAATGTCTTTGCCCAACCATTAATGATGACAGATGGCGGACCGCGTCAAAGCACTACAGTGTTAATGATGTATATCCGTGATTTAGCATTTAGTCATGGTGAATCAATTGCAGGTGTTGCTTCTGCAATGGCGGTAATGCTAGGGCTGGTACTACTGGTTATTTCAGCTATTCAATATTACATCATGAATAAAAATGCAACGACATAATAAAGGATTAATGGAATATAAAGGGTAGGGGTGATAATATGTTTGAGAAGATAAAAGTTTCGAAATATTTAGCGTACCTTTTTTTAATCATTGTCAGTGCTATTTGGGCAATACCTGTATTATTTGGTATTGTAACTTCTTTTAGGTCACAGACAGAAGTGGTTAATGAAGGGTTTAGATTATTACCTGTAAACTGGATTGTTGAGAATTATGTAAATATATTAGAAAATACATCCACAGCTCCAATTATGCAATGGCTTTGGAATTCTATATTTATTGCGACGATGCATACGCTGCTTGTGGTTGTTGTTATTTCCATTACAGGATACGGTTATTCTCGTATGAAATTTAAGGGAAGAGATTTGTTATTTTTCACATTGTTAGGAATTTCTTTCTTTCCTAATGTTGTAAATTTAATCCCTTCGTATAAAATTATTGATATACTAGGATGGGTAAATACTCCTTGGGCAATGATTGTCCCTGGACTAGCAGGTATGGGGAATATCTTTCTAGTCAGACAATTTATGAAAGGGATTCCAATGGAATTGGATGAATCAGCCAGAGTGGATGGAGCCAGTGATTTTAAAATCTTTTCCAGAATTATCTTACCATTAATTCGACCAGTGTTAATTGTTTGTGGTTTGTTTTCTTTCACTGGTTCATGGAACGATTTTTTGTGGCCTGTAATCGTATATACAGATGTTAATAAGATGCCGGTTACAGCTGGTTTATTGTTATTACAGGATGTATATGGTAACTATCGTATGATTGGGCAATTAATGGGGTCGGCCATCTTGGCGATCATACCAACCTTGTTATTATTTTTCTTTGCGCAGAAATATTTTGTTTCAGCAATTAACTTAAATTCCGGTATCAAAGGGTGAACAAAAACCAAGATAGAAATGAGGCGAGAAAATGAAAAGAGGATTAGAAAGAAAGTTGTTAATAACAGGTGCTGTTTGGAATCTAATTACAGCATTGTTAACCATTTTTAGCTATAATTCCTGGTTTAATCGTCAAGGTGAACAACAATTAAAAAACGCTGATATGGAAACGATGATAGCCGGTTCACAGATGGTTAATAATATTTCTAGCATTATTTTTATCTTTGGTTTGTTTACATTAATAGGTGCCTTAATAAGTTTTTTTGTTGCTGTAAAGTTAAGAGATAACGAGATTCAAAAGAAAGTGATGATATGGGTTGGAATTTGGACTGTTATACAGCTTTTATCCATGGATATACTCGGATTTTTAGTATATATGATTGCCTTTATAATTTATGTGGCAAAAAATAAAGCTATTAGACTTTCTAATCCCAAAGTCGAAGAAGCAATAAGTAATTAAAGAGAATATATTAGTTACTACAAAGATTTTAACTGTTAAATTAAATCGTACTTATTTAAACATGACTCATAATACATAAGTAGATGAAAGAGATGCTACAAGAACAGTAAAAACCAAAATGGCTGTAGACAACAAAGAATTTTACTTTTCACAAATTATCCATCAGCGTTTACAAATCAATTATCGATCGCTTAAGAAGAACTAGAAAGTGTCTCAGTCAGTTGAATAGAAGATATTACCTTGATGTGATAGCTTAGATTTTCTCATTAAAAATATTGATTCATTCTGCTTGTTCTTAACTTGACAAACTATTAAATATACCATAATCTAAATGTACGTACATGTTTGGTGAGGATTCTAAATTATGTGCGTGCAATATTTTGTGTAAGCGTATTAATTAAAGAGAATATAGAAATTGTATAAGAAAGGATGAAAGAGATGGTTAATGAAACAGTAAAAGCAAAAATGGTTATAGACAAAGAGTTTCAAATCTCTGAGATTGACCCTAGAGTCTATGGATCATTCATCGAGCACCTAGGAAGAGCTGTATATGGTGGAATCTATGAACCTGAACATCCAACAGCAGACGAAAATGGTTTCCGTCAAGATGTTATGGATTTAGTTAAGGAATTACAAGTACCCATTGTTAGATACCCAGGGGGAAATATGGTATCTGCCTACAACTGGGAAGATGGAGTTGGTCCAAAAGAAGACCGCCCAAAACGTCTGGAGCTGGCATGGAGAGTGACAGAAACAAATCAGGTTGGTACGAACGAGTTTGTGGATTGGGCAAAAGCAGCTAATACAGATGTAATGATGGCAATTAATTTAGGTACACGAGGAATCGATGCTGCCCGAAATCTATTAGAGTATTGTAATCACCCTGGTGGAACATACTGGAGTGATTTGCGTAAATCTCACGGTTATGAAAACCCTCACAATATTAAAACATGGTGTCTTGGGAATGAAATGGACGGGCCTTGGCAGGTTGGTCAAAAAACAGCCTACGAATATGGTCGTTTAGCTTCCGAAACAGCTAAAGCTATGAGACTAGTAGACCCGGAAATTGAATTAGTAAGTTGTGGAAGCTCTAATTCTAATATGCCGACATTCCCTAACTGGGAAGCAGAAACACTTGAGCATACCTATGAAGTAGCTGATTATATTTCATTACACCAATACTATGGTAATCGTAGTGGTGATACGGCTAACTATTTAGCGAAATCGATGGATATGGAAGACTTTATTCAAACTGTAATCGCTACATGTGATTATATTAAAGCGAAAAAACGTAGCAAAAAGAAAATGTACTTAAGCTTTGACGAATGGAATGTTTGGTTCCACTCCAATGAGCAGGATAAAGAAATCGAGCCATGGACAGTAGCACCGCCTCAACTAGAAGATGTGTATACGTTCGAAGATGCTTTATTAGTTGGCAGTATGCTAAATACAATGCTCCGTCATTCTGACCGTGTGAAAATTGCTTGTATGGCTCAACTTGTAAACGTTATAGCACCAATCATGACAGAAAATGGTGGGGCTGCATGGAAACAGACGATTTTCTATCCGTATTACTATACTTCAGTATATGGACGTGGTGTAGCGCTTAATCCAGTAGTAAGTTCACCTAAATATGATAGTAAAGACTTTACTGATGTTCCTTACCTCGATTCATCTGTTGTATACAATGAGGAAAAAGAAGAGTTAGTTGTATTTGCTACAAATCGTCACTTAGAAAAACCATTAGAAGTGGATATCGATGTCCGTTCATTTGAAGGTTTTGATGTAGTAGAACATGTAGTACTTGAAAATGAAGATGCGAAAGCAGTAAACCTTGCTGGTCAAGAGAATGTTAAACCACATGCGAATGGAGAGTCTTACGTGGATGATGGAAAACTGACATCTGTTTTCCCTAAATTCTCATGGAACATGATTCGTCTACAAAAGAAAGCTTAACAGAGCTTTCCTATGTGGATTAATGATTGACTTGAACCTTGAAGTGGGGGATTTCACGGACGAGTAGCATCGTCATAAAGAAACACGATTAAATTTATAATGAGGTGATAAGTATGACGAAAAAAGTAATTGTCAACGCTGATGTCGGAAAAGGGACAATTAACAAAAATATTTATGGACATTTTGCAGAACATTTAGGTCGATGTATTTATGAAGGTTTCTGGGTTGGTGAAGATTCTGATATTCCAAACACAAATGGGATTCGCAATGATGTTGTCGAAGCATTGCGTAATCTAAATATTCCAGTACTTCGTTGGCCAGGTGGTTGTTTCGCTGATGAATACCATTGGAAAGATGGTATTGGCCCGAGAGAAAATCGGAAGCGTATGGTTAATACACACTGGGGTGGTGTAATCGAAAATAACCATTTCGGTACTCATGAATTTTATATGCTATGTGATATGCTCGACACAGAACCATATATTAATGGAAATGTCGGAAGTGGTACTGTTCAAGAGATGTCAGAATGGGTAGAATATATGACATTCAACGGTGAGTCCCCAATGGCTAACTGGCGTAAAGAAAATGGCAAAGAAGAGCCCTGGAAGTTAAAATACTTTGGGGTAGGTAATGAAAACTGGGGTTGTGGCGGTAACATGCGTCCACAATATTATGCTGATTTATACCGACGGTTCCAGACATATGTAAGGGATTACGGAGATAATAAAATCTTCCGTATCGCTGGTGGTGCCAATGTAGATGATTATAATTGGACAGAAGTGTTGATGCGTGAAGCTGCTCCATTTATGGACGGCTTAAGTCTTCACTATTACGTACACCCAGGTGGTTTCTGGAACAAAGGACCAGCAACTGGATTTTCCGAGGATGTCTGGGATATTACGATGCAAAAAACAGTATATACGGAAGAGCTTATAGAAAAGCATAGTACCATTATGGATAAATACGATCCTGAAAAACGTATTGCGATCATTTTTGATGAGTGGGGTGCTTGGTATGATGTTGAACCAGGCACAAATCCAGGTTTCTTATATCAGCAAAACACGATCCGTGATGCATTAGTTGCAGGTGTTTCACTTAATATCTTTAATGAACATAATGATCGTGTTCAAATGGCAAATATTGCGCAAACGATCAACGTAATTCAATCAATGATCTTAACAGATAAGGAAAAAATGATTTTAACTCCAACCTATCATGTGTTTGAAATGTATAAAGCACATCAAGATGCAGAGCGTTTAGATCTTAACATCGAAAGTGATTCTATTAAAGTCGGGGATAAAGAAATTCCACAGGTTTCTGCTTCTGCTTCTAAAGCGGCAGATGGCTCTGTTACCATTACTTTATGTAACTTAGATAAAGCGAAAACTGCAGATTTAGCAGTAGATTTACGTGGTAAAGATCTTGCCAATGTGTCAGGTCGTATCATTACTGCGAATGAAATGGATGCTCATAATACGTTTGAGAATCCAGACAATGTAAAACCAGTCGCGTTTGATGGCTTTCAGACAAGTGGCAGTGAATTAACACTAACATTACCATCGAAATCAGTTTTAAGTATTACAATTAAATAATAGAACTATTAAAGTCGGTAAGGTTAACCTTATCGGCTTTTTTCTTGTAAGTAAAGAAAGTATATAATCCGCGGTATCGACGCATTTGTAAGCAGAGTAGCCATTTTGAAATAGCTTGTACAGGAAACCATCGCTGCGGCTGTCCACTTCCCTTTCCACGGGATTTTCGCCTAAGCTAACTTTGGTAAGCAAAGAGCACTTACCAAAGTGGATTTTAGTCGAAAATCATCCCGTAGGAGTGGAAGTGGACAGCCGAAGTGGTGGTAAGGCTGTTCAAATATTTCAAAATGGATGCTAGAGAAATGGTAAAACTTTAGCATTTTAGTCATAAGGACTGAGCGAGTTTTGCTCAGTTTTTCATAATAAATGATTATGTGTTGTGTTAATTAATATACGTAGGATAAAATGCAAATAAGAAGACAAAAAATGGAGGAGAAAAAGAATGACAAAGACATTGTATTTTGATTGTTTTTCCGGGATAAGTGGGGATATGACCATCGCCTCATTATTGGATACAGGTATATCTTTAGAGTGGTTGGAGAAACAGCTTAAAGCTTTACATTTAGAAAGAGAGTATCAATTACAGCTTAGTAAAACCGTGAAGAACGGAATACATAGTAATAAGTTTGATGTAATTTATCAAGAGGAGCATCATCACCACTATCATCATGAACATAGTCATCATCACGGTCATTCTCATCATCATCGAGACTATAAAGATATCGTTGATCTTATTGGGAATAGTGAACTAAACGCATCAATCAAAAAAATGTCTTTAGAAATGTTCCGTGTAATAGGTGAAGCGGAAGCAAAAATACATGGATTGAATCTGGAGGATGTCCATTTTCATGAAGTTGGTGCAATAGATTCAATTATTGATATTGTTGGTACTGCCATATTAATAGACAAATTAGAGGTTGATCAAATTATATCTTCTCCAGTTCCGGTTGGATCTGGTCACATCCATATTGATCATGGAGTTTATCCGGTACCTGCCCCAGCGACGTTGGAAGTATTAAAGGGTGTTCCACTAAAAGAAAGCGCTGTAAAGGGAGAATTAACAACCCCTACAGGTGCAGCCATCATCAAGACATTAGCTACGGAGTTCTCGGTGATGCCAAACATCACAGTAGATACAATTGGCTATGGTGCTGGTACGAAAACATTTGAAAATCATCCAAATGTGTTAAGAGTAATCATCGGTGAAAGTGAACAGTGACTCAGTCGTCTAATTCCTGCAAAACTGTAGAGAGTGGTAGCCTCTGTGAATAATGTTATAGAAAAAAGACTGTCCCATAAGTTCTTTGTTATAACTTATAGGACAGTCTCTCATGCTTCTTTACTTTTATATTGTGCCCGGTATTTACCTGGGGTGATTTCTTCCATTTTTCTAAATGACCGAATAAAGTTTTGAGAATTGTTATATTGCAGCTTTTCAGCAATCTCCTTTACAGACATATTAGTTGTCGTGAGCCATTCTTTTGCTTTGTTGAGACGGTAACGAAGTAAATATTCACTAAAAGAGTATCCCGTTTCCTTTTGAAAAATACTGCTTAAATAATTCGGGTTATAGTGTAACTCGGCAGCGATCACATCGAGTGAAATGTCTTTATCATAATCCTCATGAATAATCCGAATCATTTTATCAGAGATTTTCTTATTCTTTGAATCGTCTTTGGCATCGATACTATCGATTAATGGAATGATAATTTGCTGGCTAAGCCAATCATGGATCGCTTCAATCGAGTTCAAGTATTGATAATAGGTAATCATATCCGTTGATTGAAAATCTTCTACATTTGCCCCCAGTAATTCTTTTAATTCATATAATTCATATAAGAACCTAGATAAGATAATTTCTAGCTGTTGATGATGAATATCGTTTCTATCCAAATAATCAAAAAACTTTGAGAGCTCAGATAACGCTTGTTCTTTATCACTTAATTTAATCGCATCAAAAATTTTATTTTTAATTGCTGTCGGGTAAGGAGCAACACTAGAGTAGCGTCTATTCAAGTTTTCGTAAAAAATGATCGAAGACTCACCCATTTTTAGACGATATTTTAGTGCTTCCTTACTTTCTTTAAAAGCTATATTAGAATCTTCTAATTCGTAGTAACGGTTACTGATACCGATACTGACTGATAAGTGAAATAACTCCATCACTTTGGTTTGAATTAGTTTTACCTTCTGGTTTATGATATGTGTATAATCTGATTGATTATTGCACTTCGTAATAACTAAAGTGGATTGGGCATCATTAATCACCACCGGAGTAAATCGCTCTTCGCTTGGAATAAGATCCTCAATTAAATTGTTGATTGCAAAAAGAATCAGGTCTTGATCATTTTTATTAAATTTCTCTTGGTCTATTTCATCTAATTTTAATGAAAAAACCGTTAATCCGGTCCAATCCTGATTATAATTGAACGACTTCACTTTTAGTGGTAGTTCGCTAGTTGTAACTTTCCCCTGTAATAATCGAATCATGAAAAGCTGTTTTAACTGTGTAACTTGGCTTTGAACCCGTTTTTCCAACAGATGATTTTGATTTAATAATTTTTCGATATGTGTCTCGATTAAATCGAATTCATTTGTTGCTTTTTCCGCTACGGACTTACCGTCATCCGAAGAAGCTATCACACTTTTTAACTTTTTGACAGGTTTATATAAAATCTTGCTACCAATAAAAGCAATACATAATGAAAGAATTAATAATATCGAAACAATTAAGACGGTTAACCAACCGATAGAGCTTGATTTCATATGCAAGTCACTTAATTTTACTAATGAAAGATAAGTCCAGTCATTATATTCTGAAGTTTGATAGGAGACTTTGAAATCCGTATTATTAATTTGATACTCGAATTGACCCTCTAATTCATTCCGGTCAATCCTCTCAAATAAATTATTGGGAATATACCCATCTTCACCTGTGTATTCCGTATTACTGTGGGCAATTGTTTGATTATTCTCATCTAAAATAATAAATGACTCACTATCATTACTTTGTGCCATGATTTCAGTTAATTCACAAGTAGGAACGATAACAGATATAAGACCGTCCGGTTGAGACGATAAGAGCGGCAATTTCTTCACTAAATTAATATAATGAGAACAGCTCTTTTTCGTCGCATTCGGTAAATTTATCTGGCTTGCTTCTTCCATCAGCCAAACAGATTTCTCAGGTATCCTTAAATAATTAGTGTTTATTTGTTCATAAGCATGATTATCAAGGTGTACTAAACCATCGTTATTAATTAGCCATCTTTTATCTAAACTTACTAATATCACATCTTCAATACCAGTCTCAATGGTTTGTAAATGGTTTAAATCTTTTCTTAATTTATGAAAATCGTTAAAGGATCTCCCATTCATATCTTCTTTTAAAAATTCCTGCGTTTGTGCTGAGCGTACAAAATAAGTTGTAGATAGATCAATGTACCTTAATACTTGTTCTACGTTTGTTTGTATCTGATAAATGTTTTGCTTTTTTTCATCATTAGAATAATCCACAATAGCATTAGACGATTGCCAATAAGATAATCCACCAGTAATAATAACAGGTACGGTGCTTAAAATAACTAAAAATGCGATTAGTTTAAAATAGTGTTGAGTAGATAATTTTTTCATAGACATACTTCCTTAATCGATATATTTTAAACAAATGTATAGCGCTAGGAAGTGGATATAGGTGTTTGTTCCAGTTGTTCTTGTTGTTTTTTTAGCAATTGACTAAAACCGATGTGAATAATAAACATCGCTACGTAAGCGCTAACACTAAAACTAAAAAAAAGTGTAATACCAGGCAATTTCAAAGATGCAAAATATATCCCGGCTAATACTGTTAAAGCACATATAGAGTAGTGCAAGTTCACAGCACCAATCGATACTGCGTAACGAATATATTGCCAAAAACGAAGCTGATAGTGAACATAAACTGGTGCAATATACAATACTAGCATCACGTAAAGGAACGCTGCTATAACAAAAATTCCGAGCAATACTGGGTATAAACTCGAATGATTCATTAGTCCTGTGTACTTTAAAAAGACAGATAAAAAATAACCGATAATGTAAATGACTAAGCCGAATAGGTTAGCACGAAGGAAATTAGATTTATATTGTTTGAAGAAGGTTTCAAAAACAGGGACATCATATTCTTTTAAAACCCATTTTCGAACGACGGCAAACATCGCGATTGTTGCTGGCATGATCCCGAAGAAAATTAAACCTAATAAAGTAAAGGCAATCCATAGCATATTCAACCATGCAAATCGGGTAACCCATACACTTATCCGGTAAAATCCAGCCCATATTCCTGAAAGTTCCATCATAAAAACCCACCTAATCTGTAAATTAAATAGTACTATATATAGAATACCTTGTAATTGATGTGCCGTAAATAGGTATCGTGAAGCGCTTTCAACTTATAATCATCTTGTAAGGAGGCATAAACCCACGTCCATAAAGGACTTTAATGAGATACAATGAGTAAAATAATCATTTTTTAATATTATTTTTCCAAGCACGAAAAAATGATCATTTTCAAAAGAAAGGCGCTATATTTTTCTTTTTGTAGTAAGCGTTTTCAATAGCTGTGAAGAAGTGATTATATACAAATGCTTATTTGTTTCTTACTATTAGATTGTACACGGCAAACATTGCTGTACAAAAATTAGATTTTGGAGGGTGGTTAATTTGAGTAATTGGAAAAAACTTATGGGCATCATGTTATTACTATTATTTGTTATGTTAGCAGCATGTAGTAGTGATAGCACAACAGAAGATGGGGACAATAGCGGTGGCGATGATGACTCTTCTGAAGAAACAAATGAAGAAGAAGGGTCAGATTCAGATGAACCGTATGCCTTCACGATGATGGCAAACTTACACACACCAGAAGTACCTAATGAAAAAGTATTAGAAAAAATTGAAGAAGCGACCAATACAGACATTGAAATTCAATGGGTACCTGACAATAACTATGAAGATCGCTTGAACACAGCATTTGCAACTAATTCTTTACCAGAGGCAGTATTCCTTAAAAATCAAACAACATTTATCCAATTCCGTGATGCGATGGAAGATGAACAGTTTTGGGAATTAGGGCAATATTTAGATCAATTTGAGAATTTATCTAAGTTAAAGGATAATGTTCTTGATAATACGAGAGTTAATGGGAATTTATACACATTGTATCAAGGTCGTCCACTTTCAAGGCAAGGTTTGATATATCGTAAAGATTGGGCAGATAATCTTGGGTTAGAAGCGCCGACTACAACAGATGAATTTATGGAAATGGCTAGAGCCTTTACTGAAGATGATCCAGATGGCAATGGTGAAGATGATACA
The DNA here is from genome assembly GCF_010994055.1 of Gracilibacillus thailandensis. Lineage (NCBI taxonomy): Bacteria > Bacillati > Bacillota > Bacilli > Caryophanales > Bacillaceae > Gracilibacillus > Gracilibacillus thailandensis. Next base: position 106,558 of record NZ_WJID01000001.1, on the reverse strand, counting down.
TTTGGTGTTACAGACCGTAGTGACTTAGTTTATGGCGCATTCAAAACAGTATCTTCCTGGTTCGGAACTCCGAATGAATGGGGTGAACAAGATGGTCAGCTATTACCTGAGTTTATGTTTGATGAATATAAACAAACGATGGATTTTTTTAAGGAAATGCATGAAAACGGATACATTAATCAAGACTTTCCTGTAACTAGTAAACCAGATCAACAAGAATTCTTTAAGAATGGTACTGCAGGTATGTATGTAGGTTCTATGGGAGATGTTGGTAGTCTTCATAATGATGCAGTAGCAATTAATCCAGATGTTGAATTTGATGTGCACAATCATATTGCAGGTCCAGATGGCGAATTTGGTGTATGGGCAATCCCTGGTTATGGTAGTTTAGTGATGTTCCCGAAAAGTTCTGTAGAAACAGAAGAAGATCTACTAAAAATTTTAGGATTCTTTGACCAAATGATGACACCGGAAGTAATAAACTATGCATACTGGGGAATTGAAGGAGAGCATTATGAGGTAATGGAAGATAAAGCATTGCCAACTGATGATCAAGCATTATTTGATCGAGAAGTAAAACCATATCAAGCTATAGAAATTGGTGAACCTGAAACAAACGGTCGTTATGAAGGTTACTTTGATTATGAAGTAAAAGCTAAGTCAGAAGAATTATTTAAAGACAATGAGAACTATTTAATTGAAAATCCTACTGTACCACTTTATTCAGAAACATATGTAAATGATGGTGCAAGACTTCAAGAAATTATCACAGATGCAACATATAACTATATTATTGGTCAAATTGATGAGGCAGGATTTGATGATGCGGTAGAAAGATGGAAATCAGAAGGTGGAGAAAAGATTATCGAAGAATTTAACGCATCTGAATGATCATAATAAATGGGCACTTAAAATTGATATTTTAAGTGCCTAACCTGTATTTGAAGGTTATAAAACCAGAGATGATCATTATGTTATGTTAGTTGCTTCCACTAAGCAAGTATAATAAGAAACCCTTTCTATCAATGTAAAAAAGTAACTCGTAAGATAATGATTATTTACGTTATAGAATCATTGCAGTAAGATTTTTTTAGGCAACAGTGCTTGACCAGATAGAGAAAGATAAGTACTAGGTTACTTATCGAGGTATTGTTGTATAACAATAGTAAAGGGTGGTTTACTTGCTTAATTGGAAAAAAAGGAAGCTAATTACAATCTTACTTTTATCACTGTTAATTTTTGTTGGTTGTAGCAGTAATAGTGAATCGAGTGAAGGGACTGGTGGCTCAGGGGATGATGATTCATTTACCATTATGGCTAATTTGCATACACCGGAAGTACCTAATGACAAAATATTAGAAAAGTTAAAAGAAGAAACAGGTAAAGATTTTGAGATCCAATGGGTACCAGATAGTAACTATGAAGATCGGTTAAATACTGCATTTGCTACCAACTCATTACCAGAAGCAGTTTTCTTAAAAAATCAATCATCATTTATTCAATTTCGTGATGCAATTGAAGATGAACAGTTCTGGGAAGTTGGACAGTATTTAGATGAATTTGAGAACTTGTCGAAATTAAAGGACACTGTCTTAGATAATACGCGGATAAATGGAAAACTGTATACGTTATACCAAGGTCGCCCTTTATCAAGTCAAGGTTTGATTTATCGCAAGGATTGGGCAGATAAGCTCGGGTTAGAAGCACCTACTACAACGGATGAATTTATGGAGATGGCAAGAGCGTTTACAGAAGATGATCCAGATGGAAATGGAGAAGACGATACTTTTGGTTTAACAGACCGTAGTGATTTGATTTATGGTGCCTTTAAAACAGTTTCTTCCTGGTTTGGTACGCCAAATAACTGGGGAGAAAAAAATGGCCAACTGCAGCCAGAGTTTATGTTTGATCAATATAAACAAACCATGGACTTCTTTAAGGAAATGTATGACAACGGTTATATTAATCAGGATTTTCCGGTAACAAGTAAAACAGACCAGCAAGAGTTCTTTAAAAATGGTACAGCTGGTATGTATGTCGGCTCCATGGGCGATGTAGTTAGTATTAACAATGATGCAGTAGCAATTAATCCAGATGTGGAGTTTGATGTACGAAACAAAATCGAAGGACCTGATGGGGAATTTGGAGTTTGGTCGATTCCTGGTTATGGAAGTTTAGTAATGTTCCCGAAAAGCGCTGTTGAGACAGAAGAAGATTTATTGAATATTTTAGACTTCTTTGATCAAATGATGACACCTGAAATAGCAAATCTATCGTATTGGGGTATTGAAGGAGAACATTATGAAGTAGAAGATGGTCGGGCATTACCGTCTGATGACAAAGCATTAACAGATCGAGAAGTGAAACCATATATGTCTATCGGGATAGGCGAGCCAGAAACAAATGGTCGTTTTGAATCTAAATTTGACTATGACGCCAAAGAAAAGGCAGAAGAATTAACAAAAGAGAATGAGGAATATTTAATTGAAGACCCTACGGTGCCACTATATTCAGAGACATTTGTTGATGATGGTGCTAGACTTCAAGAAATTATTACTGACGCAACCTATAATTATATTATTGGCCAAATTGATGAAGGAGGATTTGCTGCTGCAATAGAAGATTGGAAATCACAAGGTGGAGAGGCGATTATCGAAGAATTTAACGCATCTGAGTAATCGCGAGTTTAGGGGCTCTTAAAGTGAAGCTTTTAAGAGCCTAACTATATCTATCAGGTTATAGGAATAGGAGATGATCATTATGTTATGTTAGTTGCTTATGTGAAACATATATATGGGAAAAGATCTGTTCACCATGATAGATAGTAACTCGTAAGATAATGATTATTTACGTTATATAACCAATAACGTAGTCTTTTGTTAAAGACAATTATTCATAATCGAATTTTAAAAGAAAGGATTCTGCTTATGGAAACGACGACACTAACTGCAAAAGAAGAAGCGAAACAAGTTAAAAAAATGAAACGTTCCGAAACATGGCGAAGAGTCAAACGGAATAAGATGATCTATTTGATGATTCTGCCAGGTTTAATTTACTTCCTTATTTATAAATATTTACCGATGTATGGATTAATTATTTCCTTCCAAGAGTACAAACCATATCTGGGTATTTTTGGCAGTGAATGGGTTGGACTCGAACACTTCAATCGATTATTTGCGAGTTCTGAGTTCTGGATGATTTTTAAGAATACGCTTGTTTTATTTGGATTACAAATATTTATTTATTTTCCGATTCCGATTATTATTTCGCTTATGCTGAATGAAGTAAGACACAGCTTCTTTAAACGAGGCGTTCAAACGCTCATCTATATCCCACACTTTATGTCATGGGTAGTTATCGTATCGATTAGTTATGTAATGTTAACTTTAGATGGTGGTATTGTAAACGCTATCTTAGAAACGTTAGGTTTTCAAAAGGTTAATTTTCTTCTAAATGAGGACTGGTTCCGTCCGATGTATATTTTACAAGTAATCTGGAGGGAAGCTGGCTGGGGAACAATTATTTTCCTAGCAGCGATCACAGCAGTAGATCCGCAATTATATGAGGCTGCCAGAATGGATGGTGCCAACCGTTTCCGTCAAATGTGGCATATCACGTTGCCGGCTATCCGTAATGTAATTATTGTCCTGTTAATTTTGAAAATCGGGGATGTTTTAGAGTTAGGTTTTGAACATGTTTATCTATTACTGAACTCATCAAACCGTAATGTAGCTGAAATTTTCGATACGTATGTATATGTTGCCGGTCTGCAACAAGGACAATTTAGTTACAGTACCGCAGTCGGTTTCTTTAAAGGGGCGGTCGGGCTTGTGATGGTTGTCTTTGCTAACTGGTTAGCGAAAAGATTCAATGAAGAAGGTATTTATTAAGACAGACAACAATAGGTGAGGTGAAAAAAATGGCACAGCAACGAATTTCTGCAGGCAGCAGGGTCTTTGATTTCTTTAATTATTTCTTATTAGCACTTTTGGCAATAATTACCGTACTTCCATTTATTCACGTGGTCGGTAGTTCCTTTGCCACAAGTGCGGAAGTTGCAAGAACGAAATTTTTACTTTTTCCAACTGAGTTTTCATTGCAAGCGTATAAATATATTTTCTCCACCGATACCATTTTCAGAGCTTTAGGAGTATCTGTCATTGTAACGGTAGGAGGAACTTTGTGGAGTATGTTCTTCTCCACTTTAACAGCATACGGTCTGTCACGGAGAGATCTTGTTGGACGTCGGGTAATTAACTTCTTAATCGTATTTACCCTTTTGTTCAATGGTGGGATGATCCCGACATTCTTAGTTGTTCAACAAACTGGTTTATTAGATTCTTTATGGGCACTTATTGTTCCGGTAACGATTAATGCTTTTAACATGATCATTTTACGTAGCTTCTTCCTAAACTTACCGCAAGGTCTAGAAGAATCGGCCAAAATTGACGGCGCCAATGATTTTAGTATTCTGTTTCGTATCGTCATCCCGATTTCATTACCAGCAATTGCGACAATTTCCCTATTCTATGCGGTAACATACTGGAATACTTATATGCATGCAATTCTATATCTAGCAGATGCAGATAAATGGCCGGTACAAGTACTACTAAGACAAATTGTAGTATTAGCTAGTGGTATGAACTATGATGCCGAAGCATACACAGATGTCCCACCGCCAGAAGTAACGGTGAAAATGGCAACGATCGTCGTTGCAACGGTACCAGTTCTATTAGTATACCCATTCTTACAGAAGTATTTTGCTAAGGGTGCGCTGTTAGGTTCTGTAAAGGGGTAATTCTATTTAAGAGGAGTAGTTTTCATGAAGAATTGGCGTGAGACAGAAAGCAATAGGCTGGATGATTTATTTGATGGCGTATTCTCCTGGTTACTAGAACAATTTGATCCACTTACAGGCGGATTTTATTATGCAAGAAGCTCTGTACTCGATGATCGGTTTACACCGGACATCGAGTCTACTTCCCAAGCAATCAATATTTTACGCAGACATCAGCTCTTAGACGATATGCCGCAAACGATGAAAGAAAAAATGATTGCTTTTTTTCAAATGAGGCAGGATCCTGCCTCAGGATATTTTTATGATCATGATCGCAATATGAAAAAAGATGAAGTGATGGTGCACAGAGCTCTCTATTATTCATGGAATAGTCTTAAGCGATTGGGAGCATCACCGTTATATCCGTTGCCTGTAGAAAATCAGGTGGCTCCTGATTACACCAAATCCCTATCTTCCTACCGGGAAAAATGGGACAGCATTGACTTACGTAATAGCTGGAGGGGCTGTGACTTGCTTGTTTCTTCGACTGTATATTTTGCACAAATGGATGAAGTAACACAACGGAAATATGTTGATGCTTTCACTAAGTATCTAGCAGAAAAACAAGATCCGAACACAGGTTTATGGGGCGAGGGATCTTTATATGTTCAAATATCAGGTACGTTTAAATTACATACCTTTTACCGGAGATATCAAATATCGATGCCGAATCAAGACCGTATTTACCAGACTATCTTAAAATGCTTAAGAACAGAAGAAGCGGTAGATATGTGCTATATCCGCAACCCGATTGACCTGTTAAGTTATATCGAGCCGAATTTTTTGGAGACAGAACTGAGAGAAATATCAGAAATAACCATTAACAATATGAAGAGATTAAAACAAGAAGACGGTGCCTTTTCACGAGAATTAACTACTTCACCGAAGGCACCAAATGTTGCTCAGGTTAAGCAAGGAGAATATTATCCGAATATGCCTGCTGCAGTGGAACTAGGACTTGGATTAAAAGAAGGCGATATGAATGCAACGACACAAGCAACACTTATTCGAAAACAGCTACACCATCTTTGGCAAATAAAACCGAAACCTATTCCAACTAATTTCTGGGAAGGTGAGGCAGAAGGCAAAATATGCAAACAGAAAGAAGTGTAAAGCTTGATTCGATCGATGAAACTTAACAAAGAAAAGCGTTTATCATCACATGCTATCAATATTTTAATTAATCATGCGATCTTTCAATTTGGTGGATCACTATCGATTATCTTTGTGAACTTATATTTATGGAGGCTGACCAACAGTCTGTGGGTAAATGGTCTGTATAATTTAGTTGCTATTCTATCACAAGCGGCAACAACCTTCTTTATTGGAAAAATATCAAAGAAAAAAGGCAGAACAACAATATATCGTTACGGGATATTGATGACTGCTATTTTTTATTTACTCATTGTTATCGTGCAAGAAGAGATTGTTCATTACTTTTATTTATTTGCGCTTTTGCGTGGAATAGCACAGGGACTTTATTGGGTAGCTTATTTTACCATAGTCCATGAAGTATCATCAGATCAAAACCGACATCGCTATTTAGGTTGGAATCAGATCGTGATGGGGTCTGCTAACCTTATAGCACCAGCTTTAGCAGGTTTTATCATTGGCTCATTTACAGGGTTGTCGGGATATCTAATTGTATTTTCGATCGCTTTCTTAATGTTTTTAGCTGCGACAGTTGGTAGTTTTCGAATCAAGAAAGAATCCATTCGTCATCGCAATTATTATATGAAATATTTAGGTCAGATTATGGAGCGGAGAAAAGCATTCCGAAATGCCTTAGCAGGATGGTTTATTATTGGTTTTCCACAGGGGATTTTGATGTATATCCCGCCGATTTTAATCTATAGCATTTTTGAAGATGAAAGTGTTGTCGGATATTTAAATGCAGGTTTTCTCGCTGTATCGATACTAGCAAGTTATGTCATTTCCCGATTCGCCAATATTGAACAAACGAAAAAATACCTATGGGTAGCTGCTATTGGCTTCTTTGTATCTGGCTCCTTTTTAACATGGGAAATTGCGATGTGGAGTGTCATCTTGTTTATGGTAACGCAAAATATGTTTAAACCGCTACAAGCGAATGCTTATGCCGCCTATTATTTTCAATGGATTGATAGGATTCCATTAGGATCAGAGTTCCGTGTAGAATCAGTAGTTTTGAGAGAAACCATTATTAATATTGGTAGAGGACTGGGAATTGTGGTGTTTATGCTATTTTCTAATGAAATTGATACGAACACGGTCGCCTATGTCATTATGTTAGCAATGGCAATTCAGTTTATTTTACCAATCATAACCAAATTAAAGGAGGAGTCATGATGGCTGTTAACAAGTGGGAGCAAGCAGAGCCAGGAGTAACAAGAAAAATACATGAACCAGGTGATCAGTTAATGATGATGGAAGTGTCATTTGAGGAGGGAGCAGAAGGTTCAGCACATAGTCATCCACATGAACAATTAACGTATTGTTTAGCAGGTAAACTAGCTTTTCATGTCGATGGAAAAGAAGTCATCGTGGAACAAGGGGAGTCGTTAAGAATACCTTCCGATGCAGTACATGGGGTTAAAGCATTAACGAAAAGTAAACTATTAGATGTATTTACTCCGTTAAGAGAAGATTTACTAGATTAGAGGTGTGAGACAATGAGTTTATTCAATGTCAAAGATTATCAAGTACAAGAAGATACCGATAGTTCGAGAGCAATTCAACAAGCCATTGATGATTGTGAAAACGCTGGTGGTGGTACTGTATATCTTCCATCAGGAACATATCATACAGGTCCAATTGCATTAAAAAGTAACATGACATTGTACCTTGATGCTGGTACAGTTCTAAGTTTCACCGATGATTTTGAACGTTATCCAGTCGTGAAAACCCGTTGGTCCGGCTATGTATGTCAGGGCTTTATGCCACTAATTTTTGCTTCCAATGTAACAAATGTAGCCATTAAAGGTGACGGAATAATCGATGGAAATGGTAGTGCATGGTGGCAGGTAAATAAGCAACTGAGAAACGGAGAACCATATCAATCTCCTCGAACAGCAGAAATTGCCGAAGCAAATAAAGAGTTTACTGAACCAGCTGATACTAATTTAGTAGAGTGGTCCTCTCAATTTTTACGACCACCACTTATTCAATTTTTTGAAGCGGAGCATATCACCATTTCGGGAGTTACTGTGAAGAACTCGCCATTCTGGAATACACACTTGGTATTTTGTCATAATGTTTCGATTCAAAATGTGACATTCCACAATCCGTCTGATACACCGAATGGTGATGGTTTGGATATTGACTCCTGTCAGAACGTCAGAATAACAGATTGTCATTTTGATGTCGGCGATGACTGTGTCGTTTTAAAGTCAGGGATTAATCAAGATGGTCGAAATTATGGTGTGCCTACTAAAAATGTGACAGTAGCTAACTGTACGATGCATCATGGACACGGTGGTGTTGTATTTGGTAGTGAAAATTCTGGTGGAATTGAAAATATTACTGTTTCTAATTGTATATTTGATGGTACCGATCGTGGGATCAGGATTAAAACGAACCGCGAGCGAGGAAGTTATATCCGCAATATTTTGGTGCAAAACATTATGATGGATAACGTCCTTTGCCCAGTAGCAATCAATTCGTTTTATCGTCATGGTGTAAGTAAAAGCAACCCAGAGTTACTTGATGCTGCACCGGTAGCTGTGACAGAAAAAACACCTATAGTAGAACAGATTAACATCAGTCATATTACAGCAAAAAACTGTCGTGCCGCAGCAGGATTTATCTACGGATTACCAGAAATGCCTGTTAGAAAAGTAAGCTTAGAACATGTCACATTAGAGATGACTCAGGACGAAGCTGTTCCAGGTGGTGAGCCTGATATGGTCCGTGAGGTGATTGAAATGGCTGGTGAAGGTATTTATACAAAGTATGTCGAGGATCTGCGTTTCCACCATGTAGAAGTGAAGGCGCGAAAAGGACCAGCACTTCAATTATATAATGCGAAGCGGATTAAGATTGAGGAATTAACCTCCACAAACCAAAGTGACCATGAAGCGGTTCTTGTATATAAAGATACAGAAGAACTGCACATTGTTGGAAATGAAAGTAATCTACAAAAAGCAGGTGAAAAATAGTGAAAACATTTAAAAATCCAATTATTCCAGGGTTTTATCCGGACCCTTCTGTCTGTCGGGTAGGGGACGATTATTACCTTGTCACTTCAAGTTTTGAATATTTTCCCGGTGTTCCGATTTTTCATAGTAAAGACCTTGTCAATTGGAAGCAAATCGGTCATGTACTCGATCGACCGGAACAACTTAACCTAGATCAAACACCCAATTCAAGAGGTATTTATGCACCAACCATTCGTTATCATGATGGAGTCTTTTATATGATTACAACCTTTGTGGTAAGTAAGACTGGGGCAAGGCGTAATTTTTATGTAACCGCTACAGATCCAAGAGGACCATGGTCTGATCCCAATTGGTTAGAAGATGCACCAGGAATTGATCCATCCTTATTATTTGATGATGATGGCAAAGTCTATTACACAGGAAATCGGAAGCCGCCGTCAGGTCAACAGTATAAAAAGCATAATGAAATTTGGCTACAAGAATTAGATTTAGAGAAGAAACAATTAGTTGGTCCGAAGTACAGCTTATGGGATGGTGCGTTAAAGAATGCCCATGCACAAGAAGCTCCACATTTGTATAAAATCGATGGCTGGTATTACTTAATCATAGCAGAAGGTGGAACAGGCCATACTCATGCCGTTACGATTGCTAGAAGTAAAGAAGTAACAGGTCCATACGAAATGACGGAAACTAATCCGATCCTAACCCATCGCCATTTAGGTAACGACCACCCGATCGTAAACGTTGGCCATGCTGATATCGTAGAAACACAAAATGGTGAATGGTGGATGGTTGCACTGGCTTCACGTCCATATGGCGGCTATTACCGTAACCTTGGTCGTGAAACATTCCTTGTGCCATTTATATGGGAAGATGGCTGGCCGATTGTTAATCCTGGAAAAGGCATCATCGAACCAGAAATGGAATTTCCAAATTTGCCAGAGCATAAATGGCCTGCACTGCCACATGCCGATTCGTTTGAATCTGAGCAATTAGATGATAGATGGAATTTTATCCGGACACCACGGGGGGATTTCTGGTCTTTAAGCGAACGTCCTGGCTACTTACGGATCAAGGCAAAACCGGAAACAATCATGGAAGAAGAAAACCCTGCATTTGTCGGTAGAAGACAGCAGCACATTAACTTCTTCGCTCAGACAGTTATGGAGTTTGAAGCGAAAACGGAACATGAAACGGCAGGGATAGTTCTGTTACAAAATCATAATTATCAATTCCGTGTAGAAGTATTGTTAGAAGGAAGTCAAACCTTTGTACGCTTAGTAAGAAGAGAAGCTGGTCAAGATAAAGTCATTGCAAAGGAACAGGTTGATAAGCATACGATGTATTTAAAAGTAGAAGCATATGGTCAAGACTATTCATTCTTCTATACAACCAAGCCGTTTGATTGGCGAATTTTAGCTAAAAATGTGGATGGCAGAATTTTAAGTACGGACGTTGCTGATGGGTTTGTCGGTGCCTATATTGGTATGTATTGCTCCGGAAATGGAAAGCGAACCGATAATTATGTAGATTTTGATTGGTTTGAATATCATGGGTTAGAGGAGTGAGTAATATGCAACTTAAAATAGGAGAAGAGGAAAGTTAATGCCAACACATTTATTTTTAGCGGGAGACTCTACAATGGCTACTTTTGATGAGTCTAGATATCCACAAATGGGTTGGGGACAAATTCTCGATCAATATTTCTCTAAAGACCTCGTTGTTCGTAATCATGCGGCATCGGGTCGTAGCACCAAATCATTTATATCAGAGGGGCGATGGGATACGATCGAAAAGGAATTTCAAGCGGGAGATTATGTTCTTATTCAGTTCGGTCATAATGATCAAAAACCTGATGAAGAACGGGCAACGAAACCTTTTACAAGTTATCAGGATAATTTGCGATTTTTTATTCAGCGTTCACAAGCTTTCGGTGTTACCCCAATTCTTTTAACATCGATAGCTCGTAGGCATTTTGATGATTATGGTGGATTGAAAGAAACGCATGGTGATTATCCGCAAGCTGTAAGAGAACTGGCAGAAAAAGAAGCTGTTGTCTGTGTCGATATGCTCTCTCTGACTAGAGAAGCGTTGCAAGAACTGGGAAAAGAACAAACAAAAAAATGGTTTATGAGACTAGAACCTGGAGAATATTCGACTTATCCTGATGGTCTTAAAGATGATACTCATTTGCATGAAAGAGGTGCCCATCAGCATTGCCTTTTATTTGTGAAAGCATTAATCACTTTGAATCATCCTTTAGCTTCCTATGTGAAATCAGATTTTAGTCTATCTGCTGAGTAATTGGAACTTACTTAGTAAATGTGTGAATAAAGAAATCAGCTGATAACATTATGAGGGGGAATCCAAATGGAAGTACGTTATGCCAATCACCCGGATGAAATTAGAAGATACAATACCGACGAGTTACGTGAAAGGTTTCTAGTAGAGAAATTATTCGAACCAGGAAAAGTTCACTTAACCTATACACATGTGGAGCGAATGATCTTTGGTGGTGTAACACCTGCATCTGAGGAGTTAATGATTAAACTTGATAAGCAATTAGGTGTTAGCTTTTTCCTAGAACGTCGTGAACTAGGCATAATCAATATCGGTAATGACGGCTATGTCGTATTAGACGGTGAACGTTATGACATGAAGCGCCATGATGGATTGTATGTAAGCCGGGGTACGAAGGAAGTATCGTTCGGTTCCAATGATCCAGCCAACCCAGCTAAATTTTATACGTTATCATCACCTGCTCACAATACTTATCCAACAGTAAAAATTGATATGAAAGACATTAATCCATTGGAACTTGGCCAATTAGAGACTTTAAATGAAAGAAAAATCCATCAATATATTCATCCTAATGTATGTGAAAGCTGCCAGCTACAAATGGGATTAACCATGTTGCAACCTGGTAGCGTATGGAATACAATGCCAGCACATACTCATGACCGCCGTAGTGAAGTGTATCTGTATTTTGATATGGAAGAAGATACTCGTGTCTTTCATTTTATGGGTGAGCCAAGTGAAACAAGACATTTAGTATTGAAGAATGAACAAGCTGTGATTTCTCCAAGTTGGTCGATTCACTCTGGAACGGCTACAAGTAACTATACTTTTATTTGGGGGATGTGCGGCGAGAACATTACGTATAGTGATATGGATCATATCAGCATGGATCAATTACGCTAGGAGGAAGCGTCATGGGTGAAGGTTTACAAGATTTTTCACTAGATTATTTTTCATTGAAAGGAAAAACGGCGCTTATTACCGGAGGAAACACTGGTCTTGGCCAGGCATATACCGTTGCGTTGGCTAAGGCTGGTGCCGATGTATTTGTCGTAACACATGGTACCAATTGGGATGAAACAAAAGGATTTCTGAATAATATGGAAGGAAATGCTGAATTCTTCCAAGCTGATCTTTCGGACCGTGGACAATTACAAAAGGTTGTTCCAGCTTGTGTTGATGTTTTCGGTACAGTGGATATACTCGTCAATAATGCTGGTACCATTCGTCGGAATCCACTTCTTGAATTTAAAGATCAGGATTGGGATGACGTTATCGCATTAAATCTTGATGCTGTTTACTTCTTAAGTCAGGCCGCAGCAAAAGTGATGGTCGACAAAGGATCTGGAAAGATTATTAATATTGCATCCATGCTTTCCTTCCAAGGTGGTAAATATATTCCGCCATATACCGCTAGTAAGCATGCTGTGGCTGGGTTAACCAAATCTTTTGCGAATGAGTTAGCAGAACATGGGGTACAAGTAAATGCCATAGCACCAGGGTATTTTGCAACGAAGAATACTGCGCCAATCCGTTCCGATGAAAAGCGTAACGCAGAAATCTTATCGAGAATTCCGTCTGGTTATTGGGCAGATCCGAGTGATTTGATGGGAACAATAGTATATCTAGCAAGCAAAGCATCAGACTACATGAACGGTCACATCTTAGCAGTAGACGGCGGCTGGTTAGCAAGATAAGCCAACAACAGTGACAGTGTTGATTGGAATAAGTATTATAATGTAAAAACGGTGTTTAAGAAATTCTCGCTAGTTCTAGTGTTGGATGATAACTCAGTATCTACAGCCAAAATATCAGCAAGTCTAAGCATATTTAATAGGAAAGAGAAGAGACTAATATATTGATTCGTCTCTTCTCTTTTGTTTTACTTTAAATAAGGCGTCATGTATAATCAGCAAAGAAAGTTTAAAACCGACAACATTACTGGGGGTTATCAACATGAAAAAAATACAACTTTTTACTCTGATCATTGGCTTGCTTGCTGTTCTAGCAGCATGTGGAACTGCTGATCAAGAAGAATCAAATACAGGCGATGAGCAAGAAACGACGAATGAAGAGACTCAGGAAGATACAGACACGAATTTATATGAACAAATTCAAGAAGATGGTGTGATTACAGTTGGTACGGAAGGAACATATGCACCATTTACTTTCCATGATGAAGAAGATAATTTAACAGGTTACGATGTGGAAGTAATGCGTGAAGTGGCTTCTCGTTTAGATTTAGAAGTAGAATTTAATGAAACACAATGGGATTCCATGTTTGCTGGTTTAAATGCAGGACGATTCGACGTGATTGCTAATCAGGTGGGGATTAATGAAGAGCGTTTAGAGAAATATGACTTCTCAGAACCATATACTTATACAGGTGCAGTAGTAGTAGTCCCTGCAGATAATGAAGAAGTTACCTCATTTGAAGATATTGAAGGTAAACAATCTGCACAATCTTTAACAAGTAACTTTAATGATATTGCCGAAGAAAATGGAGCAGAAGTTATTGGGGTTGAAGGACTGGCTCAAGCGATTGAAAATATTAAATTGGGACGTGTCGACTTAACAGTGAATGACAGGCTAGCAGTATTGGAATATATCAATCAAACGGGAGACGAATCAGTCAAAATTGCAGCAGAAGAAGATAATGTTTCCAAGACTGCATTTGCATTCCGCAAAGGAAATGAAGAGCTAGTAGAAGCATTTAACGAAGCTTTAGCAGAAATGAAAGAAGACGGTACATTAGCGGAAATTTCCGAAGAATGGTTTGGTGAAGATGTTTCTAGTCAGTAACCTGCTGTTTACTATTACAAATGGTTCAGGTAATTGGGATTTAATTGTGCGAGCACTTTGGCCAATGGTGGAAGGGGCAATCAAATATACGATTCCCCTTGCACTTGTTTCTTTTTTGATTGGTATCATGATTGCTCTACTTACAGCCGTTATGCGCTTGTCTTCAGTTGCCATTGTACGAGCACCTGCTGTATTTTATGTATCAGCCATTAGAGGTACACCATTATTAGTACAATTATTTATCGTGTTTTACGGGTTACCATCGATTGGATTAACAATTGACCCATTACCAAGTGCAGTCATAGCTTTCTCATTAAACGTCGGGGCATATGCATCAGAAGTGATTCGTGCGTCGATTTCTTCGATTCCAAAAGGACAATGGGAAGCTGGCTATACAGTTGGTATGACATATGGGACCACTTTGCGTCGAATTATCTTGCCGCAAGCAACAAGGGTTTCCATTCCACCTCTATCAAACACGTTTATTAGTTTAGTCAAGGATACATCACTAGCCTCATTGATTTTAGTAACGGAATTATTTCGAAAAGCACAAGAAATTGCAGCAAATACGTTTGATTTTCTGCTTTTATATACAGAAGCTGCGGTCTTATATTGGATTATTTGCTTTTTATTATCGATTGTTCAAGAAATCATTGAGCGTAGGCTGGAACGTTATATAGCGAAGTAGAGGGGGGATAACATGCTTTTATCAATTCAAGGACTTCAAAAAAGCTTTGGTGAATTAGCCGTTCTAAAAGATATTGACTTAGATGTAGGAAAAGGTAAAGTCGTGACGATTATGGGGCCATCAGGTTCCGGTAAGACGACATTATTGCGGTGCTTAAATGGACTGGAAATCCCTAATCAAGGCTACTATCAATTTCACGACGGCTTTACATTAGATTTTAACCAGAAGCTAAGCAAGAAAGAGATGCTTCAATTAAGAAGGAAATCAGGAATGGTATTTCAATCCTATAATCTATTCCCACATAAAACTGCATTGGAAAATGTAATTGAAGGTCCAGTTATTGTACAGAAAAAAGATAAGCAATCGGCAATTAGCCATGCAAAACAATTACTATCAAAAGTAGGATTAGAAGATAAGATAGATTTATATCCACATCAGCTATCAGGTGGTCAACAACAGCGTGTTGGTATTGCACGTGCCCTTGCGATCGAGCCGGAATTAATGTTGTTTGATGAACCAACATCTGCCCTAGATCCGGAGTTGATTGGCGAAGTGCTGGGGGTTATTAAAGATTTAGCAAATGAAGGCTGGACAATGGTCGTCGTAACCCATGAGGTCTCATTCGCTAAGCATGTGTCCGACCATGTCATTTTTATGGACGGTGGCTATATTGTGGAACAAGGTAATCCTAAAGACATACTGGAGCAACCGCAAGAACCAAGAACAAAGCAATTCTTAAAACGAATTTTACCAGAAGTATAAAGCGAGACGATGATCAGTCTCATTTTTTAAATGACGTTCTTCAACATAGATGGTTAGGATATGGCGATTACATTTTCTTAGTGGACATCTAGTGCGCTATTTAAAGGAAATATACCGATTTTTCGCAGATAGCGGACATTGAATCCTTTATTCGCTTACTTTCGGTAAAAAATAGTACTTTTTGTGATGAATAACGGAATAGATGTCCTAAGTGACCTAAATTTGCCGCTTTTGGTCATCATTAGCGGAACAAATGTCCGGTCTCAAAGGGATATCTAGGCTTCAGCTAAAAACAGTAAACTACAATAACCTTTTTTATTGTAGTGGTTCCTGTAAAAGAAAAATTCTGAGGTGAAGGTAATGAGCAAACACCCGCCAGATTACGAACATACGGATCAAAATATGATGAAGATAGAAGTGAATTTGGATGATACGCCGGGTGAATGGCTTGGCTATGTGATGGACAAGTTGTTCGATGCAGGGGCAAACGATGTGTATTACACACCGATTTATATGAAAAAGAATCGTCCAGCCGTTCAATTACAACTTTTATGCAGTGAAGCTTTGCTATCAGCTATGAAGGATATCCTTTTGTCTGAAACGACCACCTTAGGATTTCGCTATTATCCGTTGACCGTTTATCGGATGGAACGGAGCATAAGGACAATCGAAACAGAGTGGGGACCTGTAACGATAAAAGAAGGATTACAGGAAGGTAAAGTTGTCAAAGCTTCTCCTGAATATGAGGATTGTAAAAAGATCGCGGAGCTGCATAACATACCACTTAAAAATGTATATCAATCGGTTTGGAAACTATTAAACTAAATGCAAGTTGCCATAGTATCCTTTTTGATACTATGGCACTTTAAAGTGCGTACTATCGATTATACCTATTATCGAGTATAATTAGCGTAAGTGTGAGGACAACATTAATATGCTCACAAATGAGCATATCAACCTATGAAAATAGCAACAAAGGAGCGTTATAACATGAATGTATTAGTAGTAAAAGCAAATAATCGTCCTTCAACAGAAGCAATTTCCAGTAAAATGTATGAAGCTTTTATGGCTGAATTGGAAGGTAAAGAATTAAATATAACTACCTATGATGTGTACGAAGAAGATACACCGTTCTTTGGACAGGACCTGTTCAATGCATTCGGTAAAGTAGAAAATGATGAGGAATTAACAGATGTGGAATCACGACTGTTAGCTGCAAAGCAAAAAGCAATGGATGCTTTTTCTGCTGCAGATGTAGTAGTATTCACTTTTCCACTATGGAATTTGACTATTCCAGCAAAATTACAAACATTTATTGATTATGTATATGCTGCAGGGTTCTCATTTAAATATGGTGCTGAAGGTAACTTAATTCCCTTAATGACAGACAAAAAGGCTATTTTCCTAAACGCTCGTGGAGGAGTTTACTCCACACCTGAGGCGGCTCCTATGGAAATGGCTGTGAACTATATGCGCAATGTATTCGGAGGAATATTCGGTATGGAAATAATCGATGAAGTAATTATCGAAGGACATAACGCGATGCCAGATAAAAGAGACGAAATCATTGCTAAAGGAATAGAAGAAGTAAAAGCATCTGCACACCGTTTAGCAGATCTTACTATAAAAGTGTAACGATATTATATAAATCAGCCCGCTTCGGAAAGGTTCGAAGCGGGTTTTTAGTATTGTGAAAATGCAGCTAACTTTTTCTCACTGTTTTCTCATTTTTCTCTCAGGGTATCCTCATCTTCCTTGGCTATGATAGAAGTAACAACAACAAGGAGGAATAAAAAATGAAAAACAAAACTTTTTTTATTATTGTATCTGGATTGATTACAACTGGAGTGGTGCTAGCAGCGTTACAGTTCTCACCAACTTCAGCTAGTGCTGAACTTTCAAAAGAAGAGGCAAAGGAAAAAGTCGCTGCTAAGTTCTCAGGAGAAATTGTAGAGTTTGAATTGGATGATAATGAGAAGATTTACGAAGTGGAATTAGAGGAAACAGATCGTGAATATGAATTGAAAATAGATGCTGAAACTGGTGATATCATTAGTTTGGAAGAGTCAGAACGAAAAAATGATAAGGATCAAGAAGTTACAACGGTATCACTTTCTGATAACCGGACAGATAGTAAACATGATGCCGAAAAACAAGAAAATTCTTTCATTTCAATGGAAGAAGCAAAAACAATCGCTACGGAAAAATACTCTGGCACAGTTGTAGAAGCGGAGCTTGATGAAGACGATGGAAGTTATTATTATGAAATGGAAATATGGACTGATAAAGGGGAAGTGGACTTAAAAATTAATGCACGGTCAGGAGAAATAGTATATATTTCAGTCGATGAAGACGACAAACTCTCATCAGAAGTTACGATTTCAGCAGATGAAGCGCGCTCGATTGCAAAAGAAAAATACGAAGGAACCATTCAAGAGTTTGAATTAGATGAAGATGATGGCCGATATATGTATGAACTTGAAATGAGAACAGATAAAGGCGAATTAGAATTAGAGATAGATGCAAGTAATGGAGAGATCATGAAAGTAGAATATGACGATTAATCTTGCAGAACCAGTGGGGATGAATTCCACTGGTTTTTTGTAATTTATATAGGAAAGCATATAATACGCGGCATAATAGTGTTTTTGTATCATAGGTGGTCATTTTGAAATGATATGTAGACGGAAAGCATCGCTCCGGCTGCCCGCTTCCCTTTCCGTGGGGTTTTTCAGCTAACTTTTCCAAGCAAAAACCGCTTGAAAGAGTGGATCTTCTGGTAAAACAGTTTCCACAAGAATCGATGCAAATCGACCACTATGAGTTTTTGACAGTGCCAGCATTATTATCAAAATAAGTTTTTCTGTTTGGTCAACATGGTAATCAATTTCCATAAGACCCCCACTTAGTGTATGGAAAAATCAAAGATTATAAGTGAATGATTCTTTTATTATAGGTGTAAGGAGAGGCAATAATGATAATGACAAAAAAGAAAGAACGATATAAAATTGAAACTTTTTTCGAGGAAGGTATGCAGCAACGTTCCATTCGAGTGTTGGATAGATTGATTGGTAAGACGTTTGTATATTATCAAGATGAAGTAGAATTAATCAATAACGAAGCCCTAATCCCGCTGAAACACCATCTTGAGAAACGAATGCATTTTATTTGTTCAGGTGCATTTGATTTGGAATAAGTGATTATCCAAGCCATTGAGGCCCGGGACAAAAGAGTAATGAGATAGGAAAAAGCTGAACATTTAAACATGAGCTGACTTAACGCTCCGTCAAAATACTTCGCTTTCGCGGGCGCTTCAGCTAACTGTGTGAAGAAAACCACTTCACACAGTGGATCTTCAGCTTGTGCTTTTCCTGCAGGAGTCTGCGTATTTAACCTCCGTTATTTTAAATTGTTCGGATTCTCCTTTATTCTATTTAGTTTTGTCCTAGCCCTTTTTTAAAAAACTAGAAGTCAACCTTCCAGTACTGGTCCAGTACTTTGCCGTTCTGTTAGGGATGGATTTAACTTCCTTACAACAGGTTGTTCTTCTGACTCAATCCGTTGAATAACTGCCTGGACAATTTCCTCGGCAAGCTCATCAACTGGTACCCCGATACATGTCATCGGAATTTCTGTTGTTTCCATTTGCGGAATATTATCATAGCTGATTAAAGAGATGTCCTCTGGTACACCTACCCCTTTTTCTTGTAAGGACCGTAATATACCACCACTAATATCATAGCTGCTACCGATGATAGCTGTTGGTCGCTTTTCTAATTGTAATACATCATCTACTGCTAGGTAACCGTCAAACCAATCTAATCCATTTGTTGCAATACTTTGCTCCGTAAGCCCTATTTTTTTCATGGCTTTTTGATATCCATCCACTTTCTCATTTTGTAAGGCATCATCTGTATTCATTAACCCGACATAAGCTATATTTCGGTGTCCTAAATCATATAAATATTGTACTGCTTTTTCCATCGCCTGTTCATGATTGGCATCAATGATTGGATACGTTACCTCACGTTTTCCTGATACACCATAGGCAACAAGCGGAATATTTTCCTCAGGAATCATCTGCTCTGATTCGGCGAAAACAATCATGCCATCCACTTGGAATTTTTTAAAGGTTTCCATCGCTGTATCCGTGGAGTCGACAGATAAAATCATCGAATAGCGGGTGGATTCAAATGCTTTACTAATATTGGTTACTAATGTTGCGAGTACAATTCTTTCAATGGTAGGCCAAATTAAACCGACCACTTCGGTCTTTTTTCGGACTAATTGTTTGGCGGCTAAATTTGGTTCATAGCCCATTTCTTTTGCGACACGCAGTATTTTTTGTTTCGTCACTTCTTTCACAAGCGGGCTGTTATTTAATGCTTTGGATACTGTGGAATAGCTAACATTCGCTTCTTTTGCAATATCTTTAATGGTCACATTCATCATAATCACCTTTAACTTTCTGAAAAATTTATTAATTATAGTTGTGTTCTATTTTTAAATAGTATATCATAAAAATAACAACGTTGTTATTAATTTTTATTAAAACAATGGAACCGTTAACAAAAAAGGAGTGGAGATAATGGAACAATTTCAATCAGTAGTGGAAGCATTGCAGGCGGGGGAATTACCGAAGTCATCGGAAGCAATACAAGTTTATGACCAGTCACTTGAAAAGAAAGAAAATACTTCTGTTGTAATGGTAAAGTCGGATACAACGAAATACTTGGTAGCAGCAGGGGAAGGTCCTTTATATGATGCTTTACAAGGGGACGTAGTAGCGAACGGAAAAGTGTGTTCCTTAACACACGCCAACAGTAAAGTATTGAATCAATTCTTCGACTATACGAAACCACAAGCTTTTGGTACAGAAATTGCGACAATGGGACTTGGTGATCGTTTAGGTATAGCTTCACCTGGACATATTGAAACAGTCAAAGGGAGAAAAGTAAAGCCAATTCTCGCGCAGCAAAGTGTTCGTGAATTAACCCTACTAAACCGAACCATGACAGATATTTTAGATGCGGCAACTTTTGCTGTTTTCCAAGAAGGCTATAAAGATGGGTATGGTGCGGATGCCGATCATATTAAATTAGAAAAGGATATTGAGTATGCGTTAGATTTAGGTTTCTCTTTTATTACATTGGACTGTTCCGAACAGATTCGCAATGATGTCGAAGGTATGGTAGAAGGTGATATTAATAAAGAATATGCTGATTTACCTGTAGATCGTAAAGAATACTTTAACAGCCATTATCTAAACAAAACATTTACCGTACAAGGGTTGGATATATCATTTGATGAAGCAAGTCTTCATAAGAATGTACTTGTTTATGGTGAAGCGATTGATTTTATGGAGCATGTGTATAACGAGTATATTTCCAAAGCTAAGAAAGCGATCGATTTTGAAATCTCCATTGATGAAACAGAAACCGTTACGGCTCCGGAAGCTCACTTTTTCGTAGCAGAAGAACTCCGCAGAAGAGGTGTTACAGTTCAAAGTTTAGCTCCAAGATTCTGTGGTGAGTTCCAAAAAGGAATTGATTACATTGGTGACCTTACTCAATTTGAGAAAGAATTGCAGGAACATGCGGAAATCGCTAAGCACTTTGGTTACAAGCTAAGTATCCACTCTGGTAGTGATAAATTCAGTGTATTTCCGATTATCGGAAAGTATACCGAAGGATTACTGCATATTAAAACAGCAGGTACGAACTGGCTAGAAGCAGTCCGCGTCATTGCACAGGTAAACCCAGACCTTTATCGTCGAATGCATGTCTATGCGGAAGAGCATTTTGAAGAGACATTGAAGTATTATCACGTTACACCAGACTTAGAAAGTGTAGCACCATTAAATGAAACAGAAGATGCGAATCTACCAACATATATGGATCATGATGCGTCCCGTCAATTATTCCATGTTACATATGGAATTCTTTTGACTGCTAAAGATGACGCTGGTGATGATTTGTTTAGAGCAGAATTCTTCGAAACACTAATGAAGAATGAAGACGCGTATCGACAAGCATTAGTAAAACATATCGGACGACACTTGGATTTACTAGGTTTATAATATCTGAAAACTCTGAAGCTATGATAATATGATAATAGCAACTGAAAATTTTAGGAAAGTGGGGATATAATGAAGTCCTTTATGGATGATAATTTTGTATTGACGAATAAGACTGCTGAAACATTGTATCACAAGTATGCGAAAGATTTACCTATTATCGATTACCACTGTCATTTAAGCCCACAAGAAATTTATGAGAATACGCAATTTGAAAACATTACTAAAGTATGGTTATACGGAGATCATTATAAATGGCGGGCAATGAGAGCAAACGGTATAGAAGAAAAATATGTGACAGGCGATGCAAGTGATTACGATAAGTTCTTAGCATGGGCAA
The DNA here is from genome assembly GCF_010994055.1 of Gracilibacillus thailandensis. Lineage (NCBI taxonomy): Bacteria > Bacillati > Bacillota > Bacilli > Caryophanales > Bacillaceae > Gracilibacillus > Gracilibacillus thailandensis. The sequence continues at coordinate 84,619 of NZ_WJID01000001.1, read as the reverse complement.
AAACAGTACCTCAGCTGATCGGAAATCCACTTTATCATTGGACACATTTAGAATTAAAACGCTATTTCGGAGTTGAAGAAACACTCAATGAAAATACAGCACCTGCTATTTGGGAAAAGGTTAATAAGCTTTTAAACAGCGGAGAATGGAATGTTCGAGACTTCATCGTGAAATCTGGAGTAGAAGTTATTTGCACAACAGATGATCCAACAGACACTTTAGAATATCATGAAAAAATCAAAGCGGATTCTGATTTTAATGTAAAAGTATTGCCAAGCTACCGTCCAGATAAAGGGTTGGAGATTAACCGCGACGGTTTTACAAGCTGGGTAGAAAAACTAGCGGATGTTTCAGGTGTTGCAATTGAATCTTATGATGCTTTCTTGCAAGCGCTACAAAAACGGGTTGACTTCTTCCATGAAATCGGTGGTAGAGTTTCTGATCATGCATTAGACGAAATGATGTACGAGGAAGCATCAGAAGAGGAAGTTAGTGCTATTTTTGCTAAAGCATTAAAAGGAGAGAAAGTATCTTTAGAAGAAGAGAAAAAATATAAGTCATTTACACTTACCTTTTTAGGGAAAGCATATCATGGAAAAGGCTGGGCAATGCAATATCATATTAACGCTCACCGCAACAATAACGCTCGCATGTTTAATGAGCTTGGTCCAGATACTGGATTTGACTCGATGAATGATAGTTTAGTAGCACAACCATTGGTAAAATTACTGGATTCATTAGATAAAGCAGATGCTTTACCGAAAACGATTTTGTATTCATTAAATCCAAGAGACAATGTAACGATTGCCACGATTATTGGTAGCTTCCAAGGTGGAGGCATACCAGGAAAAATGCAATTCGGTACAGCTTGGTGGTTTAATGATACGAAGCTAGGCATGATCAATCAAATGGAGACACTCGCTGATATTGGTGTGTTTAGTCGCTTTATTGGTATGCTTACGGATTCACGTAGCTTTTTATCCTACACACGTCATGAATACTTCCGCCGTATTATGTGTAACCTGGTCGGCGAGTGGGTAGAAAATGGTGAATATCCAAATGATGAAGAAACACTAGCGGAGATTGTACAAAACATTTCCTATTACAACGCAAAAGAATACTTTGACTTTTAAAATGGAGCGTTAACTAGCGGGGCTATCATAGACTAACATCTTACGTGGAAAACCGCTCATTCTATTCGATGGATTTCCCGGTAATTATATGTTTACGGGGAAAACTGTTCATTTTCATTGTAAGGTTTCCTTGTTAATCTAACTTTACAAGGAAACCTTACAATTTTATTTTGCAGTTTTTCCCGTAAAATTCAGCTCGCTACATTTCTATTCGGGCGCACTAAGTTTTTCTTATGATTAAATATGTCTTATTAGACAGCAGGATCAACGAGCATCCCATCACAGCTCTGCACATCACATTAGTCTTGTAATAAATGCCGTGGCAATGCCGAAGTAAATCAATAAGGAAAAAATATCGTTAATGGTTGTAATGAGCGGACCAGAGGCGACTGCAGGGTCTACCTTCAATTTATATAAAATTAATGGAATGATCGTACCAGCCAACGTCCCAATAATTAAGGTAATCAATAAGGAGCTGCCTACGACTAATCCTAGCGTCATATTCCCTCTCCATAAATAAGCAATCACCGCAATCATAAGACCACATGTCACGCCGATAATAATGCCAACCCATAATTCACGGAGAATCAACTTCAGTACTTGTTTGAAAGTCAAGTCTTCCGATACTAATCCACGAACAACCACTGCTAATGATTGTGTCCCGGTATTTCCCGTCATGCCGGCAATGAGCGGCATAAAAAATGCTAAGGCGACAACTGACTCTAATGTTTCTTCAAAACTACTAATAATACTGCCTGATATAAGTCCAATAAATAGTAATAAGATTAACCAAGGAAGCCTTTTATAAGCTGCAACAAAAGGTTTTGTGTTGAAACTGATCGCTTTACCGGAAGCTGATAATTTTTCAATATCTTCATTCGCTTCCTGCATAACAACATCGATGACGTCATCAACAGTAACCACACCAACTAAAGTATTATCACGTTCAACAATAGGCAAGGATACGAAATCATAACGGCTAATCAGTTTGGCAACCTCTTCCTGATCTGTATGTACATCCGCCTTTACCACTCTGCGATACATGACTTCTTTTATTTTATCTTGTAAATCAGCTAAAAGTAGGTCTTTATACGATACGACACCGACTAGCTTTTTATCTTCATCAATGACGTAGAGATAGTTCAAATATTCAGCTAACTCTGCAAAGTGTTTTAATTTATCAACAGCCTCACGAATGGTGTAATGCTGCGGAATCCACACATAGCGGTTGTTCATGAGTCTACCAGCTGTTTCAAGCGGATAATTCATCAGACCTTGGACTATTTTTGATTCTTCCTCTTGCATTTCCGATAACAATTCTTCAATTTTTTCCGGTTCTAAATCGGTAAGAAGAGAGGCTAAGTCATCATTTTGCATCAGGTCTAATACTTTGGAGGATTTTTCGATCCCTAATTTATAAATAACTTCTAACTGCTCTTCTTTATCCAGCTCCTGTAAAAGATCTGTTAATTGTTCTATCGACAAATAGAGAAGAAACTTATTTCGATGTTTTACCGGAAGGTTGTGATATTGTCGTGCCATATCGTATGGCTGTAGTTCATCGATCAATTCTTGGAATACTGCTTTCTTTCCATCTTTTACTGCTTGAATAATTGCCAATGAGATCTCATTTTCAGTCATGTTTAACGACATTTTAAAACCCTCCCTTTCCCTTAGGATTCCACCGAGAATAGCAGGTTATGTAAACAATTTGTTGCTTGCAAATTCTCATTTTTCGAACAACGTAGCGGGGTAACAAACCTAAGGGAGTTTCCCTTTATCCTTCCATCACTTTGACGTGGAATTTCCGATGACGCGGTCCATCGAATTCACAGAAATAAATTCCTTGCCATGTTCCTAAGACAAGCCGTCCATTGGAAACAACCATTGTTTGATTATGACCAACAGTGCTCACCTTTAAATGTGCAGCGGTATTTCCCTCCATATGTAAATCCTCCGGGTGCTCCCATGGATAAACTTCACGTAACCTACGCAAAAAGTCCGTTTTTACGTCTGGATCAGCATTTTCATTTACGGTAATTCCTGCTGTTGTGTGCAATGATGAAACAATTACAATACCATCTGAAACATTTTGCTCATGAAGGTATTGGGCAACCTCTGATGTAATATCAATCACTTGATCATGGTGACTCGTTTTTAAAGAAAACGTCTTTTCCATTATCATCATCCTTCCTAAAAATATTGTGTTATAAATATTCTACTAAAAATTAATTATATGTTAAAATTTTCTGTAAATACAAGTATGGAAAGGAAGTAGTAAAAATGGTTAAAGCAGTACATACAAATAAAGCACCACAAGCAATTGGTCCTTATTCACAAGCGATTGATGCGGGAGACTTAGTCTTCGTTTCAGGACAAATCCCGCTTAATCCGGAAACAATGGAAGTAGTAGAGGGGGATATTGCCGCTCAGACCAATCAAGTAATGAAAAATTTAGCAGCAATTTTAACAGAAGCAGGTTTAACGTTTGCCAATGTTGTAAAGTTTACGATTTATATTACGAACATGGATGATTTCGCTACTATAAATGAAGCGTATGCGAAATTTTTAGAGGAACCATATCCCGCAAGAGCTACTGTAGAGGTTAGTAAGTTACCTAAAGGTGTGGGCGTCGAAATGGATGTTATTGCAAAAAAATAAGTAAAAGAAACTTCCAGTCCTCCTATTAGGCTGGGAGTTTTTAATTTTCATGGAAGAAACCTTGATACCAAAGTATTGTGAATTGGTGATAAGCGACACTGAATAATAACCCAAGCTACTAGGTCTCACATATGTTGTCGAGTAGGCCACCACTTCAACTCCTATGGAAATTGTTTGACCTAAAGATTCACTTTTCCGAGTGGTTTTTGCTCAGTTATTCTTTTACACGTTGCTAAATCTTTTGTAATCCCCACTATCAAAGAAATTGTTTAGCTAACCCCTACAGAGGGAAAACACACTTTATAGGTTTAATCGCTTTCGTTTTAGGAAAAAGTATAGAAAAAGATATAAATTTCTTCCCATAATTATAAAAATCTATCATAATATAAGAGTAAGTACTTTGGCGAAAAGGAGTTAATCTATGAAAAGAATAACATGGATGCTTATTGTAGTGACCTTCATTGGACTAGCTATCGCGCCTTTTGCTTTAGCAAGTGATGGCGATGATAATGTTATTGATGAAAAATATGGTAAACCAAAATTAGTGCTTGGTGAAGCTCTCTCAGACTCACAGAAAGATACAGTAAGAAATTTATTGAATGCAACTAATCCTGATCAAGTAGATGAATATACTGTTACGGCTGAGGATCTTGTCAACTATATCGGAGGAGATCCAGGCTCTAATATGTACTCCTCTGCCAAAATTACTCGAAAAGATGATGGTGGAGTAGTTGTTAATGTTGTCAATCCGGAAAACATTACAGAAGTAACGAATGAAATGTACGCTAACGCCTTATTAACAGCGGGCGTGGAAAATGCAGTGATTGAAGTAGCGTCACCACTGAAGGTATCAGGACATTCAGCTTTAACTGGTATCTATAAGGCTTTTAATGTCGATGGTGAATCACTAGACCAAGACCGAATGGAAGTAGCAAATGAAGAATTAGATGTTGCGACAGATTTAGCAGAAGATGCAGGCATTGATAAAGAAAAAGTAAGTGAGCTTTTAAGTGAAATAAAACGAGAAATCTCGGAAAAAAACCCAGCAACAAAAGAAGATGTCGAACGTATTGTCAGTGAGCAACTGGATCAATTAAACATTGAATTGAGTCCTGAAGACAGAGAGATGTTAACCAATCTTTTTGAGAGAATGCGTGACTTGAATATCGATTTTGGAAAAGTTACCGACCAACTGGAATCAATTGTTGGTGATTTGAAAGGTAAATTAGATGAAGTTACTGGAGGCGACACGGAAGGATTTTGGCAATCAGTCAAGGACTTCTTCCAAAACCTTCTCGACTCGATCAGAGGCTTATTCAATTAAAATTAGTGAAGATCAATAAAACGAAACCGTCATTGTTTTTTACGATGGCGGTTTCGTTCGTATGGAAAGAAAAAGTAGGCAGTTGGATTGGCTGATAAATTCAAAAAGAGTGAGCCCACTGAGCTCACTCTAATAAAACCAAAGTTATAAACTCTAAACCAATCGCTTACGAATAAATCCTGATATTTGATCAATAATGGTAACCGTAATAATAATTACTAACAGAATCATCCCTACTTCTTCCCAATTTCGATTCATATAGGCAAAGGTAATCAATGTACCAATACCACCCGCGCCTACAATCCCTAAGACGGATGAAGCACGAACGTCGATTTCGAATCGATAGATCGCGTAAGACATAAATTCAGGTAATACTTGTGGGAAGATCCCGTAAAATAAAATTTGAAATTTATTTGCACCACTGGCTTCCAAAGCTTCAATAACATGCATATCAATCGATTCAATAACTTCGGAATATAACTTTCCTAGCATACCGGTTGAGCCAATCGCAATCGCCAATACGCCTGCAAAAGGATTCGGTCCAACAGCTGCCACAAAAATAATCGCAAGCACAATTTCAGGAAAGGCACGAACACCACCTAAAATCCACATGCCGATATTATTCAGAAATTTGTTGCGCACCATATTCGACGCACATAAAAACGCAAGTGGTATGGCAATGATGGCTGCTGCTAAAGACCCGGTATAGGCGATAAACAGTGTCTCGAACATCTTCTCCATTATACTTCCAGTTTCTTCAACTGCTGGCTGGAAGAATTTCGGTATAATCCGATCGAAATTAGCCAATGTTCGTTCACTGAATATATTATCCCACCGTATTTCAATACTTGTAAATGTCCAAATATAAATCAGAGCAATGATGATAAAAATGAAAATTCGTTTAACTAATGTAAGCTTACTTTTTGGTTTTTCTGGAAGGGTCAATTGTTCTGCCATTATACGAGTCCCTCCCTTAACTTACCACTAATAATATCAATCACAACTACAACGGCAAATACAATAATAATAATGGTGCTAACAGCCGGGTAGTTCATGAAGTTGATCTGTGTGTTTAACAATTGCCCGATACCACCGGCACCAACCAATCCTAATACGAGTGAGGCACGGATGTTAATTTCAAAAACATATAGACTGAATGAAATAAATTGCGGCAGTACTTGTGGCACAATCGCAAAACTAATCGTCTGTAACCCATTCCCACCCGATGCCCGAATTGCCTCAGTTGGGTTCATATCAATTGTTTCAATGACTTCACTCATCAGTTTTACTAGAATCCCGACAGCGAAAATAATTAAGGCAATAATCCCAGAAAAAGCACCGATACCAAACAATCCGACAAACACAACTGCTAAAATAATATCTGGAATAGTACGGATGATATTTAAGATCATGCGCATCCCTTGATAGATCCAGGAATTGGTTGTCACATTATTAGCAGTTAATAATGAGAAAGGTATACTGATAATCACTGCAACAGTAGTTGCAATAATAGCGATATGTATCGTTTCAAACAGTTTCGGCCAAACTTGATTGACATAACCCCAATCAGGAGGAAAGAAATCCCCAATTAATCCGAAAACATTCGGTATCTTTACAAAAAAGTGGACAATAAATGATTCCGTTTTGATCGAGCTGAGTAAGTAAAAGCCGAGGACTACAATTAAAGAGATCGTGATGATCAACTTGGTTTTAAAAGGATATAATCCTTTTGGAACGAAGGAAGATTCTTTACTCATCCTCCACCCCTCCTCGACGGTCTTCATCTCGAATCGAACGACCATAGATTTCTTCAAATGTTTGTTCCGTTACTTCACTTGCCGGTCCATCAAAAACCACCTCACCAGCGCGCATACCAATAATTCGGTCGGCATATTCCATTGCCATATCAATAAAGTGAAGATTTACAATCGTAGTGATTTTATCTTCACGATTAATCTGTTTTAAATATTTCATGACCTGATGAGAAGTAGGTGGATCAAGGCTTGCTACCGGTTCATCTGCTAAAATTAACTTCGGTTGTTGTGTCAGTACACGAGCGATACTAACACGTTGTTGCTGCCCGCCACTTAATTCATCAGCACGGTTATATAATTTTTCTTCTATATTGACACGTTTCAAATTTTCATAAGCTAATAATTTATCTTCTTTAGAAAAAAGATTCATGATACTTTTAAAAGTACCTGTATAACCTAAGCGACCTGAAATAACATTTTTGATCACGGTCGACCGCTTAACAAGGTTATAGCTTTGGAAAATCATCCCGATTTTAGTACGGAGTTTTCGTAAACCTTTGCCTTTTGCTTTTAATATATCCTCATCATCTACTATTAAAGAACCACTAGTAGGTGTTACAAGTCGGTTAATACTACGGATAAAAGTAGATTTACCTGCACCGGAAAGACCGACAATAACAACAAATTCTCCTTCATTGATTTTTACATTTATATTTTTTAATCCTTCTGTCCCATTTGGATAGACAAGTGAGACATCATTAAACTCAATCATGGTCTAGCCCCTTTCCTTCATATCGAAACAGGAGAGAGCAAGCTCTCTCCTGTTCAACTTGTCTTATTCATCTAAGCTAATATCGTCACCGAATTTCTCGTAAGTACTGCGGACAACGTCATATTCGCTGTCTTCAGCTTCAATGATTGCATCCCAGCTGTACACTTCATTCATAATTTGAATCATATCCTCATCTTCGTTAAATGAAAGAAAAGAATCTTTAATCGTTTGTACAAGCTCATCACTTAATTCTTTCGTTACAGAAATAGTATCGTTAGGAATTTCGTCTGTGTATCCAAGTACTCTTGTTTTTTCCATGATATCCGGATATTCTTCTTCTAAATTGGTACGAACATCATCGAATGTTGTTGCTACATCTGCATTTCCTTGGTAAACTTCAATCGCTGAGTTGTCGTGTCCACCAGTTTGATATGCTTCAGAGAAAAATTCTGTTTGTGGATCATCTACACCAAACTCATCCATAATTTGTGCTGCTGGGAATAAGTATCCACTCGTAGATGTTGGGTCACCATAAGCCCAAACGGCACCTTCTAAATCAGCTAATTCTTCATAATCAGAGTCAGCGCTGACAAGATATTGTGCTACATATGTTCCGCTACCATAACGTTCAGATTTTAAGAGGACTTCCACACCATGTTTTTCATTCGCTAATACATATGCAAAAGCAGGAATGAATCCGATTTGAACTTCATTTGTCCCCATTGCTTCTACTAATGCTGTGTAGTTTGTCATAACTTTTCCTTCTACAGGAATGCCTAATTCTTCAGACAGCCTGTCCGCTAAAGGTGCAACGGTATCTGCAATAGTGTCAGAATCTTGTGATGGAACAAACCCCATAACAAGTTGATCTGGAGTGTCTCCTTCTTCACTAGCTTCTGCTTCATTTCCTTCCGTTTCTTCTGTATCCTCGTTTGAATTCACTTCTGTGTTCTCGCTGTCTTCATCGCTGCTTCCATTTGTATCATCACTAGACCCACAAGCAGAGATGACAAACATTGTTAACAATGCAATTAACAATAAAAGCCATTTTTTCATCTCTAATTCCCCCTTAGAAATTTTAGTTTTACAAGAATATTGTCTATGGATTAACCAATAAAATCTATTATAGTGGTAAAAAAACTGACAGTATCTTTGTATTCCATAGTACTTCTTGCAATGTCATTATCTATCGAAAGCTGTTAAAAATCTATATGATTTACCGAAATATAACAATTTTATCGATAGATTTACAAAATTTACACTTTCTTTATTAGAATCAATGGAGGAAGCGCTTTATCTCCGTTATAATATAAAAATAGAGAGATAATGGAGGAAAACGATGAAAATTATTTTCAAATATGCAGATACATATAGAAAAGCAATGATTCTAGCACTTTTGCTGATGGTAGTAGAGTTAATCGTAGAACTTGTGCAGCCGATCATTATGGCAAAAATAATTGACGAAGGCATTGTCGCTGAAGATATGTCGATTATCTATTTTTATGGAGCTATTCTATTGGCAATGACCTTATTAGCATTTGTAGCCGGTATTACAAGCTCTTTCTTTGCGGCAGAAGTGAGTCAAGGTGTAGGACATGATATGCGGAATGATATGTTTCGTAGGATCCAAATGTTTTCTGCAATGAAGATACAGCAATTCGCCACATCAACTTTATTGACAAGAATGACGAATGACGTGATACAAGTCCAAAATTTATTATTCGCCTTTATGCGGATTATGTTGCGTGCGCCTTTGTTTATCATCTTTGGAATTGTGATGTCCTTTACACTAAACATCCCTTTAGCTTTGATTTTACTAGCTACAATTCCGGTCTTATTTGTAGTTATGTTTTGGTTGATGATAAAAGGAATGCGGTTGTTTCGACATGTTCAGGAACGAATTGATCAAATTAATAATGTAATCCGCGAAAACTTGTTGGCAATCAAACTAGTGAAAGCTTTTCACCGTTTGACTTTTGAAAATAATCGATTCTCAAAAGTGAATAAAAGTCTGAAGGATAAAAATAGACAAGCATTATGGGTAATGGAAGTTGTCATGCCGATTGTCATGCTCATTATGAATATCGCAATGATCGGCTTGTTATGGTTTGGTTTCATACAACTTGAAACCGGGTCTGCTAGAGCTGGTGAAGTAGTAGGGGTAATTAACTATGCAACAAGAATGCTGGCTTCCTTTGGTGTGTTCTCTTTTTTACTTATGAACCTGTCAAGAGGACGAGCTTCTGCAAAGCGCATTGATGATATTCTTGAACAGTCTGCAGATGATGAGGTTATCGAACAACGAGAAAGAGCTCGGATTAAAGGGGAAATTAGCTTTGATCATGTTTCCTTTACCTATCCCAATACAAGTCAGGAAATACTACGGAATCTTCATTTTCATGTTAAGCAAGGAGAGAAGATAGGTGTTTTAGGTGAAACTGGATCAGGAAAGACAACATTATTACATCTGATTCCATATCTTTATCACCCTTCAGCAGGGACCATTTATCTGGATGGTCAACCGATCGAACAATTGGGAAATCAAGTAAGATACGATATAACATTGGTCCCTCAGGAAGGGTTTCTATTTTCAGGGACGATTCTCGATAATATCACATGGGGAAATGAACACCTCACGCAAGAACAAGCGGAAAAAGTAGCGAAAGAAGCCCAACTTCATGACTTTATTATGACTTTGCCAGATACTTATCAGACACTGATTGGCCAACGAGGTGTAAATCTGTCAGGAGGTCAAAAACAACGGTTATCGATTGCCAGGGCACTAGCAGATACCCCACGTGTATTGTTGCTTGATGATAGTACAAGTGCACTAGATGCCACAACAGAATCACGTGTTTTAGAGGCGATTAGAAAGAGACGATGTACTACGTTTATTGTTTCGCAAAAAATCAGCTCTGTCAAAGATGCTGATCAGATTATTTTGTTAGAAAAAGGTAGTATTGCCGGACTAGATACACATCAGCAATTACTACAAACGAATACTTTGTATCAAACTATGTGGCATACGCAGCGAAGGGAAGGGGTGACATTGGATGGCTAACAAAAAGATAGAAGTTCAGCCTTCCTCAAGGCATCACCCAATGGTAGGAAAAAAAACAAAAGTAAAAAACTTTCGTGCTACTTTGTCAAGAATTTGGAACTATATGAAAGTGGATAAGCTGCTGTTCTGGCTTGTTTTGGTTATGGTGTTTTTAGGCGCTGTATTGTCCTTGCTCGGTCCATATTTGATTGGAGTGGCAGTAGATGTAATGACAGGTGCAGCATTCGTTCTGTCATTTGAAATGCTACTTATTCTGCTAGCACTAATATTTGTTTTGCAATCTGTAGCGTTGGCATTACAAAATTATTGGATGATTGATATTTCACAAAATACCGTTTTTGCAATGCGCAAAGATCTTTTTGAGCATGTACTACGTTTGCCAATCATGCAATTTCAAGAGTCCCAAAGTGGGGATTTGATGAGTCGGCTGACAAATGATATTGAAAATGTTAGTAGAACACTAAATACAGCTGTTATCCAAGTGACAACAAGCCTATTAACACTTGTTGGTACATTAATTGTAATGCTTTTACTTAGTCCCTTACTGACATTGATGACCGTAACGATCGTTCCATTGATGTATCTTGGGATGAAATGGATTACGAATAGAACGGGTTATTATTTTAAGGAACAACAGCGCGAACTTGGTGAAATGACTGGTTTTTTAGAAGAAACCTTTTCAGGTCATTCGATGGTAAAACTATTTCACCAAGAGCACCGTGTAATTGAGCAGTATCGAAAACATAATGAACAATTAAGAAAAGTAGGGTATTGGGCGCAAGTCTATTCTGGTTTCATTCCGAAGTTAATGAATGGCTTAAATAACTTTGGTTTTGCCATTATCGTCGGTGTTGGTGGGTGGATAGTTCTTGCTACCAATGCAACTGCTATTACAATTGGGGTTATCGTAACATTTACGACATATGCACGCCAATTTACTCGTCCATTGAATGATTTAGCCAATCAATTTAATACGATTCTGTCTGCTGTTGCAGGTGCCGAGCGAGCATTTGAAGTAATGGATCAGAAGCAGGAAGAAACAAACCAACAAAAGCAAGATATTGACAAGGTAAAAGGAGATGTGGTCTTTCGGAATGTTTCATTTTCTTATCATACAGACGAACATGTCCTGCACAATATTTCCTTTCATGTACAGCCAGGTCAAACGGTAGCATTAGTTGGCCCCACAGGAGCGGGAAAAACAACGATCATTTCCTTGTTGGCCAGATTTTTTGAAGAACAAGCGGGAGATATTTTATTAGATGGCTATTCAATGAAAAATCTAACCAATAAAAGTATTCGAAGTCAATTAGGTATGGTATTACAGGATTCTTATTTATTTGATACGACGGTTAGAGAAAATATTAGGTACGGAAAGTTAAATGCTACGGATCAGGAAGTGGTAGACGCTGCAAAAATGGCAAATGCTCATACTTTTATTGAACAACTGCCAAACCAATATGATACGGTGCTTGAAGGCAATGGACAAGGAATAAGCCAGGGTCAACGGCAACTAATTGTAATAGCAAGAGCAATATTGGCTAACCCGTCGATTTTAATATTAGATGAGGCGACAAGTAGTATTGATACGATAACCGAATTAAAAATAACAGATGCATTAGAAACCTTAATGGAAGGGAAAACTAGTTTTGTGATTGCACATCGCTTGAATACAATCGAGAAGGCTGATATGATACTTGTTCTAAAGGAAGGAAAAATAATTGAAAAAGGTACCCATTCAACATTAATGAAAGAAAAAGGTTTTTATGCTAATCTAGTCACAACACAAACTGTTTATGATTGATACAAGTTTAGTTGGAATATAATATAGTGAGACTTTTTTATCCACTGATGGACAGCGAAACTTCTTAGGGTGTTAGTGTCCATTAAAGGATGAAGTAAGGTGTCTTACGGGACGCGATAAAAAAGATGACAAAATCAACGTCACGGAGGTGGAATCAGTGGCAGCAGACGAGCGAGAAGGTCAAGAATGGCAACAGGAAAAGCAAAGAGTAACAGATGTAGTGGAAGAAATTGATAAGAAAATCACAACCTTACAATCGAGAGTGAAAGGTTTAAAAGAAGATGTCATTGATATCAGACGTGATTTTTGGGAAGACGTAACAGTTAATATAGAAGAAATGGACGATAAAATTGAAACAGAAGCGAGTATTAAGCAGCAAGCTGAATTTCTGTCGGAACGTGAAAGAAGCCATGGACAGGTAAGTGAACGTTTAGATATCCTGCACCGATTAAAGGATAAACCTTATTTTGGACGGATTGATTTTCAAGAAGATGGGCAAACCGACGAACAGTCCATTTATATAGGTTTGGCTTCAGTGATGGATGAAGCGGAAGAGAATTTTCTAGTATATGACTGGAGAGCACCTATTTCGAGCATGTACTATGATTATCCACCAGGTCCGGCAAGTTATGACACCGTTCAAGGAAATATTTCCGGGGAAATAACGTTAAAACGACAATATATGATTCGTAATGGCGAACTACAGGGAATGTTCGACACGGGGCTGACAATAGGTGATCATTTATTGCAATCTGTACTAGGAAATCAGGCAAGCACGAAAATGAAAAGTATTGTCTCAACCATTCAAAAAGAACAGAACCAAATTATCCGGAATGAAAAAGCAAGAGTGCTAATTGTGCAAGGTGTTGCGGGTAGTGGTAAAACGTCAGCAGCATTACAGCGTGTAGCCTATTTATTATATCGTTATCGCGAAACATTAACGTCGGAACAAATTGTGCTATTTTCACCAAATCCATTATTCAACAGTTATGTAGCAACCGTTCTGCCGGAGCTTGGTGAAGATAATATGCAACAGATGACTTTCTATCAATATTTACACCGTCAATTAGATGATAGCTTTCAATTGGAAACGCCCTTCGAACAAATGGAGTATTATCTACAAAAAAGAGCAGAAAATTACGAGGCAAGAGTTGAAGCTATGCATTACAAAGCAAGCCTAGATTATAAAGAGTTAATTGATCGCTTTTTAGACCGATTGTCTAATCAAGGACTTGTTTTTCGCAATATTACATTTAGAGGGCAAATCGTTATTCCAAAACAAATGGTTGAAAAATACTTTTATCAAACAGAAAGTTCTTTAGCAATACCAGACCGTTTAGAAAAAGTAGCCAATTGGATTTTGTACCAATTAAAAAAACTGGAGAAGATTGAACGAGAGAAAGATTGGGTATTAGAGGAAAGTGAACTATTGGAAAAGGCTGATTATGTCGATGTTCATCAAACATTACAAGAAGAAAATCGATTTTCAGAAGATACATTTGATGATTATGACCGTGAAGAGGAAATGTTACGCAAACGAGTAGTTGCTTGGCGATTACGTCCACTACGAAAAAAAGTAAAGCAACTTGCATTTGTTGATCCGCTTAAATCGTTTCGTCAATTGTTTACGAGCAAAGGGCGAATTGCAGATACAGAAGTTACACTGCCAAATCAATGGCAGGAAATATGTAGAATTACGGAAGACTATTTAAAGCACAGATATTTAACATGGGAAGATGCACCTGCTTATATTTATTTTGAAAAAAGCTTGTTAGGGTTTGATGCACAGCGTGCGATTCAACACTTGTTTATCGATGAAGCTCAGGACTATACACCGTTTCAGTTTGCATTGATGAAGAAGATGTTCCCGGTTAGTCGCATGACTTTGTTAGGTGATATAAATCAAGCGATTTATGCACATGCATTAAGAGAAGAGACTTTATTATCCGAGAAATGGCAGGAAAAACATGAAAGAATCGTATTGACGAGAAGCTATCGTTCGACAGCACCGATTGTTGAATTCACTAAATCATTTATGCCAAATGGTGATCTAATTGAACCGTTTGAACGTGATGGAGAGACTCCGGTTGTGATGGAATTGGAGCAACGTGATGTTTTAATTGAAAAAGTGCTCGATCAAATAAATGAATATGAACAAGAAGGCCATGAAACCATTGCATTAATCGGAAAAACGATGCAAGAATGTGTGGACATATATGAGCGATTAAAAAATCGTATCGACATTCATTTAATGACACAGGAAGCACATATTTTTGAAAAAGGTATTGTCGTCATTCCTGCCTACTTGGCTAAAGGAATTGAATTCGATGCGGTTATCATTGCCGATGCATCTAATAACAATTTTAATGATGAATTAGAACGAAACTTATTTTATACAGCATGTACGCGAGCGATGCACCAACTAGCTTTATTTACAATCGGCAAGCCCACTCATTTTATCGAAAATATCCCTAAACAGAAATATCGCCATTATAAAGTCCATCAAATTTGGGACAAAGGGACAGGGTGAACGAGAGAAATTCACCCTGTTCTTCTTATGAGCACAATATTTTTCATTTTTTGTAGATTGTGGCAAGATAGTATAGACAATGAACAAAGGAGGAATTTGAGATGGTAAATAGTTTGCAAGCAACTACTACACTACATAATGGTGTAAAGATGCCATGGTTTGGTCTAGGTGTTTTCTTAGTGGAAGAAGGAGAAGAAGTTTATAATTCTGTTAAGTGGGCACTTGAACACGGCTATAAAAGTATTGATACAGCAGCCGTTTATGGTAATGAAGAAGGTGTAGGAAAAGCAATCAAAGATTCTGGTATTCCTCGTGAAGAATTATTTATTACTTCTAAGCTTTGGAATGGAGATCAAGGCTACGAAGAAACTCTTCAAGCTTTCGAAACAAGCTTAAATAAACTGGGTCTTGAATATTTAGATTTATATTTAATTCATTGGCCAGTTCCAGAATTAAATAAATATAAAGAGTCCTGGAAGGCGATGGAGAAATTATATAATGATGGAAAAATCCGAGCGATCGGTGTAAGTAACTTTAAGGAGCACCATTTAGAAGATTTGATGAGTGAAGCACAAGTAGCACCAATGGTAAACCAAGTTGAATATCATCCACATTTACAACAACGTAGTTTACATGAATTCTGTAAACAACATAATATTCAGCTTGAAGCGTGGTCTCCACTGAAACAAGGGAAAATATTAGATGATCCAACATTAACAGATATTGCAAAACGTCATGGTAAATCAACAGCTCAAGTTATTTTGCGTTGGGATCTACAACAAGATGTTGTGACTATTCCAAAATCAGTAAAACAACATCGTATTCAAGATAATGCAGATGTATTTGATTTTGAATTAACAGAAGAGGAAATGAAATTAATTCAAGATATGAATAAAGATGAGCGTGTCGGTCCAGATCCAGACGAATTTAATAAACGATAATTTTTAAAATGAGAACCCGTTTCTAAGTGAAGCGGGTTCTTGTTTAATGGGGACGAGAAAAATTGCTCTTCTATTTTTTTTAATGCAATGGTTGATCAACGTTTTTTGATTATAAAGAAGCAGCGTTTCGCAATAAACAAGTCCCATTTCGCAATAAACAGCTGCATAATAAAAAGAACTATCTCTTTATAAGAGGTAGAGGACTATCACATGCTAACTTCTTACGCAAAAAACTCTTATTCTAATTGTTAGATTTGCTCTTGCTTTAAGCGGACGCTTTGCGCTTTTTCTTATCGGACACTTGCAATTTTAGTCGGACATGATGTATCGTAAATAACAGATTGATAAACATCTAGGAGGATGCAAGATGGCATTTGTAATAACAGAACCATGTGAAACAGAAAAATCTGGCGAATGTACAACAGTGTGTCCGGTAGACTGTATTGTTGAAGGACCAGATCAATTTTATATAGATCCAGATATTTGTATCGATTGTGGAGCGTGTAAAGCAGTATGCCCAGTAGATGCAATTGAAGAGGAGTATGATCTTACTCCAGATCAAGAATTATATTTAGAAAAAGCAGAAGCCTTTTTTGCAAATGATTAAAGACAGCGACCATTTTGGAAGTGGTCGCTGTCTTTTTTTAACGGATAAGCAACAGATCTTAAAAAAGTCCAGTTAAACATTTTCACTTTTACTTACTCGAAGCAGGTTGGTGCATCAAAGTAGTATGTTTTACTTTGGATAAAATCAAGAGGCCGATAATAGCTCCTGTTACGCTACTAACAAGGAATCCTGGTAAAAATGCTAGAGCGCCAACTGAACTTCCCATCAATATTTTGGCAAATGGAACAGATAATAAAGCACCTATCACACCAGTGCCGATTATTTCTCCTAATCCTGCCATGACTTTTTTTCTCGTCCATCGAAATAAATAACCAGCAAATAATGCTCCAATCATACCACCTGGAAATGCAAGCAATGTTCCTATTCCTAATAAATTTCGCAAAAGTCCGATAGTAAAAGCTATGATAACAGCTGGAACAGGACCAAGAGTTACAGCTGCCATCACATTAACGGCATGTTGCACAGGATATGCTTTGGCAATTCCGGTTGGGAACCATAAAAATTGGGAACCTAATGTACCGATCGCAATAAAAACAGCCATAGTGGTTAATAATAACGTACGATTCATGCAAACCCTCCTATAAAAATAGAAAGTGCATCACTAAGTAAAAAAACCAGATTCCTAATCAGAACCTGGCTATACCATGCAAATAGTTTAGCTACTTCCCTACGCTGGTATAAACCAGATCAGGTTCTTAGAGTTAAAAAGCTGTAAATGCTTTTTTCTCAGCTTGTACAAAACAAGCACCCCTAGTAGTGATAACACTTATGTAATTACCAAGATTGTAGCAAAAAAAGGCTAATTGTCAAGATGTCATTACTTTGAAATCGAGATAGTAAAAGGTTTATAATGATTCTAACAATAATGAAGGAGGCATCTTATGGAACTCAAAGGAATCCACCATGTGTCAGCTATTACAGCTAGTGCTAAAAACAATTATCATTTTTATACAAATATTTTAGGAATGCGCTTAGTTAAAAAAACAGTAAATCAGGATGATCCAAGTATGTATCATTTATTTTACGCAGATGAAATCGGACGACCTGGAACAGATTTAACCTTTTTTGAAATAACGAATGCGGGTCATACGTATCCAGGTAATAATAGTATATCTTATACTTCATTACGGGTTGCTAGTGATAAGGCGTTACATTATTGGGAAGAGCGCTTGGACGAATATGATATTGTCCACGACGGAATAGGAGAAAAATTCGGGCGTAAAATATTACCTTTTCAAGACCATGAAGGACAGCGTCTAGTTCTCGTATCTGACGAAAATAACAAAGGGGTAGCAGCAGGTAAGGTATGGGATAAAAGTTCAGTACCAAAGGAGTATGGTATTACGGGATTGGGACCTGTTCGATTTACTGTCCCAGATTTAGCACCAACGAAAAGAATTTTAACAGAGGTGCTCGGATTTCGTCATACTGGAGCTTACCCTAACCCTGAAGGACAGGCAGAAATCCAAGTATTTGAAACAGGCGAAGGTGGTACAGGTGCAGAAGTGCATATCGAAGTTCGTCCGGAATTACAAAAGGAGCGTCCTGGAAGGGGCAGTGTACATCATGTCGCATTTCGTGTAGCCGATTATCAAGAACTTGAAAAATGGCATAACAGAATTACTAAGGAACGATTGCCCAACTCAGGGCTTGTCGATCGCTATTATTTTCAATCGTTATATTTTCGTGAACCTAATGGTATACTGATTGAATTGGCAACAGATGGGCCAGGATTTGATACAGATGAAAAAGTTGAACACCTAGGGGAAAGCATTGCCTTGCCACTATTTCTGGAAGATAAGCGAAACGAAATCGAGGCCAATCTTCTTCCTTTAGAAACAAAAATAGATTAGTGACTCTAAGCTCATTCATCAGTATTAGTCGATGGTGAGCTTATTTCTCATGTGCTATACTAGTTATCGGCTAGTTTAAAGGGGGACGTAACATGACATTTTCACCAAAAGCAATTTGTTTAGATATGGATGGCACATTGCTGAATAACTACAATCAATTAACGGAAAACACACTCGACATTATTCAAAAGATAAGAAAAACAGGAATACGAGTGTTTATCGTGACAGGTCGTTCTTATAATGAAGTGTTTGACTCTGCACCATCTGACTTAGAATTGGACGGCTTTGTTACAGCAAATGGTATGATTACATATGTTGATGGAGAAAAACTGTTAGAACATAGCTTATCCATAGAACTTGTGGATAAAGTTATAGAATCTGCAAGAACTAACCGTATTTATTATGAGGTACATCCCAATGACGGGGAGCGGCTTTCCTTAAAAGCGGATCAAGGATATATGGAGTTCATGATCAGCGGAGACAAGCCTGATGAAGTAGGAATCAATGAATGGCTGGAAAGAGAAGCCGCAATCGAGCAGGATATTCGTTGGCATGACCATTTACCAGAACAGAAGTATGCAAAGATGTACTGCTTTACGAAAGACCATGAAAAAATGAAAGCATGGATTAAAGAGCTGAAGAAGATGAAAAGTGAAACGAATTTTACCACTTCATCCTCTTCCCGGCATAACGTAGAAGTGATGGTAGAAGGGGTAAACAAAGCAACCGGAATTGAAGCGTTGTTGAAACATTACCAACTCAGTCCAGGAGATGCCATGGCTATCGGAGATAGTAATAACGATATCCCAATGATGAAATATGTAGGTTATCCGGTGGCCATGTTCAATGCGACTGATCAAATTAAATCGTTAGTAAAGGAAACCACAGAGTTTACAAACGATAAAGAAGGTGTCTATCACTTTTTAAAAGACTACTTCCAACACAAGCTATAGTCAGCTTGTGTTTTTCATCGCAAAAATGTCTGCTTCCGAGTAAATCTGGCTGAGTGCGGACATTTGTTCCGCTATTTGGGACAAAAATGCCATTTTTAGGGTGGTCGCGGACATCCATTCCGCTATCCATCGAAAATAGTGCTAATGGGGGTCGAAATGAACCAAATAAGGGATTCAATGTCCGCTAACATAGAAAAACAGATGATTTTCATTCAAATAGCGCACTAAATGTCCGCTCAATAAATGCTGCATAAGACTAGATATTCCTTATTTTTTGTTTGTATTTGTTTTGTTCTGTGATAGAATGGTAAACAAACACAAGTAAAAGAAAACAATAATTGAATACGGTTACAAAAAGGAGGATATGAATGGCACGTTATATGTTTATAATGGAGTGTAAGGAAGGTTCACAAGAGGAATATAAGAAAAGACATCAAGCTGTACACCCAGAATTATTGGAAGCATTGAAAGAAGTAGGCATTAGCAATTATAGTATATTTATGGACGGTACGAAGCTGTATGCTTACATGGAAGTGGATGATTACCACCGTGCAATGAAAGAGTTGGAAACCAACCCAGCCAATCGGAAATGGCAAGCATTTATGAGTGATATATTGGCAATGGATGAAAAAGGGGATCCCAAAATGTATTTAATTGATCAAGAAGTCTTCCACCTTGACTAATCAGTTGAATTTCAAGCAAAATTTCCCTATAGTCAATAATAGACATGTTTGAAGAACGAGAAGGTAGGAGAATTAGATGTTAGTTGCAGAAAGACATCAGCGAATCGTAGAAGTCGTCAATCAGAAGAAAAGTATTAGAGTTTCTGAACTCGCCAATCTTTTTTCCGTGACAGATGAAACGATTCGTCGAGACTTAGAAAAATTAGAAAAAGAAAAGAAATTAGCCCGGAGTCACGGAGGAGCAGTCAGCATAGCAGCTTCTCAGGATGGACCGGAAATACCTTTTCAAGAACGAGAAGTAATGTACGTAGAAGAGAAAAAAGAAATTGCTCAGGAAGCGGTAAAACATATTGTTGAAACCGATAAAATCCTACTTGATGCAAGTACGACAGCTTGGTATGTTGCGAAAAACTTACCAAATATACCGGTTACTGTTCTAACTAATTCTGTTAATGTTGTGTTGGAATTAAGTAAAAAAAGTAAGGTTACGGTAATTTCAACTGGAGGCACGTTGCTTGCCAGGTCCCTTTCGTATGTTGGCCCTTTAGCAGAACGTTCACTTGATTTATATCATGTTAATAAAGCATTTTTATCCTGTAAAGGAATTCACTTCGAAAGAGGAATTAGCGAATCAAATGAACAACAAGCGCGAGTCAAGCAAAAGATGATTGAAATAGCAGACACTACATATATTTTGGCTGATCATCATAAATTTCATTTTCAGGCGTTTGCACACGTTTCTCCTTTAACAAAGGTAGAGCGGATAATTACCGATAGTAACTCATCAGATCAGAATATAGATAGTCTACAAGAAATTGGCTTAGAAGTTATAAAAGCACTTCGTTAATGGTATGATTAACGAAGTGCTTTTATATTTGCAGAATGACAAATATATACAACATAAATATTATAGAAAATAGGACATTTATCCTGTCCCTGAGTACCGTTTCATAGTATAATGATTAAACAAAGCCTAGTGATTTTTTGATGGAGTGGGTAGTATGTGGAGTTATTTGAAGAAGTGGAATACGCTGCGCAATCAGTTATTGGTAGTTTATTTGGTTGTGATGTTTATTGTGCTATTTATCGTAAGTACGATTACGTATGTATTAGTGGAAGGTTTATTGCAAAGTAATGCAGAAGAGCAAATAAGACAAACAGCCATGGAATCATCTGGTAGATATGACTCATTGTTTGAACAATTAAATATGGTAACCAAACAGGTGTTAACCAATGAAGAGCTGCAGGGAATTTTATTACAGGAGTCTGAAGGCGATATCACTTCTTTTAATGACAGGCAATCTTTAATGAGTACAATCAATTTAATTCAAGCAAACGCAGATGGTATTTACTCGATTGAAATATATAATAACGATTTTCAACGTATTATCCCGATTGATTCAACTTTATTACTAGACCGTATTGATCCTCAAGGGATTATTCGGGCCAATGAAGCGGGTGGCAAATTAATATGGATGGGGGAAGATCCATTAGATTATAATTATTTCTTAGTAGGTAGAAAAATTAATTTAATGGATGACGATTTTGACAATGGTGGCTATATCATAGCAAGAGTGAACCGAAATTATTTTCAACTAAATGCTAATCAGCAAGAAGGTGGATCAAATGACTATTCGATTTTAGTTGATAACCAAAATAGTCCTATTGTGACGAATTATGATGGAACCGCTTTAGATGAAATTATGGAGACAGAAGACGAAACGATCATAATTGATGATCAAGAATATATGTTAGTGAAGGATACATCAGATGTAACAGGATGGACGATGCATATATTGACACCTGTTAATCAATTGACGGCAGGGATTTCCACGGTACAAGCAGGAATTCTGATAGCTGGATTCATTGGGTTATTAATTTTCTTCATTTTCTCATTCTTTTTATCAACTTTTATTACCCGACCGATTACAAGGCTGACAAAGACAATGAGACAAGCAGGTGAGGGAGTATTAGCTCAAAACCCTGTGATAAACTCTACCAATGAAATTAATGAGTTAAATCAAACATATAACCAGCTGGCAGAGGAAACTAACTATTTAGTTCAAATGGTGTATGAAAAGGAAATCATTAAAAACAGAACCGAATTAAAAGCATTACAAGCCCAAATTCATCCACACTTTCTGTTTAATACATTGGATGCATTGTATTGGTCGTTGGATGAAAAGGAAGAAGAGGAGCTGGCGAATGTTGTACTCGCGATGTCAGAGTTATTCCGCTATACGATTACGAAGGAAAACGAGGATGAATGGGTAACGGTTAAAGAAGAATTGGATCATATTGAACGTTATATGAAGATTATGCGTATGCGATTTGGCGAACGATTGAACTGGGGAAAAGATGTAGATTTTAATTGGTTAGATGTCAAAATTCCGAAGTTAATGATACAGCCATTAGTTGAAAATGCAATATTACATGGTGCTGGAAACGTAGTGGGGAAAAGTCAAATTACTGTCCGTATAGAAAAAGTACCAGATAAACAACGAATCCGAATTGCCGTAAGTGATAATGGACCAGGTATGAGTAAAGAAAAAATAGCGCAAGTAAAGAAACAAATGGATGGCGGCATTAGACAACAAAAACAACAAAGTATGGCACTGCAAAATGTACAGCAGCGCTTGCGTATGTTTTATGAAGCCGGTGAGAGTCGGGATATTATCATTCTAAGTGAAGAAGGTAAAGGAACGATGGTAAGCTTTGAAATTCCAGTATAGGGAGGTTATTAATATGGAAAACAAGGTGATTCTTGTTGTTGATGACGAACCGAGGAGTCGCCAAGGGATCAAAAAAACAATTGAAAGAGGGTCTCAACAATATGAAGTGATCACGGCGGCAAATGCAGAAGAAGCGATAGAACGGATTGATCATGAAAAGGTTCACGTTCTCATTACTGATATTAGGATGCCTGAAGTTTCGGGATTAGAATTATTAAAAAAGCTGAAGGAAAAAGCAAAAGATCCTGTCGTCATTGTTATTTCTGCTTATTCGGAATTTGAATATGCACATGAAGCACTGGAGTTAGGTGTTGTGAATTATTTGCTTAAGCCAATTGCTAAAGAAAAACTAATGGAAGCAATCGAAAAAGCAATTGAAATCGAAAAACAAAGAGAAAAAACAGGTATGTTCAACAAAATAGTCGATGATAAATTATTAGAGATGCAACAGTTAAGTAAGTATAATCGGGCCGTGAAAGAAGCAATGGATTACATTGATCAGCATTATGACGAGGAATTGACACTGAAAGAAGTAGCAAAACAAGTCCATTTAAATGCAAGCTATCTGAGTGCTTTATTCAAGGAAGAATTGCAGGTGACATTTAGTGAATATGTTACGAGGAAACGAATGCAGGAGGCTAAAAAACTGCTACTCTCGACAGATTTGACGATAACAGAAATAGCTGAGAAGAGTGGTTACCAAACATCAAAGTATTTTATCAAGTTATTTAAGCAATTTGAGAACATGACGCCGAATACATTCAGAAAGCAAAATGAAAACGATTCCTAAAATAAGTGGTATTTTACCTAATCACTGTTACCTTACGGACGAAGCCCTACGGTGCTACACTATAACTGTACTAAAAATTATATATAGGGGGTTTCACAAATGAAAAATGCGTGGCATAAAGTATTATTTTCTTTTGCTTTAGTTTTAATGTTTGCGCTTGCAGCATGCGGTGGAAATGAAGAAGAATCTGAAGAGAATGCATCTTCGGGTGAAAATGAAAGCGATTCAGCTAAGACGATTGAGTTTATGCACTTATGGCCTGAAGGAAGTTCAAAACAACACCATGAAATTGTTAATAGTATTATCGACGAATTCGAATCAGATCATCCAGACGTTACAGTAGATGTTGAGATTCTAGGTAACGAACAATATAAGGAAAAATTAAAAGTATTATCTACTTCTAATGAGTTACCTGACGTAGGTATGACATGGGCAGCAGGGTTCTTGGATCCATATGTAAGCGGTAATATGTTTGCGCCGCTTGACGATATTTTAGAAGGACCACTTAAAGATAAATTTGTTGCTGGTACAGCAGAAGCGTATGCAATTGACGATGTAACATATGGTTTACCTTTAGAGTTAAACATTACACCACTCTACTATAACAAAAGAATCTTTGATGAAAACGGTGTAGAAGTACCGGAAACATTTGAAGAATTAAAAGAAGTGATCCAAACATTAGCTGATAATGGTGTAACACCAGTTGCATTAGGTAACAAAGACCGCTGGACAGGTTCTATGTGGTACATGTATTTAGCAGACCGTATTGGTGGGCCAGAAGTATTAAACAATGCCATTAACAGAACAGGAAGTTTTGAAGATCCGGCTCTAATTAAAGCTGCGGAGGAAATTCAAGAGCTTGTTGATATGGGAGCATTTATCAATGGCTTTAATGGCTTAGGTAATGATGAAGCGAAAGGTTACTTCATTAACGAACAAGCAGCAATGTATTTAATGGCTACATGGGATCTGCCAGAATGGACAACTAACGAAGACAACCCACAAGAATTTAGAGATTCTGTTGAATATACAAAATTCCCTACTGTTGAAGGTGGAGAAGGAGATATTAACAGCTATGTAGGTGGTCCTGGTGTTGGTTTATTTGTAGCAGAGAACTCAGATGTTAAAGAAGAAGCAAAAGAATTTGTGACGTTCTTTGTAGAGAAATGGGGAGAACGCTCAGTTACTGACGCTGGTGTTATTCCGGCAACAGTAGTAGATACAGAAGGTTTAGATTTACCACAAATGTATATTGATATCCTAAATGACTTAAATGAAGCGTCAAACTTAACATTATATGCAGATGTTCAAATGAGTGCTGGTGTAGCTGATGTACACTTAGACAGTATTCAGGCGCTATTCGGTAAAGCAATCACACCAGAAGAATTTGCAAAACAGCAAGAAGACGCGTTAGCCGCTGAAGAATAAACAACAAAACGAAAAAAGGGCATATTTAAAGTTGAAATATGTCCTTTTTCTAACTTTCAAAAATACGAACTAATAGCGAGAAGAATACATGGATTGATTTCATGTTTTTATCTTAGACATAAAGGAGCAATAACCATGAACAAAGTGATGTCCAACAAAGCAGTCATTGCTTTATATGTATTGCCAGCGTTCATATTGATCGTTGCATTAATTTATGGTCCGATTCTGATAACCGGTTATTATGGATTGATGGACTGGGATGGTATCGGTGCAATGACATTTGTCGGTTTGGAGAATTACACGCAATTAATTCAAGATGGACAATTTTGGCAAAGTGCTAAACACTCATTTTTATTAGCTTTTTTCTCAACATTAAGTTTAGTGCCATATTTAGCTATTTCATTAATATTAGCAGGGAAAATTAAAGGGTCTGATTTGTTAAGAAAAATTTATTTAATTCCCATGCTTTTATCTTCCGTTGCGATTGCGCAACTATGGGTGAAGATTTATGACCCGAATAATGGGATGCTAAACAGCTTTTTAACGTTGGTGGGGGTTGAAAATCCACCTGCATGGCTAGCAGACACCAATTTAGTTTTGTATGCAATTTTTGTAGCGATACTTTGGCAGTATGCAGGTTTTTATATCATTATTTACTATGCTGCTTTGAAAGGAATCCCGGAATCCTTAGTGGAGGCAGCTAAAATTGATGGGGCTAATCCTATCCAAATTGCTTATAAAATTAAGGTGCCACTTATTTCAGGTGTCATTAAAGTTACGGTTGTACTAGCAATTGTTGGCTCATTGAAATACTTTGACCTTATTTATGTAATGACTGGCGGAGGTCCAAACGGTGCCAGTGAAGTTATCGCATCTTATATGTACAAAAAAGCGTTTGATACTTTCGATTTTGGTTATGGTAGTGCTATTGCCTTTTTCCTACTATTAATCACGCTTATAGTTACATGGATAACACGTAAATTAACAGCATCTGAAGATGAAATTCAATATTAACGGAGGGAAGGAACAGAGATGGCTCAGACTCAAAACACAGCAGGCAAAACTAATATACTAACCAAAGTTGGTATGGCCGTACTTTATGTCGGTTTAGCTATTGTCGCTGTTTTTCAAATATATCCACTCGTTTGGTTATTTCAGTTTTCATTGAAAAGTAATGCAGAAGTATTTGGCATGTCACCGTTCGCCTTACCACAGGAGCCTAAGTGGGAAAACTATGTCAGAGTGTGGACAGACGGTAATATCAATTTATACTTCTTTAACAGTGTATGGATTACAGTTGTATCAGTCCTACTAACTATTTTATTAGCAAGCTTTGTAACCTTTGCGATCACAAGAATGAATTGGAAATTGAACAAGCTGGTACTAGGTCTCTTTATGGTAGGGTTAATGGTTCCGATCCATTCAGCGATTATACCGTTGTTCGCCTTTTTCTTAGATTTGAACTTAATTGATCACCCGTTATCGATTATTTTATCTTATACGGCATTTAACTTACCGTTAACAATTATGATTTTACTAGGCTTCTATTACACATTACCACGTGAAATTGAAGAAGCAGCGGTAGTGGACGGTTGTTCGATTCACCGTATCTTTTTCCAGATTACGTTACCGATGACAACACCAGTTCTAGCAACCACCGCTATTATTAATATGATTTACAACTGGAACGAATTTATTTTTGTTAACACGTTCATTAGTTCTGATAAGTTTAAAACATTGACAGTTGGTATCCAAAACTTCATCGGTCAATACTTGACAGACTGGGGTGCGATTGGTGCAACGTTAATGATTAGTATCATCCCAATATTGATTGCTTTCTTAATCTTGAGTAATCGTATTGTTGAAGGTATTGCTGCTGGATCTGTTAAAGGGTAAGAAGCAAAAAGTATAACTTTTTGTGCAATTATTTAATAAAGATGGTAATACTACTCCATGATGACTTATTACAAAGGAGGTTTTCTGATTGAAAACAGTAAGAGACATTATGGAACAGAATGTATCATTCTGTAAACCGGATGATTCATTAGCCCAAGCGGCAGAATTGATGAAACAACGAAATGTGGGGGCTATTCCTGTTTGCGGTGATAATAAGGAATTATTAGGAATGGTAACGGACCGTGATTTAGTTATTAGAGGCTATGCTGATAACAAAGATGGTTCAGCAAGCGTACAGGAAGTAATGAGTGAACATTTGTATTATATATCTCCTGATGTTAGCCTTCAGGAAGCAAGCCAAACAATGGCTGAACATCAAATTCGTCGTCTCCCTGTCGTAACAAATGGTCAATTAACAGGAATCATATCATTGGGAGACTTATCATTAGATAAAATGTCAGACGAGGCAGCAGGACAAGCATTGGAAGACATTTCAGAGTATACAGAATTACAATAATCGCCCTAAAGACCGGTCATAATCGACCGGTCTTATTCGTACTTGATACAATACTGCGAAGTAATGTGGTAATTAGATGTACGTTCACCTAAGCGATAATTTTGAAATATATCGTGATGATAACTACCACTCCGGCTGCCCACTTCCCTTTCCGTGGGGTTTGCCCTTCAGCTAACTTTTTCGAGCCAAAACCGCTCGAAAAAGTGGATCTTCAGGTCAAACAATTCCCACAGGAGTGAAAGTGGGCGGCCTTCGTTAAGATATGCTCCGCAACACTAATGTGAAAACAACCGTCGATTTCCCCTCCATTTGTAGCATAGAGGGTACGACTATGCTAAAGAGCCATTTACAACCGATTAGCACTAAAAGCCATGAGTTCATTTCTTTCTATAATCAGAGAACAAAAATAGCGTAGGCAGAATACGGAGACTCCTGTGGGACAGCGAGAGCTGAAGATCCACTTTGCAAAGTGATTTTCTTTGCAAAGTTAGCTGAAGCGGAGCCCACGGAAAGCGCAGTATTCTGCCGGAGCGGTTTGTCAGCACTCTACAAGGGAAGAATGGAAGAGAGAAACTTTACTTCGCAGTTTATGGATTATCTGTATCATGATAAACATTTCTATAAAAAAACAATTGACGATAAAACGGTCAATTGTTTTCTGCTAATTTCTCTTTTTTTGCTGCAACTCTTTTGAAGGCATGATAACATGTACCCATCATAATATAGCCCACTAAACTTCCACCAAAGAAAAATAAAGACCCGGGAAACATCCACATGACGTATAAGACCGCGGCAGATCCGATTACCATCGATATATTATGCAATGGATGGATTAGCATTACTAGAAACGCATTCTTCCAAACATCAATAAATCGTAATTCAAAGTGAACATAAGTTGGGATAACGTAAATCAATGTTATGGAGATCGCTAACATAAAAATGTATAAAGGAATTTTGACAATGTCATAAAAACCACCCTGATTGATCTCCATAAATTGGAGGTTTATATAGAATAACAGACTAATCAGATAAAAAACTAATCCAAATAGGTTACTTCTCAAAAATTCCTTTTTATATGTATTCCAAAAAGTTTTAAAAACTGGGCTTTCCATATTTCCCATTATCCATTGCCTTATTAAGGTAAACATTGCAACAGTTGCGGGAAAGATACCAAAAATAATCAGCCCAACTAATATAAAAGCCATCCATAAAATATTAACATAAGCAAACCTGGTGATCCATTCTGTTGCTGCAAATAGTGAGTTGCGCATACTTATTCCCCTAGCATCATAGTCTTACTTTATATTTTACCATACTGTTCAGCAAAGAAAAACATTGACTGTAAAACGGTTTCAGACGTAATATAGTGAAAACATGTATAAGCTTAGGAATATGGCATAAGCGTTTCTACTTAGCGACCGTAAATCGCTAAACTATGTGTGAGGTAACTCCTCCATATAGCATGTAAAAATATCGAGAGGAGAATTTATAATGAGCAGAGCATTACTAAGAAAGGTAGCTTTAGGTGAAACAGCTGCAGACCTAGTTATTCAAAATGGAACATTAGTCAATGTCATGACAAGAGAGTTACAGCATGATGTAGATATTGCGATAAAAGCAAAACGTATTGCATCGATTGGGAAGGCGGACCATTTAATTGGACCGGAAACAAAAGTAGTGGATGCTACAGGTAAATACGTGTCACCAGGGTTTATGGACGGACATATGCATGTTGAAAGTACGATGCTTTCTGTTACTGAATTTGCGAAAGCAGCCTTGAAGAAAGGAACAACGGCAATATTTATGGATCCGCATGAAATCGCTAATGTACTAGGCACGGAAGGTGTAAAACTGATGCATGAAGAAGGAAGAAGCCTACCATTAAAGGTATTTACTACGTTTCCTTCCTGTGTTCCTGCCACGAATGACCTCGAAGATGCTGGTGCAAATTTAAATGAAAAGGATATTGAAGAAGGGTTAAAATGGGACGGTGTTATCGGTTTAGGTGAAGTAATGAACTTTCCCGGTGTCGTTTATAATGACCCTAAAATGATTAATGAAATAGAAGCAACGATTGCTGCAGGCAAAACAGTTACTGGCCACTTTCCCGATGGAACTAATGGCATGCTGCAAGCTTATATTGCCTCTGGTGTCGATTCCTGCCATGAAACGGTTGCAAAAGAACAGGCGTTAGAGAAAGCAAGATTAGGCATGCATATTATGATTCGCGAAGGTTCTGCTTGGCAAGATGTGAAAGAAGTAATCAAAATCATCACGGAAGACAGAATCGATTCTGCTAATGTTTCGTTAGTAACAGATGATATTTATCCAGAAACATTAGTAGAAAAAGGACAGCTCAATCATGTTGTTCGCCGCGCAATCGAAGAAGGTGTTGATCCTGTCGAGGCCATTCAAATGGCTACGATCAATGTTGCCCGGTATTTTCAAATCGATAAGCAGTATGGCAGCATATCCCCAGGCAAAATAGCTGATATCATTTTGTTGGACGATCTAACACATGTTGAATCGTCTACAGTAATTACTAATGGTGAAGTGATAGTTTCCGACCGAGAGCTTGTCAAAGAAATCCCTGGGTATGATTATCCTGCTCATGCGAAAGACACGGTAAAATTACAAAGAGTATTACAGCCTGAAGATTTTATGCTCCCTACAGATCAACAAGGGCGCGTAGAAGTCAATGGTATTCGAATAATTGAAAATAGTGCAAGAACGGAAAAAATGACCGCAACTTTGCCTGTAGATGACGGTGTAGTCAAAATCGACCTGGAACAGGATATTATACAGTTAGCATGTATTGAACGTCATAAAGGGACTGGTCAAATTTCATTAGGCTTTACTCAAGGTTTTGGGTTGAAATCGGGTGCTGTTGCCTCCACAGTAGCACATGATAGCCATAATTTATTAGTAATGGGAGTCAATCAGGAAGATATGGCTATCGCAGCCAACAAATTAGCTGAATCTGGTGGTGGCATGATTGTTGTGGAAGATGGCGAAGTACTGGCACATGTTCCAATGCCAATCGCAGGCTTGATGTCTGATCAGCCAATAGAAACCGTAGTCGAACAAGTGAGAGCATTAGAAAAAGCATGGCAACAATTAGGTTGTACTATTAATGCTCCATTTATGACCTTTTCACTGATTGCTTTACCAGTAATTCCGGAAGTCAGAATCTCCAATCGTGGACTAGTTGATGTTACGAAATTTGAATTAATAGAAGTAGTTAAGGGATCAGAAACTTGATATCGTACCAGTTGTAGCGTAGATCAATAATCAATGAAAATAGATATGCAGCCAATAAACTGGCTGCATATTATTGCATTGAACCCTTGTAATTTTCCATAATTGCACCAGTTTGTTTTACAGAGTGCTCTTGAAAATTTATTTGAGTTGTTCCGCTAACTCTAAAATAATTCCCTCCGGCCCACGAACGTAGCATAATTTATAAATGTTCACCAGAAAACTTGTTACTTTAGTGATGAGATGAATGGTGAACGGTTTTGACAGATCATTTGTTCTGGTATATAATAATAAACAGAGAACATACGTGTGCGTTTGTTGGGTGCTTCTAAAAAAAAGGAGAGGTGAGGTATATGTACCGTACGCAACAGATTCGCATTAAAAAAGGGCATCGGCTCTATACTTATTGTGACCAACTCACTTTTTTAGCGAAAAATCTTTACAATGCCACTAACTTTCACATCCGTCAAATTTTTACCGCTTTTGGTGAAGGAAAAAACCTTCAACCACTACAACAAGAAGTTTTTGACCTCATCGACCAACACCTTCCACAAATGAATGCCATCAAAAGAAAAACGGTAGAGAAGAAACGGCAAAAAGAATTAAAAAAGCCCGTGGAGCAACGCAAAGAGATCCAAGATGCTGTGTTATTTGAGTTTCCATGTGCCCAACAAAAATGGCCCTCTTATGCCTTTTTAGACAGCTTATTTAAAGTGTCAGAGAATGAGGATTACCTGGCATTACCTGGTCAAGTCAATCAACAAGTCATGAGACTGGTGTATCAAAATTGGAAGGCTTATTTTGCCAGTCTGAAAGATTATCAAGTCCATCCTCACCAATATATCGGAAGACCAAAAATCCCTAAGTATGCCCCGAAGAATGGAAGAATAGCTTGTATTTTTTCCAATCAGGTATGTAAGGTGAAGGACGATAAATACCTCCGGTTTCCTCAAACGAAAGAAAGACTAAATATCGGAAAATTGGGTCTTAAAGGGCCATTACAACAAGTTAGAATTATTCCGAGCTATGGCGAGTATACGGTAGAATTGGTGATCAAGAAAGAGGAAGAGAAAGACAAAGAGTTTGTAGAGCTGGAAGAACAACATATCATGGGTATAGACCTCGGTATTCATGGTTTGGCAACCATTGTCGATAATACAGGTTCCTCACCTGTCATTATCAAGGGCCAAACAGTGAAAAGTATCAACCAATATTATAACAAGCAACGTGCCCATTATTACCGTGTTTTACGACACGGGCAGGGACCAAAAGAAGGTTCCTTCCAAAGTAAACGATTGCAGCGACTAGACCAAAAACGTTTCTTTAAGATAAAAGACGCCTTCCATAAAGCAAGTTTCCAAATCGTTCAGTTAGCACTGGCCCGCAAAGTCAGCACGATTGTCATCGGGGTAAATAAGGGATGGAAGCAGAAAGTGAGCCTTCGTAAGCAGGACAAGCAACACTTTCAAACGCTCCCCCATACCATGCTGATTCGTATGATAGAGTACAAAGCGGAAGCGTACGGCATCCAGGTGCACCGACAAGAAGAAAGTTACACATCAAAAGCAAGTTTGGTAGACATGGATGAATTACCCACCTATGAAAAGGGTGTTCCAGCGAAGGTTAGATTTTGTGGTCGCAGAGTAAAACGAGGGTTATATCGGACCAAAGAGAACACTTGCATCCACGCTGATGTGAACGCAGCGGGAAATATCATAAGAAAAGTAGTCCCTAACGCTTTTGCCGAGGGGATAGAGGGCGTCGTGTCCCGCCCACTAATGTTAAGCATCGGTTGAAGTTGATACATTAGAAACTCGTCACTTTAGTGATGAGAGGTTCATAAGCGTTTTTGTAGTTTTGTATTTCACCAACAAGTTCCGCACCATTCTTTTTTAATTTGGCAACAACAGCTTCAATATCTTCAACAGCAAATGCAATATGCCGTATCCCCAAGATGTTTGCAGAAGATTGTTGAATTCCTTTCTCATCTGTCGGCGTATGGAATTTGACCAGTTCCACCGTTGCTTGTCCTTCTGGCATCCCTAACATTACAACCGTCTCTCTAACGTCATTAAGCCCAATTATTCGTTCCACCCACTCGCCATTGACTTCTGTTTCCCCTGGTACTTCAAGTCCAAGGTCAAGAAAAAAGGCTTTAGTGGCAGGAAGATCATTTACAATTATACCCACATGATCTATTCTATGGATTTTCATAGCTCAAACCCCCTATTGGCCAAATTTTATCACATATGTTTCTTAGGAATTTCTCCTGGATTGCTTTATAGCCTTTCCTCTTTAATCAAAATTTGAATGATACAACTGAGGTTTAGAGGCTAAAAGAAAAACCCTGTATTAATACAGGGTTTTATCAAACTTTGAATTTTTCTTTATCCTTTCACAGACCCCATCATACCAGCAACAAAGTGTCTCTGCATGAGGAAGAATACAAGTGCCGTAGGGAGTGTTGCAATAACGATCGCTGTCATGATTACTCCATAGTCAGGTGTGTACCCTGATCCAAGGTTGGAGATTAACAATGGTATAGTTTGCTTATTCGGAGATTGAAGCACAACTAATGGCCAAAGATAGTTATTCCAGCTATTCATAAATGCGATAATCGCTGCTGCCGCATACGTTGTTTTCATTGTCGGCATATAAATTCGGAAAAAGATACCCCATTCACTCAAACCATCAATTCTTCCTGCCTCTACCAACTCTCTCGCAAACATTTTCGTATTCTGTCTAAAGAAGAAAATGAAAAAGGCTGTAATAATCGTCGGTAGGAAAGCTGCTGCTAACGTATCCAAACCGATCAGCGGTGCATCAGCAGAAATCCTTCCAAACAAACGGTACAACGGAATCATAATCGCAGCAAAGGGAATCATCATCGATAAAACCAAAATATTAAAAACGATGTCTTTACCTTTTGATCGAAAAATTTCAAAACCATAACCAGCTAATGAGCCGATTAATAGTGTTAAAACCGTTGTAATAATGGCGATCACAAATGAATTCCATAAGGCTATACCAATTTGTGTCTGATCAAGGAGGTTTTTTAAGTTCTCAATAAAATGAGTACCAGGAATTAACCGCCCAGCTGTTACATCAACTGACTTGTTCGTCATACTTACTAACATCCATAAGAAAGGGAAAATAGACACAATTGCTGCAACACTTAAAAATAGATAAGTGAAAACTCGTTTTAACTTTTTCAATCTCGATCACCTGCCACTCTAAATTGAATAAAGGATAGGATGACAACTAAGATCAAAACGACGTATGAAACAGTAGCTGCATATCCAAAGTCTGGTGTATATTCAAAGGATAAGTTATAAATATACATGGAAATCGTCATAGTGGAGTTACCAGGTCCGCCACTTGTTATATTCATTACCTCATCAAACAATTGCAAAGTCCCAATGGTTGATACGATAGAAGTAAACAAAATGATTGGTTTTAATAGAGGTATTGTTATAAAGAAAAACTGTTGCATAGCAGACGCACCATCAATTTTGGCTGCTTCATACATGGATTTATCTACATTCTGCAGAGCAGATAGATAGAAAATCATATTGTAACCAGTCCATCTCCAAGTGATGGCTAAGATGATGGTTATTTTCGCCCAAAACGGATCAGACAACCATGCGATAGGAGACGAAATTATATTCATACTTAAGAGGAAATCGTTCACTAATCCATCATTACCGAATAAATATTTAAAAATAACCGCATATGCTACAAGGGAAGTAACAGCTGGTAGAAAGATCGCAGTACGAAAAAAGCCTTTGAATTTCAATGTAGGGTCATTTAATAACACGGAAAATACTAAAGCTAAAACAATCATTAAAGGGACTTGTACCAACAAGTATAATATGGTATTAGTTAAAGCAGTAATAAAAGTCGGATCATTAAATAATCTTACATAGTTATCGAAACCAACGTATTCCAAGGTCGAGCCCATACCTGATTGCAAGGACAACAAAAATGCTTGAACCATTGGGTAAAAATAGAAAAGAGAAATTCCTAATACGGATAAAATGATAAAAAGCCAACCGATATAATTTTTTCTCAATCGCTGAGTAAATGTTCTTTGATATGTTGGACTAGAAGCTTGACTCATAATTATCCCCCTCCTCATAACGAGTCTTTGATACTACTATTCATAAGGAAAAAGAAAGCCTTGGGTAATAAGGGACGAGCTGATTCCCAAGGCTTTACTCTACTTATTTAAACTGATTTTCAGCTTGTGCTTGTGCATCTGATAGTACGTCTTCTAGACTTTTACCATCCAAGTATTGTTGAATTTCTGCTGATAAGATATCTTCAATACCGTACGTGTTCATTCCGTAATCAACTTGTGGAATTTCCTCCATCCATTGAGAGAAATCATATACTACTTGTTGATTATTAAAGAATTCATTTTCGAATTGGTATGCATCCCCTTCAGAAGCCGGAATGAATGTACCGATTGCTCCAATTTCTTGGACTAAGTCTTGATAGAATTCAACGTCAGAACCAAACGTTTCACCTAAGAATTCAGCGGCTTCTTCTTTACCATCGATATTTAATACGTAGAATGAACTACCACCTTGGTTTGATGCATTTACTGCACCTTCCATGTCTAAACGAGGTGTAGGTGCTACTCGCCACAGTCCTGCCTGTGATTCCTCAGCTTCAATACTAGGTGCAATCCAGTTACCAGCAGGAACAGATGCAACATCACCGCTGTTAAATGCTGCTAGGTATTGACTCCAGTCAGAGTTTAATTTAACAACATCATTATCCATTAATTCTTTATAGTTTTCTAAAGCCATTTTTAATGGTTCATTACCTTCAAGTTGAATGGTTCCATCTTCTGTTGTGTACCATGTGCCTGTGCTTTGCATCATCACACGTAAAATACCTAAATCATTAGGGTCAAGAGAAAGCATTGCTTGCCCAGTTTTGTCTTTTACATCTTTAGCAATTTCCACATATTCTTGCCAAGTGATATCTACTAGATCATCATGTGTATATCCTGCTTCTTCAAGATAATCGGTACGATAGAAGAAACCTGTTACACCTGTATCAAATGGAAGCCCATATTGTTTGCCATCAAAGCTTGTTGGAGCTAATTTGTAGTCAGCAAAATCTTCTGTATTAAAATAATCACCTATCGGATAGAAAGCATCTGGATAAGATTGCAAAAAGCTTTGTGCACGTTGGTCTTCGATTAATACGATGTTTGGCATACCATTCATCGTTCCGGAACTTAAGCCGGTATTAAGTCGTTGTACAATATCATCTTGTGCATTTTCGATAATCTCCATATCGAAATCTTCATTATCATAATGTTCCAAAGCAAGTTCTAAAGCCGCAATATTAAAATTTACATCCCATGCCCATGCAGTGATGCCTTCAGCATTCCCTTCCGTCGTTTCATCGCCGCCTCCGTCATCACCACCAGAGCATGCTGCTAACACCATAGCTGTTAAAATTGCCATGATTAATAGCCAAAACTTTGCAGATAATTTTTCTCTCATTTTAAAACCCCCTCAAAATTTGTGTATTGTTGAAATCGCTTTCAACGATGTAATGTAAGTGTACCAAAAAAAGACTAAAGACCTCTTGAAAGATCTTTAGCAAAAAATGAAACTATTTTTAGAATGAATAATTTCCACGAATTTTATTATAAATTATTTTAGATTTTGTAATTTTTTTAGGTAGATGGTTTTTGGATTATAATTCTCTAACAGGTAGCTTAATGTTTACTTTTGTTCCTTTTGCTGGCTCACTTTCTATTTCTACGCCATAATCTTTTCCATACAATAATTGAATTCTCTCATGCACATTTTTTACACCTATACCACTGAACAGTTGTCTTTTCTGTTTTGATTTGATGGTTTTGTTGTCTAACCGCTCTGGTATCATGCCATCACCATTATCAATAATTTCACATATAAGCGAATCTTCTTTTTGTGCAATTAGTATTTGAATGAAACCAGTTTTTTTCTTTGTAAACGCATGAAAGAAAGCATTCTCGATAAACGGTTGAATAACTAGCTTAGGTAAATAAAGATGCAGACAGTTAGGTGCTACCAAATAATTGACCTGTATTCGATCACCATATCTTGCTTGATTAATTTGCACATAATTTTTGAGGTTCACTAATTCCTGTTCAACAGTTATCGTTTCCTCGATATTGCTTAAAGAGTTTTGAATCAATGCAATAAAGGAATCAATGGTTTCAGCTGCTTTTTCCTTTTTCTCTTGTCGAATCATAAATTTAATAGAAGCTAATGTATTATAGATAAAATGCGGATTAATTTGATGCTGCAAAGTTTCTAATTCTGCTTTTCTTTGTTTCTCTTGTGTATTCATCAAAATTTGAACATAATCTTGCAGTTCATTTAACATATAATTGAAGGCCTTTGCTATTTTTCTTGTTTCATATCCGCCTGTTTCTTTTAATGGTTTATTAAATTGATACCTGGCCATATCTGAAATTTGATGAACAAGTTGACTAATGGATACGGTCATCTTACGCAATATTAAGAAGGCAACAAGAACTGCCAAACTGACAATAGCGATGCTAATCAAGACAATTTCACTAGTATCGATGACATTTTCAGCAATGATTTCCTGATCAATCAAATTGACAAGATAAATATCAAGGCTAGGTATATACTCGGAAAGGAGAATGTAGTTCTGATCAAAAATATCTACT
Source organism: Gracilibacillus thailandensis (assembly GCF_010994055.1). NCBI lineage: Bacteria > Bacillati > Bacillota > Bacilli > Caryophanales > Bacillaceae > Gracilibacillus > Gracilibacillus thailandensis. The sequence goes on along the minus strand of NZ_WJID01000001.1, from coordinate 47,195 downwards.
CTTCGGTATTCTGAATTTTTATCGTCAAAACTCTTCGCATAGTCTAACAATTCTGGAGATGATTCACCGATCATTTTTTCTTGGTTACTAGAGATAATTTGGCCACTTGGTGATACTAACATTACGTTATTTCCAGCACCTGTATAACTTTCATAGAATTTCTTCAAGTCTCTTTCCGTTAGTGAAAAAAATAAATAACCATATATATAGTCTGATCGTAATTTTAAGGCTTTGGAAGCAATGATCATCGGAACACCATTGGTAACCTCTGATTCTTCAAATTGATACACGATGTCATTAGGACTAGCTTCTACACGATCTATCATTTCATGATTAGCTAATTTTTCTCCATCAACTTGCCATTTAACGTATCTCATATTAAAAATGTCCTGATTGTTGCTCATAATAATCATATTAGCATCATTAGGATCTACTTCCGCATAAATCCGATCCATTTCCTTAGTCATATGATAATAGAATATGGATTTGTCAATAGCATTTTCCTGCTCTTCCTGAAGCAATTGTTTGATGGTTCCATTTGTATCGACCTCCAGTGAGGCTGACACAATCGAATCCGTAAAAGAATTAATTCTTTCGGTGATTTGATTCATAATTTTAGAATTGGTGATGCTGAATGTATCGATAAATAAATTACTCGACATACGAATGCTGCTGTAGGTGATCGATAACGATACGGCGATGATACTGATTGCCATGACTAAGAAAATCTTCATAAATAGATTATTTGCCTGTATAATACGGATAAACTTCCTCATTAGAAACAGCCTCAATTCGTCAGTTTGTTTTCTTTGCGGTAAGTACTTGGCGATTTACCCGTCAGTTTTTTAAAAACTTTTGTAAAATAACTGTGATCAGAATAACCCACTGCTTCACTAATTGCCGAAATAGGCTTATCCGTTTCCTTCAACAATTTCCTCGCATTCTTGATACGAACATGGTTCAAGTATTCACTAAACCCTTCGCGGTGATGTTTACTAAAATAGCTCGATAAATAGGAAGGGTTAAAATGGAAATGGTCAGCTAACGTACTCAATGTTAAATGACTGTCATAATGCTCCTCTATATAATCTAATAACAACTGGATGTTGGAAGTTGTCTCGGTACTTGTAGGCCGTACTTTTTTCTCTACTTTCGCTAAAAATGTATCAAATATTGATATGGCTTCTCGTACATGAAAGGCTTCATTGATTTCTGAGAAATAGTGATATTTTTCTGCCTCGAGCTCATCGATATCATACTTCATGTTTCCGAGTAGAACGATAATATTAAACATTATGTTTTCTAGCCATGATTTAAATTCAAAAACATCTGTTTCATATTGATTGGAAAGTAATCCTATATGTTCATTCAGATAGATAAAAGCTTCCTGGAATTGCTTATGCTTAAATAAATATATCAGATGATTCAAGTCAAACACTGCTTTTGTATCTGCTGCTTCAGGCAAGTCATCGTAGAAAAGGAACGTGCGATCCGGCAAATAAAAATGATATTGCTGTATGGTTAGATGGTTTGTTTCATAGGTGTTTTTTAGTGTATCGATTGTCTGAAAAGGTGTGCTGATAATCCATTTTAGATTCGTGGAATCCATATCCTTCTCACATGTATAAATAGCATCTTTTACTTGTGGCAAGTCATCGGAATTGAAATTCACTAGAAATAAGATACTATGCTCCTGTAATGGAATATGGTGCGCTTCTACCTTTGAGAGCTGTTTCTCTAGTTGCTTTTTTATAGTAGTAATAGATAATGTACTAGTTTCTTTTTTATTCCAAAGCGCCTCAATTAGAGTGAAGGTATCATATGTAAATTGTTTTCGTGCAAAATCCATTTCACGTATGGATTGATAGCCCTCTATGATCTTTTTGCATATTTCCCCCATTGATGATTGGCTATTGCTTACATTCGCAGCCTTTTTTTGCTTTTGAGTGACACGATTTAAGGTATCTAATAACTCTTTTGTGTTTAATTTTGGTTTCAGAATATAATCAGCTACTCCGCTTTGAAACGTTTGTCTTACGTAATCAAAATCTTCAAAGCTACTTAATACAATAACTTCTGTTTCAGGGTAGTTTTCTTTTACGTTCTTTACTAATTCAATGCCATCCATTCCTGGCATAACGATATCGGTAATCATAATATGTGGGTGATATAATTCCATCAAATGTAGCGCTTCTTCACCATTTGAAGCTTCACCAATAATTTTGTATCCTTCACTTTCCCATTCGATATAATTTATAATTCCTTGCCTTATTAGCATTTCATCATCGACAATCAGAACTTTATAAAATTCTTTCATTAATGCCAGAGTCCTCCTTTTGTAAGGATTTGATCATATCTTACCCATTTAGTTAACGATTATATTTTCTATCATATCAGACAATAAAACATTGATCGATAACCGAAACAGAAAAGAAAGCCAACTCTACCTTTAGAAGTGATGTGTATAATCTATAAACTGCGAAGTAACGTAGGATATGGAAAAGAGATATCCCCGGAAGCGCCGATCTGTTCCGAGGAAAAAGGCTTCTCTTCCAGGGAAAAGATCTTCTCTTCCGAGGATAAACGACTATATCCAGGGAAGAGAAAGAGGTATCCTCGGAAGAGAAAGAGATATCCCCGGAAGAGAAGTCCTGTTAACTCTGTAACTAAGCTACTTCGCAGTTTGTATCTACTACGAATTAGATAAAAATGCAAGGTTGAGCGGATTCTTTTTATTCTTTGGAAAAAGCACGTATAATAATCTGTGAAAACGCAAACAAAGAAGGGAAAGGTGGCACCGGTATGACAAAGGTAGTGATTACAGGTGGGAGTGGTTTATTAGGACCTTCTGTTATTCAAGAATTTTTGGATCATGATTATGAGGTAGTTAATGTCGATCAAAAACACCTAGAAAATCCTAAATGTAAAACAATTATTACAGACTTAACTAATCTTGGTGAAGTGTACGGAGTGCTTGAAGGTGCTGATGCTGTCGTTCACTTAGCAGCAATACCGGTAGCGTATTCTCATCCAAATGAAGTGACATTTCAAAATAACGTCATGTCAACTTATAATATTTTAGAAGCAGCAGGTACACTGGGAATCCAAAAAGCAGTGATTACTTCTAGTGAATCATCCTATGGGCTTGTCTTTAGTAAACAGGACCTACAACCTTTATATGTACCTGTCGATGAGGAGCATCCGCAAATGCCAGAGGATAGTTATGGTCTTTCTAAAATCGTTAACGAAAAAACAGCTGACATGATACATCAGCATACAGGTATGCAAGTTGTATCGATGCGGGTAGGTAATGTTATTGCTCCACATATGTATGAGAATTTCCCAGCGTTTATACATAAACCCGAAGTACGTAAACCGATTCTATGGAGTTATATTGATGCACGTGATGCTGGAGCAGCCTATCGATTAGCAGTTGAAAAGGATGGGCTAGGAACAGTAACCCTTAACCTTGCTGCTGACAACTCCAGTATGGATATCACAAGCAAAGAGCTAATGGAGAAGTCCTTTCCTAATGTAGCCGATTTTCGTGAGCCGTTAGAGGGATATGAAACTTTACTAAGTAATAAAAAAGCAAAAGAAGTGTTAGGTTGGCAACCTGTTCATAACTGGCGTGATTATGTAAAAGCAAACAATCAATAAGAGGAGAGATACTTTATGCAATATCGTCAATTTGGCAAAACTGATATGAAAATAAGTGAGTTGAGCTTTGGCACTTGGGCAATAGGTGGTGCATGGGGCCAAACAAATGATGAAGAAGCATTAAATGGATTGGCAAGAGCAATGGATGCCGGGGTAAACTTCTTTGATACTGCTGATGTATATGGCGATGGTCATAGTGAGGAGTTACTTGCGAAAGCAACGAAAGGAAAAGAAGATAAGATTTATATCGCAACCAAATTTTGTCGTGCTGGAGATATTCATGATCCTGCAACATACTCAGAAGAATCCGTTACCAATTATGTAGAAAACAGTTTGCGCAGATTACAACGCGAACAATTAGATCTGATTCAAATTCATTGTCCACCAATTGAAATCATTCGAGATGGAGCGGTATTTGAAGTGTTGGATAAATTACAGCAACAAGGAAAAATTCGCCACTATGGTGTAAGTGTCGAGACAGTTGAAGAAGGGTTGCTTGCAATGAAAAATCCGAATGTAGCTGCTTTACAAGTGATTTTTAACATGTTCCGCCAAAAGCCAATCACAGAGTTATTCCCAGTTGCACAGGAGAAGAATGTCGGTATATTAGCTCGAGTGCCGTTAGCAAGTGGGTTATTAACTGGTAAATTTTCGACAAATCACGAGTTCGAAGATGATGATCACCGTAAGTTTAATCAAAATGGTGAAGCATTTAATGTCGGTGAAACTTTTGCTGGTCTGCCTTTTACTAAAGGGGTAGAGTTAAGTAAGCAATTAGAATGGATTGCAGAGGGAAGAGACAATATGACAAGAGCAGCATTGAAATGGATCTTAAGCCATGAAGCCGTTTCTTCCGTGATTCCAGGTTTTAAAACAGTAAAACAAGTCGAAGATAACTTGGCAGCAGTTAACGTTCCCGCGTTCTCCGACCAAGAGTTAGAAAAAATACGCAGCTTTTATAAAAATGAAGTACACGATCATATTCGTGGTCCCTATTAATACAATGAAGGTATGGAAGTTTTCCATACCTTTTCATATGTTAGGAAAGTAATAAAATTGGTGCCTGAAAAGTTTCTAATGCATGTCTAAAGATGCACAAGCAGCAACTTCTTCGAGAATCCACAACAAATCTATTTTTCCTAATTTGACTATTCATAATGTGAGCAGTAGTAAGGGTTTTTTCTAAAAAGCATCATAACTAAAAGAGAGTTATAGAATGGAGGGGGAATATGGCGGATATTGCTTCCGTTATTTTATTGGCAATTGTATTGGTGATTTTAATTATTCCTGGCGCACTTATGATTCTATGGTTTTGGAAAGACCGAAACCAAAAAAGACACGCAGTCTTACGAAATTATCCACTCATAGGGAGAGTTCGTTATTTTCTGGAAAATATCGGCCCTGAGCTAAGACAATACCTGTTTACCGAAGATGATACAGGGAAGCCATTTTCTAGAAAAGATTATCTCCATATAGTCATGCCGGCAAAGTATAAAAAAAGATTAGAAGGTTTTGGTTCGAAGCGGGACTTTGATCAACCAGGCTATTATATTAAAAACACAATGTTCCCAAAGTTGAAAGAAGAACTATCGATTGACCACGAACCTAAAGTGGATACCAAAATATATCACATTGATAAGGAGAATCTTTTTGCCAGAAAAGAACATCGTCAGGCACAGAAAGTGTCCCCTTATTTGTTAGGTAGGGAGCATGAAATTGTAATTGGTCCGGAAACAGCAAATCCTTTTCATGTGCGAGGATTAATCGGTATGGCTGGCATGAGTTATGGTGCGCTTGGTGAAAGAGCTATTACTGCACTTTCTATTGGACTTGGACGTGCTGGTGGTACGTGGATGAATACGGGAGAAGGTGGTCTATCTTCCTATCATCTAAAAGGGAATGTAGATTTAGTCTTGCAAATTGGCCCTGGTTTATACGGTGTGCGCACACCTGATGGAGAAATGTCTTGGGAACAACTAAAAAAGAAGTCTACTATTGATCAAATAAAAGCCTTTGAATTGAAGCTTGCCCAAGGTGCAAAGACACGTGGTGGACATCTTGAGGCGGAAAAAGTAACGGAAGAAATTGCTAGGGATCGAGGTATTGTGCCATTTCAATCGAATGACAGTCCGAATCGGTTCCAGCAATTTTCAGATGTTCATGGTTTGCTAGATTTTGTTGAACAAATACGTGAGGTAACTGAAAAACCGGTTGGCATAAAAATAGTTGTCGGGCAAGAAAAGGATGTTTATCAATTAGCAGAAGCTATGAAAGAAACAGGTAAGAAACCAGATTTTATTTCTGTCGATGGGGGAGAAGGTGGCACAGGAGCTACTTTCCAGGAGCTAACGGATAGTGTCGGACTTCCGATTAAGTCGGCGATTCCGATCCTTCATAATGCATTAGTTCAGGCAGGAGTTCGTGATCGAGTGAAAATTATTGCATCAGGTAAATTGTTTACACCGGATCGAATTGCTTTTGCTTTAGCGCTAGGGGCAGATCTAGTTCAGGTTGCGAGAGCATTTATGATCACAGCAGGATGTATTATGGCACAAGTTTGTCATACGAATCATTGTCCTGTAGGTGTAGCAACAACCGATCCGAAGCTGCAAAGAGGATTGGATATAGAAGAGAAATCTTATCGCGTAACGAATTATGTGATATCGATTAGGGAAGGGCTTTATAATATAGCGGCAGCGGCAGGTTTAGAATCCCCAACACAATTAAGAGAGAAGCATGTTGCTTATAAAGATCTGTATGATGTAGTATACGAGAATCATTTAATGACCAATAAATAATGTGGTATACTTATTAAAGTATATTAAGAAAGTTGGGGGAAGAAGATGCAACGTGGTAGCTTTCAATGGATGAAATCAATCAATAAATCTATTATTTTAAATAAAATTCGGACAGCAGGCACTATTTCACGTGCGCAAATTGCTAAAGAGACCCAGTTAACACCACCAACTGTTGGAAGCATCGTAAAAGAACTGTTGGAACAAGGGCTAATCAAAGAAAGTCAGCTCGGTATTTCACAGGGTGGAAGAAAACCAACGATGTTAGTGCTTAATACGAATGGTTTTCATATTATTGGCATTGACGTAGGTCCAAGTGATATTCGTTTTATTATTTCAGACTTGGCTGGGGAAATCGTGGATGAAGTAGAACAAGAAATAGCACAAGCATTAACTAAAGATAGTTTTCTAAACATGCTTACTAGTGGCGTTGAACAATTAATAACGAAGCAGTCTTCCTTACAATATATCGGGATTGGTGTGGCGATGCATGGTGTTGTAGACTCTGAGCAAGGCATTTCAATCTTTGCACCTAATTTAAACTTAAGACATATACCAATCAAAGATCATTTAGAAGCAGCATTTGAGATGGATGTAAAAGTTGAAAATGATGCGAAAGCATTAGCTTTAGGAGAAGCATGGTTTGAGAATCAAATGGCTAACAAAAGCATGATTGCGGTAAATGTCGGACGAGGAATTGGTGCCGGTCTTGTAATTGATGGCAAGTTATATAGTGGAGAACATGGCATTGCTGGTGAAATTGGCCATATGACAGTCGATTTATATGGTAAAAAGTGTTCGTGCGGAAATGAAGGTTGTTTACAAACGGTTGCTTCAGGGCCTGCCATTGCAGAGAAAGCAATCGAATTATTAGAGCAAGGTAATGCAAGTAGCTTATTGCTGTATCGTGAAACAATAACAGCGGAAGTAGTACATCAAGCGGCGCTGGAGGGAGATCGATTAGCCCAGGATGTGTTAAAGGAAGCGGGAACTTATTTAGGGATTGCACTGACCAATTTAATACACGTTTGTAACCCTAGTACCATTATTATTGGTGGCGGGGTTTCAAATGCTGACTCCTATATTCTGGATCCAGTTATTGACACGATTAAAACAAGAGCGATCTCGGAAAGAGCACAGACAACACCAGTCTATTTATCTAAATTAGGAGAATATGGTTCTTCACTCGGGGCAGTCGCACTAATTTTAAGTGAATTGTTTGAGCCGGTAGTAGAGTAGGAGTATTCATTATTACTATTTTACTTTATAATGGTGGTTGAAATGGACTATTTGTGAAGAAAGTTGTGATAAAGTGGCTGAGAAAAAACGATTTACTTTTTCCGTTTCTGAAAACCCTTTACCCTTATATATTGAGAGTATTGGTTATAATCCAAATGAATTAGATTTTAACCGACCCGAAGGATATCCTTATTATCATTGGTTGCAAACAGTGAAGGGAGAAGGAATCATTGAATTAGCCAATAAATCTTTTTCTTTACCACGAGGCAAAGCTATTCTGTTGACGCCATACACACCCCATAAATATTATTCCGATCATGAGGCAAATGTGTATTGGGAAACGTACTATATTACCTTTACAGGAGCAGCGATAGACTCAATTTTAAATGCGTTAGATATGAACTATTCTGCTTTTTACGAGGAGAATGAAAATATTTCTTTTACTAGACATGTGGAAAAAATTATAGGGAAACTGGAAGGCTATCAGGATCCGCATCATTTAGCCCATGAAATTTCAGCTGATCTCTATCAATTTTTAATGCGGTTAAAAAAATATGGTCAAATGAATAATAAACTGTCTGTTTTAGAGTCTTTCGAGAAGATAAGAGGGGTTGTCGAATGGCTGGAGCAAGTTTATCCACAAGACATTGGTTTATTAGAAATGTCGGAAAAAGCACAAGTTAGTTCTCAACATTTAAATACGATGTTTCATGATACATTTGGGATAAGCCCTTATTCTTTTCTTGTACAATTAAGGATCAGGGAGGCCAAACGCATCTTGATCACTACACCGGATTTATCTTTGAAAGAAATAGCCAAACAAGTTGGTTTCAACGGTGTCAGCCATTTTGTTACAACATTTAAAAAGCGCGAAGGTATCACACCTTCCACTTACCGGAACCTGCATCAATAGTGGTGCAGGTTTTTGATTTTAAAGGCTATAACATACAACTAATTTTTTGGTTTGAACTTCTGTGTTTCATTATTTGAAAGTAATATAGAATAATTTGATATATCAATAAAAATGAAATCGCTTTATAATAAAATATGTAAAGATAATTAAATTAATTTATTAAGGAGGTCGCTTAATTGAAAACAATTAAGAATTTATGGGGCTTATTTTTAGTAGTATTTGTTTTTACTTTGGTTGCTTGTGCACCAGAACGTGAAGAAGTTTCACAATCTGAAGGAAATGAAGAAGTAGCGGAGGAGAATCAAAAAGAAGAGAAACCTGAAGAATTGAAAGTTTGGGTGAATGATGAGGAAGAAGCAATTGAGGCAGCTGAAGAAATGTTTAATAATTATACAGAAGAAACAGGTATAGAAGTTGTTTTTGAAAAAGTTCCAATGCCTGATCAACTACAAAAGCTTAGTCTTGCTGGTCCAACGGGAGACGGCCCAGATTTATTTTTCCAACCACAGGATAGATTAGGAGATGTGGTTGCTCAAGGGTTAGCGGTACCTTTTGAGTATTCGGAAGAGGAGTTAAATGGATATAGTGATGCTGCCACAGAAGCATTTACTTATGAAGGAGAATTATACGGTTCACCAGTAACTATTGATACTTATTTTGTTTATTACAACAAAAGTATGATAGATTCACCGCCTGAAACAATTGAGGAAGTGTATGAGATTTCAAAAGAATTAACAGATCCTGAGAAAGATCAATATGGATTTTTAATTTCTCCTGAGTTTTATTATTTATACTCTTTTATGAATGCACATGGTGGGTACATTTTCGGAGAGGAAGATGGAGTTTATGATACATCAGATATAGGATTAGATAATGAGGGATCAATTACTGGTTTAGAAGAATATAAGAAATTTGTTGATGATGGTATTTTGCCTAAAAGCTTAACAGTTGATGTCATTGACGGTTTATTTACAGAAGGTAAGGTAGGAATGGCTGTTAGTGGGCCATGGAATATTCCTGTCTATCAGGATGCTATCGGTGAAGATTTGGCTACTGCTCCACTTCCCAAAATAAACGGGGAAGTTGCACCTTCATTTGTTGGAGTAAAATCATGGCTAGTATCCTCTTATTCGGAGCATCCTGAATGGGCTATGGATTTAGCAAAATATATGACAAATGATGAAAATTCTCAGCTTTATTATGATCTAACAGGAGAAATTCCTCCACGACCAGAGATTTTAGATAGTATTGAAGATCCTATTTATGATGGATACACAGCACAAATTCCAAATGGTACAACAATGCCAAATATTCCTGAAATGTCCACAGTGTGGGATATGGATGATGCAATAGAGTTAATTGTAAACGGCGGAGATGTTGAAGAAAACTTAAAAGATGTTGTAAGTAATATAAAAGAAAAGATACAACTTTCAGAATAGTAGTTCATTAGAGTGGGAAGGTTCCCTTTTCACTCTAAATATAAACAAAGGATGATTGTAATGCCTAAGAATGAAAATTATTCTAGTAATTTTCAGGATAAGAAAAATAATCACAATCCAAATATTGCAACAATATTATCTCTTATTTTTGCAGGATTAGGACAATTATATAATAAAAGGTTTCTCAAAGGCTTAATCCTGATTTTACTGGAAGTTTCCTTTATTATAACATGTGCTGATTTCATTAACTTAGGTCTATGGGGAATCAGAACTTTAGGGACAATGCCGGGAGTGGACCATTCTATCTTTTTATTGGTGTATGGTTTAATTTCGTTAATTTTAATAGTATTTGCGATTATTTTCTATGTTTTAAATGTAAAAGATGCTAGAAAACAAGCAAAGCTCATAGCCCAAGGTTGGAAAGCACCAAGCATAAGGGAATCAATTAAAATTGCATATGACAAATCCTTTGTGTATCTATTGACTATACCTGGATTTGTATTGCTAATTTTTTCTGTTTTATTACCTTTACTGTTCGCGGTTTCATTAGCTTTTACGAATTATGATCTATATAATTCTCCTCCGAAAAACTTATTAGACTGGGTAGGTTTTGAAAACTTCGGTAAGCTAATCACTGCACCACTGTGGAAAGATACATTTGTTAGTGTTTTTGCATGGACGATTATGTGGACACTGGTGGCAACCACTTTTCAAATTGTATTAGGATTATTTTTAGCGTTGTTAGCTAATGACAGCAGAATTAAATTCAAGAAAGTTATAAGAACAATCTTAATTTTACCATGGGCAGTACCAGGCTTCGTTTCTATCTTAATTTTTGCTGCAATGTTTAATAATGAATTCGGGACAATTAATCGTGATATTATTATACCTCTCTTTGGTGGAGAAGGAATTCCTTGGCTATCAGATCCGTTCTATACAAGGATAGTTCTCATACTTATTCAAACATGGTTAGGCTATCCATTTGTGTTTGCATTATTTTCTGGAGTTCTGCAAAGTGTGTCAAAAGACTGGTATGAAGCTGCAGAGGTAGATGGGGCTACGAGATGGCAAAAATTCAAAAATATTACACTTCCACACGTGTTATTTGCAACAGCTCCTTTATTAATTATTCAATATACTACTAATTTTAATAACTTTAATGTCATTTATTTATTTAATGAAGGTGGGCCTGCCGTTCAAGGGCAAAATGCAGGCGGGACAGACATATTAATATCTTGGGTATATAAATTAACTTTTGAAACGAATAATTACAGTATGGCAGCAGCGATTTCCTTGATAATTGGTATTTTGATTTCTATCTTTGCCATTTTACAATTCCGTCGAACCAGTTCTTTTAAGCAGGAGGGTAAAATTTAATGAATGCCAGATTAAAATCAAACTTAGAAGTAGCGGGGATATATCTTGTTTTTGGTATTATGACCATAATTATTGTATATCCGATCATTTGGGCTATTGGAATGTCATTGAACTCTAGTACCAGTTTTTACTCGTCTTCTATTATTCCTGAAAACTGGTCTCTTGATCATTATAAATGGCTATTTACTGATCCTAACAGTGATTATCTCAATTGGTATAAAAATAGCATGATAGTATCTGGTGCATCTGCCATTTTTTCTGTCATCATGACATCATTAGTAGCTTATGCTTTTTCGAGATATAACTTTGTAGGGAAAAAATCAGGATTATATACTTTTCTAATTTTGCAAATGTTCCCAGCAATGATGGCAATGGTTGCTCTGTACATTTTATTGAATCTTGTTGGCTTATTGGATACATTAACTGGGTTAATTCTAATTTATGTTGGAGGTCAAATACCATTCAATGCTTGGCTTGTAAAGGGTTATTTAGATACAATTCCTCGAGAGCTAGATGAATCAGCCCGTATAGATGGCGCCGGGCATTTAACCGTATTTTTAAGAATTATTATGCCTTTAGCTAAACCCATTCTAGCTGTAGTTGCATTATTCAATTTTATGAATCCTTTATTTGATTTTCTTTTGCCATCAATTATTTTACAAAGTTCTGAGAATTATACATTAGCCTTGGGTTTATTTAACTTTATTAATGACCAGTTTTCAAATAATTTCACTCGCTTTGCTGCTGGCGCAATTTTGATTGCAGCTCCTGTTGCGATTTTATATTTATTTCTACAAAGATATTTGATATCTGGACTAACTGCGGGTGGGACAAAAGGCTAATCATACACTATAAAGATGATGAACAACAACTATTTGGAGGGAAATGATATCTTGAAACAAGAATTTATAAAAGGTGTAGATATTTCAATTTTAGACGAAGTTGAAAAATTTGGGGGAGAATTTTTTGTAGATAATCAGAAAAAAGATTTATTTAAAATATTAAAATCAAAAGGTATCAATACGATAAGACTTAGATTATGGGTTAATCCATTTGATTCGCAAGGTAATCCCTATTTAGGAGGAACAAATGATTTAAAAACAACTGTCCGATTAGCTAGAAGAGCTAAAGCTGAAGGTATGAGATTTATGCTTAATTTACATTATAGCGATTTTTGGACAGACCCAAAAAAACAACAAAAACCTAAAGAGTGGGAAGACTTGAGTGGGATGGCATTAGTAAATGAAGTATATAACTATACGAAAGGAATATTACAAGTTTTTAAGAGAGAGAGTCTGGTACCTGAGTATATACAAATAGGTAACGAAATTACAAATGGCATGCTATGGCCAGATGGTCAAACACCAAAATTCCTATTTGAAGAGAAAGAATTTGAGGTTTGGGAAGAAAAAGAAAGAAATACAGCATATGATAGACTAGCTGATTTGTTGAAGGCCGGGGTTTTAGCGGTGAGGGAAAATTATACCACTGATGAGATGAAGATCATTTTACATCTAGATTTTGGTGGTGCAAATAAATTGTATCGAATTTGGTTTGATGAAATTAGTAAAAGAGGTGTGGATTTCGACATCATAGGTTTGTCGTATTATCCATATTGGCACGGTAGTTTAGAAGATTTGAAATTTAATTTAAAGGATATAGGTGATAGATTCGAAAAAGATCTATTGATTGTAGAGACAGCTTATGCATTTACAGATGAAGCACCTCAAGGAGAAGATAGTATATTTAATAAAGAATTATCTGACATTGCAGGATACCCTCCTACTATAAAAGGACAGCAAACTTTCTTAATTGATCTTTTGAATTTAGTCAAAGAGCTTCACGCAGATGCTTATAAAGGATTAGGGATTGTGTATTGGGAACCAGCATGGCTACCCGTCAAACAAACAAGTTGGGCAAGTGTAGAGGGGATGAAATACGGAAATGATCTTGGGAATATAGGAAATCATTGGGCAAACCAAGGGTTATTTGATTTTGAGGGAAATGCTTTAGAATCTTTAGATATATTTAAATCATTTTAAATAACTTAAGGAGGTTCTTTTTATGAGGAAAATCAAATTTTTTATTGTTACAGGGGCACTGTTCCTAGGGTTATTTGTAGAAAGTATTATGATTGCAGAAGAGAATAATTCTAACCTTCGTGCAGCAACTAATGATAGTGATTTTATCATGGGTGGAGATGTATCCATGTTACATGAAGTTGAAGAGCTTGGAGGAGTTTTTTATGAAAATGGTGTCGAAAAGGATGCACTTGAAATTTTAAGCTCAAATGGTATGAATTATGTTCGACTGAGATTGTGGGTTGATCCTTATGATGCACAAGGTAATCCTTATGGTGGAGGAACAAATATTTGCAAACGACTCTTTCATTAGCAAAGCGTGCGAAGGCTCAAGGGATGGAGATATTACTTGATATTCACTATAGTGATTTTTGGGCAGATCCGGGTACACAGACTAAACCGAAAGCTTGGCAAAATTTATCTTATAGTGAATTGAAAGGGGAGGTATATAACTATTCAAAAAGTGTTATAGAAGCATTTAAACAGGAGAATGTGATGCCGCAAATCGTTCAGGTAGGTAATGAAACGACTTCAGGAATTTTATGGGATGATGGAAAAGTAGGAACAGATAATAATGATTTCACTCAGCTAGCTGAGCTCTTTTCTGCAGGGGTTTCTGGAATAAATGATGCATTAAGTAGTGATGAAGATATAGAAATAGTGTTGCACCTTGATCATGGAGGGGACAATAGTTTATATAGATGGTGGTTCGACGAAATAACTGATTTGGGAGTTGATTTTGATATAATCGGACTATCCTATTATCCATTTTGGCATGGGACGATGGGTGAGTTGCAATAACATGAATGATATTAGTAAAAGATATGATAAAGACGTCATGATTGTAGAAACTGCATATGGATTTACACTTGCTGATGGTGACGGTTTAGGAAATTCCTTTTATGAGGCAGAAGAAAGTATAGGAGGGTATCCAGCCACGCCACAAGGGCAAATTGAATATATGAAAGATTTAAGAGAAATAGTTGAGGATATCCCTGAGGATAGAGGCAGAGGTATATTTTGGTGGGAGCCTACTTGGATCCCGGTAGAAGGAGCGCATTGGGGGACAGAAGCAGGTAAGTTATATAATGATGACAATGGTTTACTGTCAAACCCGTGGGATAATCAAACATTATTTGACTTTAATGGAAACCTATTAGAAAGTGTATCCATTTTTAATAATAGTGTTCCAACTAATTTAGTTCAAAATCATGATTTCGAACAGGATGGGTGGACGAATACACCAACAAATTGGGGGGTATGGGCAGAAGATAGCAGTGATAGTGATGCAGTATTTGTAGAAGGCCCTGGTATTAATGGTGATTATAAACTTACACATTGGAGTGATAATGACTACACTGTTTCAACATATCAAACCCTAAATGAACTTGAAGATGGAGAGTATACTTTTTCAGCATGGATATTAAATAGTGGTGGTCAAGATGATGTATATATTTATGCAAAGAATTATGGAGATAATGAACTTCAACAGAATTTACCCGTTAGTACTGATGAATGGGTGAAAGTGGAAATAGAAAACATTACAGTTACAAATGGCCAGTGTGAAATTGGCATAATCTCGTATGCAAATGCTGGCAATTGGATGAATATTGATAATGTAAAATTTCATAAAAATGACTAATGGTATTAACAACATAGAAAGTTAGGTGAGAACAAATGAAATTTAACCCGGTAAGCGACAAAATACCAAAAATGCTCCATGGTGCAGATTATAATCCGGAGCAATGGGAGAAATATCCTGAAGTATTAGCAGAAGACATTCGCTTAATGAAGCTTGCTAATTGTAACGTGATGTCCGTTGGGATCTTTTCCTGGGCGAAATTAGAGCCTGAAGAAGGAAGATTTACGTTTGAGTGGATGGATAAATTACTGGATACTTTTCACGAAAATGGGATTTATGCATTTTTAGCGACACCGAGTGGTGCAAGACCAGCATGGATGTCGGAAAAGTATCCAGAAGTATTACGAGTAGGGGCTAACCGTGTACGAAATCTGCACGGAATGCGCCATAATCATTGCTTTACATCACCTGTATATCGAGAAAAAGTAGAGGTAATGAATAGTAAATTGGCAGAACGCTATGCTGATCACCCAGCAGTAATCGGCTGGCATGTGTCCAACGAATATGGTGGGGAGTGCCATTGTGATTATTGTCAAGATGCGTTTCGTGAATGGCTCAAGAAAAAGTATCAAACATTAGATGCATTAAATGATGCATGGTGGACAACGTTTTGGAGTCATACTTATTCGAGTTGGTCTCAAGTGGAATCTCCTGCACCACACGGAGAAACAATGGTTCATGGCCAAAACCTTGATTGGAAACGTTTTGTCACGGATCAAACATTAGATTTTTATCGTCATGAAGTAAAGCCATTAAAAGCAGTTAAACCTGATATGCCAGCAACAGCAAACTTTATGGAAACATTTGAAGGATTAAACTACGCAAAATTTGTTGATGATATCGATGTGATCTCATGGGATTCTTATCCAACATGGCATGATCAGCAAGATGCGTCCTATCTTGCTGCTTATACAGCGATGAACCATGACTGGTTCCGTTCTTTAAAAGATGGCAAGCCATTTTTATTAATGGAGAGCACGCCAAGTTTAACGAATTGGCAGCCGATCAGTAAGCTGAAAAAGCCAGGTATGCATGTTTTATCATCATTACAAGCGGTAGCACATGGCTCTGATTCCGTTCAATACTTCCAATGGCGTAAAAGCCGTGGCTCCAGTGAGAAGTTCCACGGTGCGGTAGTCGACCATGCAGGGCATGAGCATACTCGTGTCTTCCAAGAGGTGAAAGAGCTTGGCGATGGCCTAGCTAAATTAGATGAAGTAGTAGGGACAACGGTTGATGCAGAAGTGGCAATTATCTTTGATACCGAAAATCGTTGGGCAGTCAAAGATGCCCAAGGACCACGTAATGCAGGTGTTCATTATGAACGTACCGTGACAGAGCATTACCAGGCATTTTGGGAGCAAGGTATCGCCGTTGATGTCATTGATTCGGCGAAAGATCTTTCTAAATACAAATTAGTGGTTGCACCAATGCTCTATATGGTCAGATCTGGAGTCGGAGAAAATATTGAAAAATTTGTCCAAAATGGCGGGACTTTTGTTACGACTTACTGGTCCGGGATTGTCGATGAAAATGACCTTTGTTTCCTTGGTGGCTTCCCAGGTCCATTACGTAAAACATTAGGAATCTGGTCTGAAGAAATCGATGGTTTATATGATGGCGAAACTAATCGCATTAAAGTAGTAGGCAATAATGAATTAAACTTACGTGGTGAATTTGAAGCAAAAGAATTGTGTGATTTAATCCATTTAGAAGGCGCGGAAGCATTAGCGCAGTATGGCAGTGATTTTTATGCAGGAAGACCTGCACTTACAGTGAATCAATATGGTGATGGAAAAGCCTATTATATTGCTTCGAGAAATGATCAGACATTCCATCGAGCTTTTTTTGAAAAGTTAGCAGATCAGCTATCATTGAAACGAGCGACTGGTGGCTTATTACCAAAAGACGTTAGCGCTCAGGTTCGTACAGATGGTACAAACGAATTCTTGTTCTTAATGAACTTTTCAAATCAGATAAAAGATATTAACTTGAGTGGTCAGACTTATCGAGATTTGCTTACAAACACTGAAGTACTAGGAACTGTCTCGTTGGATGGGTTCGGTGTTAAAGTATTGAAAAAATAAAACGAGTTTAAAGAGGATGAGACATAGCTAAATAGGTAGAACGAGAATCCGAACAACCTAAATAAAGTGTAGACAACATATACAGACTCCTGTGAAATTCTCAGAAGATCAATCGTGTGAAGTTTCCTTTTTTACACAGTTAACTGAGTCCGCGCCGCTTTTTGCAGAAGCGTTACGTGGACTCAGACATCAATGTTCGGACTTCTCCTATTTGATTACTCTTTTGTCCCAGGCTCTTTATTATAGGAGAACCATTGGCATCACAATTTTTATAGAGAAGTAACTGTTATTTCAAGGTTTGTAGCATTAACTCCGCATGTTCCGTAAGAACTCGCTTTGCCTCTGGAGAAACATTTCTTTTATTTGCCTTACGGTTCAGATGAGATAAATAGTTTTCTAAGAATTTACTAGCCTTTTTATTTGACCCTTTTTCTAAGTGATGTGTTACTTGCTTTAATGCATTTTCTAATTGTTGTACTAATGGTCCGGATAGGTCGCCTGATTCTATCTTTTCATTTGTTAAACGCTGCAATACCTCCACTGTCATCACTACAGCAACATGTGCAGTAACATCACCATGTTCTGTTGTACCTTGAACAGTGAAAGATCCAAGAGTGGAATAATCTTCTTCTTCGACTACCTCCCATATCACATCAGTATCCACGAGTGTGTCGTTTTCAATATCTAATACCTCGATAGTATCCGGCAATGCTGGCACCTCGTATAGTGAGGTCAAGAGATAGTCATTCGTTTTCAAAATAAAATCATTGAATGCTGCATGGAACACCCGTGTTGAATCATTTGCTTCGTACCACCCATCACCTTTTGGAGTAAACATGGATTGCCAAATCGCTGGTTCCCACACTAATATAGTGGACACGGCATTATTAATCGTATCATTGGCAGTCCGCATCACATCGATCATGAAGTCTGCTTGACCTTGTATGGAGTTAGGATATCCAGAATCTGAAGGACCTCCAGACGCTCTATGAGAAGTTTCTGACACTGCTAATTCATATGAAGGAAACTCTGTTGCAAACGCATGTAAGTTATTACTTAAATCTGCCATCGTACCATGCCATTCAGGATAATAAGAAATGGACATGATATCAAAATTATTCTGATAATCATCCTTCAGTCTTGTCGTTAGCTGGCGCCAAAACTCTTGTGTTTTTGCTAATCGATTTGTACCAACAATCACATGGATTTTAGTCTTTGATTCAGGAGATGCATCTTGAGTAGCGCGTAAGCCAGCATCCACGATTGCTGTGAATCGGTCCCACGCCTCATCATAGGCGGCTTGTTCTTCTGGATCATCTGACCCCCAATACTCCCATAACAGTTCACCACCTGGTTGAGCAGTATAAGTAGGGTCTTCTTTCGCATACCTTGGTTCAAGTCCTGTTGGAACCTTTTCCGCACCCCAAAGTGTTCCGTTAATAATTTCATTTCCCACCTGGACATAATAGGGAGTAACTCCTGCGGCTACATGATCCGCTGTCACTTCATAGGTGAAATCATACACTGCTTCTACTAGCTGATCAAACGGCAAGTCCTTCCAAGCTTTTGGCTTTATCTGTTTTCCTGGGTCTGCCCAACTGTCCGAATAGTGAAAGTCAATTCCTACGTTCATACCAAGTTCATCTGCGTATAAAGACTTGTTTAGTGTATCCTCTGGGTTCATACTTCCGTCAACTTGTGTCACTGGTTCCCCTGTATTTTCGGATCTTGGTTCATTCCAAACTCGGAATCTAGCAGATGTCATTCCTGTTTCCTGCATCGTACCAATCATGCGACCGTCAGATGATGGTACATCTGTATTACTATCTGTAGTATACGTATTATTTAAAAAAGCCGTATCCCAAGATAAATCTGCTCCAACCGTAAAATTGTCCTTTAGAAGATAATTATTTGCGCGAATCTCTGAAATTCCCGCAATGGCATCATCTGAAACATTTAATAGTGTTGCTTTCAAATATCTTACTTCTAGAGTATTTTGAATAAGAACGTCTTCTCCTCCTGTTATTGGCTCTTCAGAATGATCGGAAAGCGTAATCCACTGCTCTCCATCACTAGATCCTTCAAGCTTATAGTTATATTCACCAGCCAGTGTTGGGAAAACAACCTCCACTTTTTTCATCCCCGGATAAGTTCCACCTAGATCGATCTGTATCCAACTGTCTTCGGACACGGAGCCAGCATCCCAATAAGTAGCTTCCTCTTGATCAACAGCTAAACTAGCATCTCCTGTTCCTGAATCAGTAGATACCCAGTTCTTCGTTGCTAAGTTAGTATATGCTGGTGAAATATCTGCATTTCCATAATACGCAGCAGTGGGCATACTAAAAAAAATTGACCCAACTAGCATTACAGCCATGGTGAGTACCGTTGCTTTCTTTACAAATGAGTATTTTTTCATTGCATGTAACCTCCTATTTTTATCAAGGAATCATAAAAGCTAAACTACAAAAGTGAGATAATCTGCTATGTTATTGACATCTTTAATGCAGGACATTACATAAAGTACGGATCCTACAGCCTCCTTTCCGTCTTTAATGGAAACTATGTTTTCTCCCTTTGTTTAGGGTATATTAAAGCTAGAATTCTTTAACTAGCTTTAATAGCAAATGTTTTCCTGCGAGTTTCTCATAGTAACAAATTAAGTTTAATGAAAGATGGTAGACGTAGTGTAGTTTTGCTTATGCTGCAAAGAAAAAGGTTATACTTTTATAAAAAAATAGAAAACTAGAAGAAGTTGTTATTAATCTATATTATTTTTTTATTATGGTGTACAACGATGTTCTACACGAAATATAAATATATGAAACTTACGAAATTACTTAATTGCTATTGCACGGATGAGGCTTATGAAAAACAATAAAAAGACCAACTTTCCATTCGCGAAAGTTGGCCTTTAATATGGGCATACGGTACATTTCTTTATTATTCTATATCCACTTAACATTCTGACTATATTTTAGAGCGATACACTCCTATTAAATACTATTTTTTAGAATGATTGCAGATAAATTTAAAAACTACTTCTTATTATTTTACGGTCATCCTATTGTTTTTTCCGTACATATCTTTATATTTCTTAGGGGTGACGCCTTCTCTCTTTTTGAAGGTAGAAATAAAGTAACTAAGATTATTGAATCCCACAAGGATAGCGACATTTTTTACAGGTACTTCAGGGTTCTGTAGCAATATTTCCTTTGCTTTTCTAATTCTTAGCTGGATTAAAAATGTATAGGGACTTATTTGAAACGTCTTTTGAAACAATTTGTTTAAATATTGGGAGCTTACATTTAATTGCATTGCCATTTCATCTAAAGTAATATCCTCAGCATAGTGAATTTCAAGCCAATCTACAATTTTCCTTACTTTATCATAAAGATAAGATAAGGAAGATTGGCTATTCATCCTTCCATACTTTTTTAAATTCAGTAAAAATTTATACAGGTAGATTGATAAATCTATCTTAGAAAACTCTGAATCTAGCTTCATTTTCTGTAGCATATCTTGCATCATGATTTCTACCTGTAATTCCCTTAATTCTGTATATATACTAGAATGGTTCATATTTAAAGCGTCCAATATAGACCCAGCTGATTTTCCGCCGAAAGTAATATAAATGGTAGACCACTTTTTTCCTAATGAATAATACATATGAGGTGTATATGGCTTTAATAAAATTCCTTTGCCTTTAGATAAGAGATAATCTTGACCATGAAATGAAAAACGCCCATTGCCCTCAACTGTTTGCAGCCAGTGATAGTAGGGGTAACCCTCAGGTCTATTAAAATCCTGTTCATATGGGTTGTAGCCTATACTCTCCACGAATAAAGGGAATGATTCTTCCATTGAAATGTACTCATATCTAACTTTTCTGTTATACATTGTTCACCAACTCTTTGGGTAAATTGATAATACTATTCATCTGTTTTTTTACAGCCATGGTAGGTAAAATAATCTTCATCAGCAATGAATTCGCTTACTATTTTAGTGCTCGTCAGCGTCTATTTTTTTATACATAATGTTCCCCTCCTATTATGAAACTGTTTTCATCATACCTTAAAAACAATGAAGCAATAAGTGTTTTGACAAAATCTATCAATATTATTTCAACTAAAAAAGCTCCAACATTTTTTGACTAAACGTACCATTAGGAGCACGGAAGAATAACTATTCATGAGAACAGCATTTTGCCCTTGCGATTAGCCACTTGACGAATCTACATATAAACAGGTAGAATTAAAGTGTTCCACAAGAAAGAATACCGTTCCATAATACGAAACAAATTAAAAGGAGAAGTATTTATGTCCCAAGTTCAATCAGTTGAACGAACGCTTTCTATTTTAGAAATATTATCAGCATATCCGGAAGGTTTAAGTATCGCGAATCTATCCAAAGAATTATCACTAGCAAAAAGCACTGTACATCGCCTGTTAAGCACATTAATGACAAATGGCTATGTACAACAAGATGAACAGACAGGTCATTATAGGCTTGGTATTCAATGTCTCGTTTTAGCGAGTTCCTTGTTAAATCAACTGGATATCCGGAAGGTTGCGAAAGAAGCATTACACATTCTAGCTAAAAGTTCAGGTGAAGTAGTGCACCTATGTATTCATGATCGTAATGAAGTCGTTTACATCGATAAAGTGGAAAGTGATCACACATTAAGAATGTATTCCCAAATTGGAAGAAGAGCATTAATGCATTGTACAGGGGTAGGAAAAGCACTACTTTCAGGCTTCACAGAAGAGCAAATAGATCATTTAATTGCAGAAAAAAGACTGGCGAAATTTACAGAGACCACGATTACCAATAAAGCCAATCTGCAAAAAGAATTAAGGGAAATTCGAGATAGAGGATATGCAATCGATGAACAGGAACATGAAAAAGGTATTCGTTGTATTGCAGCTCCGATTTATGATCATGATGGTAATGTTGTTGCTGCTATCAGTATTGCAGGACCTGCTGATCGAGTAACAAACGAAAGGATTAAAGAGGATTTAGCACAAGCTATTTTAACGCAAAGTAAACAGATATCCGCAAAATTAGGTTATATAAAAAAATAGCTGAAAGGTGTGTTGGAGAGTGAAAATTACCAATATCGAAACATTTGTTGTAGCACCAAGATGGTGTTTTGTCAAAGTGGAAACAGATGAAGGTATTGCAGGTTGGGGAGAGCCTGTAGTTGAGGGAAAGGCTGCAACAGTGGAAGCAGCAGTACTTGAATTGGCTGACTTTCTCATAGGAAAGGACCCTCTAAAAATTGAGGACCACTGGAATGTGATGTACCGCGCTGGTTTTTACCGTGGTGGTCCGATTTTAATGAGTGCGATTGCTGGCCTTGATCAAGCATTATGGGATATTAAAGGGAAATACTTTAAAGCTCCAGCCTATCAACTGTTAGGTGGTGCCTGTCGTGACTCGATTCGTGTTTATTCCTGGATTGGCGGGGATCGCCCGAGTGATGTAGGGGCGGCTGCCAAAAAAGTAGTGGAAGCAGGTTTTACTGCTGTAAAAATGAATGGAACAGAAGAACTACAATATGTAGACAGTTATGAAAAAATTGATAGCGTTATCGAACGAATTGCATCTGTACGTGAGGCGGTCGGAGATTATATCGGTATCGGTATTGACTTTCATGGGCGTGTTCATAAACCAATGGCTAAAATATTGGCAAAAGAACTGGAGCCATTTCGTCCGATGTTTATCGAAGAGCCCGTTTTGCCAGAAAATAATGAAGCATTAGCAGAAATAACGAAACATACAAGCATTCCGATTGCGACTGGTGAGAGAATGTATTCTCGTTGGGATTTCAAACCGTTATTTGAATCCGGTTACGCAGATATTATTCAGCCAGATTTATCTCATGCAGGCGGAATTACAGAAGTGAAAAAGATTGCTTCGATGGCAGAAGCGTATGATATTGCTGTTGCACCACATTGTCCACTAGGTCCGATTGCTTTAGCTGCTTGTTTACAAATGGATGCAACCGCTCACAACGCGTTTATTCAGGAACAAAGTCTAGGCATTCATTATAACCAAGGGAATGATTTACTAGATTATATCACAGACAAAACCGTATTTGATTACCAAGACGGACACGTCAAAATTCCTCAAGGACCAGGTCTTGGTATTGAAATCAATGAAGAAAAAGTAAAGGAAATGGCAAAAGAAGGACACAGATGGCGAAATCCTGTGTGGCGTCATCAAGATGGAACGGTAGCAGAATGGTAAGGAGGGAGCTCATGGACGTTGTAACGATCGGGGAAGCAATGGCTCTTTTTACACCTGATACAACAGGGAAAATGCGCTATGCTTCGCAATTTTCTCGCAAATTTGCTGGAGCAGAAACAAATGTCGCAATCGGTGTTACCCGTCTTGGCTTACAAGCTGGTTGGATAAGTCGTGTAGGCGATGATGAATTAGGGAAAGCACTTATTTCTTTTGTTCGAGGAGAAGGGATAGATACTTCACAAGTGAAAATTGATTCGCAAACACAGACTGGCCTTTATTTTAAAGAACTAAGAAGTGAACAAGATGTCCGTGTCTATTACTATCGTGCTGGATCTGCTGCCAGTAAATTAAGTCCAACTGATATCAATGAAGATTATATTGCCAGTGCAAAGTATCTTCATTTGACCGGGATTACGCCAGCATTGAGTGAAAGCTGCTATCAGGCAGTCAAACAAGCGATTGAATACGCTAAGAAACATAACATAACGATTATATTTGATCCAAATATTCGCGAGAAATTATGGGGATCGAAAGAAAAAGCAAGACAAGTGTTATTAGAGATTGCAGCGGAAGTCGATATTGTTCTACCTGGAGTAAGTGAAGCAGCGTATTTATTTGGTCAACATGAACTTGAGCAGTATGGTAGTCTTTTTCTTGAAAACGGTGCGGAGGTTGTCATCCTTAAACAAGGTAGTAAAGGAGCCTCTTTTTTTACAAAAGAGGAACAGGGTTTTGTTCCTGGTTATCCGATCGAACGTGTCGTTGATCCCATTGGCGCAGGGGATGGATTTGCCGCAGGAGTGATTTCTGGACTACTGGAAAAACTACCGCTTGAAAAGACGCTAGCCAGGGCTAATGCCATAGGTGCAATGGTAACGATGGTGAATGGTGATGTAGAAGGATTGCCCGATATCGAAGAAATGGAACGGTTTGTTCAGGATACAAAAGCAGATGTGAGCAGGTAATACGAAAGGAGTTCATGGTTAATGGATGTCTTGCAAAGTATATATCAGCATAAATTAGTCGCAATACTTCGCGGAGTACCACCAGAACATATTCTTGATGTAGCACATGCACTTCATCAAGGAGGAATTAGAACATTAGAGATTACGGTCGATACGCCGAATGTATTAGATGCTATAGAACAGGTAAGTAAAGAATTTGATCAAGAGCTCATCATTGGTGCGGGAACCGTTTTAGATCCGGAAACGGCTCGGGCAGCAATTATGGCAGGCGCGCAATTCATTTTTTCTCCAACCGTTGACATAGATACGATTAAGTTAACGAAAAGGTACGGAATTGTCAGTATTCCGGGAGCCATGACCCCAACAGAAATTTTAACCGCCTATGAAAATGGTGCGGATCTTATCAAAGTCTTTCCTGCAACAGTGTTAGGGCCAACCTATATCAAAGACATAAAAGGGCCATTACCACATATTCCGTTAATGCCGACAGGTGGGGTCAACCTTAATAATATATCTGCTTATTTTCAGGGAGGCGCAGTGGCAGCAGGATTAGGCAGTTCCTTAGTGAAAAAACAACGGACATATTCTAAAGAGGATTTACAAGCGTTAACACAAAGAGCAAAACAATTTGTGGCAAAAGTTTAGAGGAATGGAGTGAACAAGATGACGAAAGACTGGGAGACCCTGTCCGTCTTACAACGAAACCGAGAAAATGCCAGGTCATATTATATTCCTTATGCAAATCAAGCATCAGCCTGGACCAATCAAAGAAGCCATTCCGATCGCTTTCAGCTACTTAATGGCACCTGGAAATTCGCCTATTTTGAAACAACTCAACAAGTACCTGAGGATGTTTGCGAAAGGGATGCAAGTGATTGGGATGAGTTATTTGTACCGTCTAACTGGCAAATGAAAGGTTATGGGATTCCACATTATACGAACAAGCAGTATCCATTCCCGATTGATCCACCGAGAATTCCGACGGAAAATCCGACTGGTATTTATCGTCGCTATTTTTATATAGATCCAGATTGGGAGAACCAACATATCTTTTTCCGCTTTGAAGGAGTAGACAGTGCTTTTCACCTTTTTATCAATGGCAAGGAAGTTGGATACAGTCAAGGAAGTCGTATTCCTGCAGAGTTTAATGTGACGGATTACGTCCAAACTGGTCAGAATTCGATTGCCGTGAAAGTATACCAATGGTCAGATGCCAGCTACATCGAAGATCAGGACATGTGGTGGCTGAGCGGCATTTTCCGTGATGTTTATTTACTAGCTCGTCCATCCTGTTATGTGCAAGACTTTTTTGTAGAAACGGAGTTGGATCAAGACTACCATCATGCGAAGTTAAACATCGAAACAGTACTGAATGAGTTGCCGACTGAAAACTACAACATAGAATATCAGTTATATCATCCAGAACGGTCATTAGTAAAGCAGGCAGAAGCAACTATTGATCAACAGAAAAGTGTACAAACAATTGAAGTAGAAGCCCCATTGAAATGGAGTGCAGAAACTCCATCCTTATACCAGTTGTTCATTATATTAAAAAAAGATGATCAAATCATCGAGGTTATTCCGGTAAAAGTCGGCTTTCGCTCTATTGAATTAAAAGATGGTTTGTTACTAGTTAACGGGAGAGCAATTAAATTAAAAGGAGTTAACCGCCATGATCATCATCCTGATTTCGGTAAAGCTGTCCCATATGACTGGATGGTTGAAGATGTTAAAATGATGAAACGCCATCATATCAATGCTGTGAGAACAGCCCATTATCCAAATGATACGCGTTTTTACGCATTGTGTGATCAGTATGGATTGTATGTCATTGACGAAGCAGATTTAGAGTGTCACGGCTTCGAATATATTGGGCAGCCTCATTTGATTAGTGATGATCCAGAATGGCAGGAAGCCTACCTTGATCGGATAATTCGGATGGTGGAGCGCGATAAAAACCATCCATCGATCATTATGTGGTCGTTAGGAAATGAATCAGGCTACGGTCAGAATCATGATGCCATGTATCAATGGACAAAAGAGCGCGATCCGTCACGTCTTGTCCATTACGAAGGTGAATGTCGCACCATTATGAATGGCAGTAATATGGACCCGGAAAAAGACCCGGTATCTTCTGACGTTTTTACGACAATGTATACCGATATCGATATTTTAGAACGGTTAGGAAAAAAGGATTTTCTGCAAACACCGCATATTCTTTGTGAGTATGCCCATGCGATGGGGAACAGTCCTGGTGCACTAAAAGAGTACTGGGAAACATTCTATCGTTATCCTAGACTCCAAGGTGGCTTTGTATGGGAATGGATGGACCACGGCATCCGCAAAACAACGGAAGTGGGAGAAGAATATTTTGCTTATGGTGGAGATTTTGGAGACGAGCCGAATGACTCCAACTTTGTAATCGATGGCTTAGTCATGTCTGATCATACACCATCACCAGCATTACATGAGTATAAAAAAATATTAGAACCGGTGAAGATAAGTGCTGTTGACTGGCTGGGCAAAACAGTAACCGTAACCAATCGATATGACTTCATCGATTTAAGTCATCTGCAATTAGTATGGACAGTTGAAGCAGATGGCAACATTGTCGAAAGTGGATCAGTAGCTCTTTCTGGAATTATGCCAGAAGTTAAGGAAGAGGTCCAGATCGATTTTTCTACACCTGAAAATGTATTCGTTCATACCAAGTATATATTTCATGTAAAAGCAGTATTAGCGAAGGATACCGAATGGGCGAGTGTAGGCTATGAGGTTGCCTGGTCCCAATTTGAGATACCTGTTAAAGTAACACAGCCAGCAGTGGAGCGACTGCAATCAGGTAGACTTGTTATAGTGGATGGACATAACCAATTACATGTTCAAGGAAATGAATTCGACGTTTCTTTCAGCAAGATTACAGGTCTTGTCGAAGGATGGAATTATCTTGGGGAGAAAGTTATTGAATGCGCCCCGAAATTAAATTTTTGGCGTGCGTTAATAGATAATGATATTTACGAAACAAACCAGTGGAAGCCTGTCAGCAATAAAGCGTACTGGCAGAAATATGGTTTACATTGGTTACAGCATCGACTTGATGATTTTAGCTATCGAACTGCAGATGATAATAAACAAGTACAGATAATAGCAAAAGTAAGAATCGCCCCACCTAAATTAGCATGGGCGATCTTAACAACTTATACCTATGATGTCTATGCCAGTGGAGATGTTCAAGTTACGGTTACTGGCCAATTTGAAGGAGATACTCCAGATACTCTCCCCAGAATTGGCTTGCAAATGAAAGTGCCAGACGCGCTTGATCATGTGCAATGGGATGGCAGAGGGCCTGGTGAAGCTTATGTTGATAGTAAAGAGGCTAATCGTTTCGGTGTTTGGAAAAGTACAGTCGATCAGCTATTTACGAATTATGCTGTCCCACAAGAGAATGGCAATCGCCATCAAGTAAAATGGATGTCTCTATATCGTGAATCTGGAAGTGGACTTTTGGTGACAGGAAAGCCAACCTTTGATTTTAGTGTCCATCGTTATGATATGGAAAATATTGATCAAGCAAGACATACATATGAGCTGATCAGACAGGAGAATCTTACGTTAAATATTGACTATAAACAGCATGGCTTAGGTTCCGCCAGCTGTGGTCCAGATGTTTTAGATAAATATCAATTACGTGCAGAGGACTTTGCGTTTACTGTTCGCTTTATCCCTTTTTCATCTAATGAGGATCCCAGCCATCTAGTCAAAACGATATTGTCAAATAGCTTATAAATTTTATTGGACACTTTTGGAGATTTATTGGACACTTTAGGGCATTTACTGGACACTTTCAGAAGTTTATTGGACACTTTTAAGCATTTACTGGACACTTTTTGAGGTTTACTGGACACTATCACAAAAACCCGCTTCAGATCGAAGCGGGTTTCCTATTTACAATCCACATTTAAGTTGAGCACCACAGTTTGTACATGTATTACAGCCACCGATATCTTCGACACTACCTTTACGGCAGACAGGGCATGTGTCACCAACTTCTGATCCGATGGACATGTCTGTTTTGTCTAATTCGTTTACTGTATCAACGATAACTACTTTCTTTTCTTCATCTTCAAATAGTTCGGTTTGTTCTGAGAAGTTATTTTCTTCTGCTTTTAATGTTAAGACTTGGGAATCACGGCTTCCATCTACATAAACCGTGCCACCTTTTGCACCACCACGGTATAGACGACGATACACTTGCTCTACTTGTTCGACTTTATATCCTTTGGGTGCATTGACCGTCTTAGAAATAGAGCTATCTACCCAACGTTGAATTACGCATTGCGTATCAGCATGTGCTTCTGGTGATAAGGTCATTGCTGTTACGAACCACTTCGGTAAATGATCTGGATCTTGTTCTGGATTGTTGTCTAAATATTCCTGAACGATATCTGCGTTCACTTCGATAAATTTCCCTAATCTTCCGCTACGATAGTAGGTGAAAGAGAAGTAAGGTTCAAGTCCGGTAGAAACACCAACCATCGTACCAGTTGATCCTGTAGGTGCAACAGTTAATAAGTGTGAGTTGCGAATACCGTATTTTAAGACACCTTCACGAATATCTTCCGGCATATCTTGCATATAACCGGTAGAGACAAAGTTTTCACGTAAGTTTCTCGTTTCTTCTTCTGTTTCACCAACTAAGAATGGGAAGCTTCCTTTTTCTTTTGCTAATTCGATAGATGTGCGATAAGCGGTTGTCGCAATGGTTTCGAATATTTTATCTACTAATTCATTACCTTCTTTGGAACCGTACTCTGATTCACAGTAAATTAGTAAGTCATGAAGTCCCATCACACCTAAACCAACACGTCGCTCACCTAGAGCTTGTACACGGTTTTCTTCTAGGAAGTAAGGTGTGGAGTCAATCACATTATCTTGCATCCGTACACCGATTTCGACCGTTTGTTTTAGTTTATCAAAGTCGGGTGCTTTCTTCTCTTTGTCCGCTACATTCGCTAAGTTAACTGCTGCTAAATTGCATACAGAATACGGAGCGAGGGGTTGTTCCAATATTGTTATCCTAAAGGCTTTTTATCCTTTAGTTCTTACACTTCACTTTCGTGTAAGTTCAGCATACCTTTTCATTGCACACCTTTTTCATGAATTTTAATAATTCTTTTCTTCCACGATCTTCACCAAAGACTGCCTTAGATATTACCCGAAAGTCTTTTACATCAAAACGCTCATATATTTCCTTTAAAAGTGGAGATAGGGATGTATTTGCGGTTTCTTTTGCTTCTTTATTTCGGGATTTTATTTCTACAATTTCTATAAGCAAACCGTTTTGATCGTATAAAAAGAAATCTGGTTTATAAATTTTGTACCCTATATCAAAGGATCTAACTTCGTATTTCCAGCTTATCTTTTGATAGTCAAGGTATCTGGCATATGCATATTCATAGGAGCTTCTTAAATAATATCCTTTATAAAACCCTGCATACCCTCTATTCATTTTTTTACCTCTATATAAATTCATTTAATTATATAAGGCAGTTGTGTACAATGCTGCGGCCTCTTGCCCGGATTATAGTCTACTAAAGTAGGATCACCGAGTATGCGTTGCCCCTGACCAATTTTTTACCTTAGCCTTCGGTTCGGGTTAGCATCACAGCCTCCCCGCTTCATTCCGCAGTGTTTTACATGAGGCAAACTATGCTATTTTACCACATGGATTTGTCGCTACTACTTTTTGTCCATATGCAGTGGCGTTTGTTTTCTTATTGGCATTGTCTAGGAAGAAAATACCTGGTTCAGCAGAGTAAGTGGCACAGACGTTAATTAAGTCCCACAATTCCTTTGCTTTGATGCGTTTATAAACTTTTACACCGAAACCTAGTTTTTCCCATTCTCTAACGTCGCCAACTTCATGCCAATGCTTGTTGTAGTATTCCATTTCCTCAGCATTGTAATTTTCAACATCAGGGAAACGTAAATCGTACTCCAGATCATTTTCAACAGCTTCCATAAATTCATCGGTAATACAAACCGAAATGTTTGCACCTGTTAAAAAGTCAGGGTTGTGAACAGAGTAAGAACCGCCATCGCGTAATTCTGCTTCTGCTTTTTCGATATTGGCGTCAGTGAATCCACCTTGACCAGGCATATTTTTGAAGTTAACTACACCTTGGTATAGTTGTACTTCATCAGCAGACAGAGGTGTGAACTTTAATTTGTCACTAGCTAATTGCTGAATGGTTTCGTCTTCGGTATTTTCCATTAAATAACGTAAAATTCTCGGGTTTTGCATCTTCGAGATGATGAATTCAATCACATCAGGATGCCAATCGTTTAGCATAATCATTTGAGCACCACGTCTTGACCCACCTTGTTCAACTAGATGTGTCAATTTAGCGATATCGTCTAACCAAGAGACAGAACCAGATGATTTACCATTGACCCCTCTAGCTAGAGCGTTTCGAGGTCGAAGTGTCGATCCGTTAGTACCAACACCACCACCGCGTGACATGATTTCCATTACTTGTTTGCGATGATCACTAATACCTTCACGTGAATCTTTTACAAAAGGCATCACATAACAGTTGAAGTATGTTACATCGGTATCAGATCCTGCACCGTAAAGGACACGTCCGGCTGGCACGAAATTCATGCTAGATAGTTCTTGATAAAAATGTTCGAACGATTCATCTTGTTTTTCTTTTGTTGTTTCCACTGCTGCTAGACCTGTTGCATTACGTTTGGCAATTTGTTCGTAATATACTTCTAATGGTTTATCGATTGTGCTTAAGGAGCGTTCGATTACGCCAGTTTCACGCTCTTCATCTTTCTCTAATACGTGAACATAATCTTCCTCTACCTGAATACGGGCTTTACCATTTGTTTCATTAATTTCTAAGATGAAACCAGTACCTCTTGCAGGGAATTTCGGGTCTTCCTTAATCGTTAAAACGACAAAGTCACCTTTTTTTAATGTCTTTTTCTTTGTATCTTTAAATGCGTATCGGTCGAGCATAACAAGTCGTGATACACCTTTATGTGTGGTATGCATATCAGGTGTAATCGGGTGAACTTGAGGAAATTCCTTAATATCCTCATTCAGCTGTTCCACATTGATTGCCAATGACCGGTCTTTCGTCGATTGCATTGGGTAGTCGCCTCCTTTATCTATATATGTGAAAATGATAACTAAATTAAATCTATTATATCGTATCAAAATCGACACGTTTTCTCAATATATAGTGTTTTTTTACAAAAATGTATACTATATATTGAAAAGCGTAAAAAAGACACTCTCTTAGGCAAAAGAGTGTCTTTTCCTTAGTCTATTATATCAAAAATAAAAGTAGTTTTGGCAAAATATTTTTCATCTTTATCTAACCAAATGGAAGGGAATCCTTCATGATGTACTGATGCCGGTGATCCTTGTGTTTCAAGGCAGAGTCCTAAATATTGTACTGACTCTCGTTCACGTAATCCTAATCCTTCTGGCAGATTATTAGATGTATACATCACCACACCAGGCTGGTCGGTTATCACCGTTAGTTGACGACCACTTTCTTTCTCACGAACAACAGCACTTTCCTGTTTGGAATGGTCAAAGATAAAGTAGTGATCATAGCCATGATTTGCCACCAAATTTTGCTTATAATCGGATGTCACACCATCTTTCATCAGACGGCCATTTCGGAAATCATAGACAGTATTATCTACTTCCAAAATATTACCAGTTGGAATTAATTCTTCATCTAATTCAACAAATTGACTGCTGTCCAATGTAATCTCATGATTTTGAATATCGGATTTCAAATTACCGCTAAGGTTAAAATAAGAATGGTTAGTACTGGTTAGAACCGTTTTATGATCAACTACACCTTCATAGGTAATCGTAAAAGCATTATCATTATTCAAAGTATAAGTCACTGTCATCCACAAATTCCCTGGATAGCCGTTTTCACCATCTTCGCTTTTTAATGTCAGCGTTAGTCCTACTTCATCATTATTTTCAAAAGGAACGACCTTCCAAATTGATTTATGAAATCCTGGTTCACCGCCATGCAAGTGATGTTCTCCTTCATTTTTCGGTAGTGTAAATGTCTTACCATCCACTTCAAATTGCGCCTTTTCAATTCGTCCGGCTACACGACCAATTAACGCTCCAAAGAACCCAGGATTGTCAAGATAGTCTTCATAGTTTTCAAAGCCAATTACGACATTTTCCAGCTTTCCGTCACGATCTGGTGCAAGTATTTTTGTAATGATACCACCAAAATTGAGGATAGAAACAGCCATTTGATTATCATTGATTAAGGTAAACTCTTTCCATTGCTGGTCTTTTACTTGGACTACATCTGTTTTTACTTCCATTACCCGTTCCTCCTAGTTATCTTTCATTTAAGTGTGACAAAAATCGTTTAAACGCATCTCTTCCGGTCTGGTTTGTTTTATACACCCCGGCATTTTCCAAGACACGCGCGAATTTTTGTCCTAGTGCATCTTCTACAATTTTGTTAACGTTGTCTTTTGTTATAGGTGAATATCTATCTTCAATAGATTGTACCCAATCATGATGGTATTCTGCAACCGTTACCTTTTCGCCAAGCAGGTGTTTTTTGATTGTCTCCATTTCCTCTTTTAAACGGGGAGGAAGTACTGCAAGCCCCATCACCTCAATAAGTCCTATGTTTTCTTTCTTAATATGGTGAACATCCTCATGTGGATGGAAGAGGCCCATCGGGTGTTCATCTGTTGTACGATTGTTACGTAATACCAAGTCGATCTCGTATAATTTGCCACGTTTGCGGGCGATTGGTGTGATCGTGTTATGTGGCGTATCATCTGTATAAGCAAGAATATCTGCAGCAGGATCACTATATTCTCGCCATTTTTGTAAAATGTAATCAGATGCATCCACTAATGTGTTGCGATCAGTATGGCGTAAGCGAATCACTGATAATGGCCATTTGACCACCATCGCTTCCACATCGGAAAAATCGTCCAATGTAAAGCTGAATTCCTCTTCAGCATTTGTCATCGCAAAGGTATAATGACCACCTTGATAGTGATCATGTGATAAAATACTGCCACCAACAATCGGTAAGTCAGCATTTGATCCAATGAAGTAATGAGGAAATTTTTCAACAAAAGCAGTAAGTCTAGCAAAAGAATCTCGATTAATTTTCATTGGCCGGTGTTCTTTTGCGAAGAGTATACTGTGTTCATTGTAATAGACATAAGGAGAATATTGTAGAAACCAATCCTCCCCTTCTAAGGGAACTTCAATAACCCGGTGATTAGAACGTGCCGGGTGGCCGATCCGTCCTACATAGCCCTCATTTTCCGCACATAATAAACATTTTGGATAAGCGATATCCTGTTTCATTTCTTTTTCACGCTTAATTTGTTCGGGATCCTTTTCTGGTTTTGACAGGTTGATCGTAATGTCTAAATCTCCATAATCTGATGCTGTTTTGAAATGAATGTTATTTGCAATCCGTTTCGTTTGAATGTAATTACTATCTTTACTCAATTGATAGAAATAGTCGGTTGCTTGCTCTGGTGACGCTTGATATTTCAAATAAAAGGTTTGGTTTATTTCTGAAGGTTTTGAGATAAAAACGTCCATAATTTTCGCCGTTAATTGTTCTCTTTCATCAAGTAAACCCTCGATTAATCCTTTGTTTACTGCTAGCTCCGCTAATTCTTCTAAAATATCTGGAATGTCCAGATTTAGCAGTTCCGCGTCATCTTGATAACTTGCTTCATTAAGCAGGCCTAACACTTGATTACGTGCATAAATTCCGTCACTGGTCTGAATCAATTCTTTCTCAATAGCTTTGTTGACTAATGTGTTCACTAAGCTTGAGATATTGGCCATGTTAATCCTCCTTGTAGCCTGTTGGATTTGCCTGATGCCAATTCCATGCATCGGTAATAATGCGATCAATATCAGTTCTGGTCGGATTCCAACCAAGAATACGCTTTGCCTTATCTGATGCAGCAATTAATGTACTAGGATCTCCTGCTCTTCTTGGTGCTACTTCTGCCGGAATCGCATGATTTGTTACTTTGCGTGCGGCATCGATGATTTCTTTTACAGAGAAACCTTGGCTACTTCCTAAGTTAAAGACATTGCTTTCTCCGCCTTCTTTTAAATATTTAAGTGCTAGTATATGAGCATCGATCAAATCTTCAACATGAATGTAGTCACGGATACAGGTTCCATCTGCAGTATTGTAGTCATCACCAAAAATAGAGATATGCTCTCTTTGACCTAACGCTACTTGCAATACAATTGGAATTAAGTGTGTTTCAGGTCGGTGGTCCTCACCAATTTCACCTGTACTTCGTGCGCCGGCAACATTAAAGTAACGAAGTGATACAAAACGGATACCATGAGCTGCTTCGGTCCATTTCATCATTTTTTCCATCGTTAATTTTGTTTCACCATAGGTATTAGTAGGTTTTGTTGGCATTGTTTCGGTAATTGGTACTTGTTCTGGTTCACCGTATGTTGCTGCAGTGGAAGAGAAGACAATATGTTTGATATCGAATTCTGTCATTGCTTGCAGTAATACTTGGGTTCCGTACACATTGTTATCAAAATATTTGAGAGGGTCTTCCATTGATTCTCCTACTAGAGAGTTTGCAGAAAAATGAAGTACTCCTTCAATCTTTTCGTGTGTAAATACTTCGCGCAAGAATTCGATATCACGAATATCGCCATTATAAAATGTTGCGTCAGGGTGAACTGCTCCCGCATGTCCTGTCAATAAATTATCAATCACTACTACTTCATATCCTTGATCAATTAATTGGTATACAGCGTGTGAACCGATATAACCAGCTCCGCCTAAAACTAAAATACGCATTTGTCATCATCCTTTCTAACTTAAAAAATATTAAAATAGTAACCATTCACAAAATTCATAAACTGTGAAGTAACATAGATTTGGAAAAGAGATATCCCCGGAAGCGCCAATCTGTTCCGAGGAAAAAGGCTTCTCTTCCAAGGAAAAGTTCTTCTCTTCCGAGGATAAACGACTATTTCCAGGGAAGAGAAGGGCATATCCCCGGAACAGCAAAGGATATCCAGGGAAGGGAAAGAGGTATCCTCGGAACAGCGAGAGATATCCCCGGAAGAGAAGTCCTGTTAACTTTGCAACTAAGCTACTTCCCAGTTTGTATCAGCTGATCCTAAATTGCTATTTCCTTAGCGCCGTCTCCGATTGCTGCTACGTAAAAGGTTGGTGCGTAACCTACTTTTTCTTGATAGGCTTTACCAATGGCTGCTTTGACAGCTTCAACCATTGTCTTTTCTACGATAGCAATCGCACATCCGCCAAATCCAGCACCTGTCATTCGGGCACCAAGAACACCTTTTTGTTGCCAGGCGGTTTCGGCAATGGTATCAAGCTCCATACCTGTAACTTCATAATCATCGCGTAATGAAACATGCGATTGGTTCACTAATTGACCAAATTCTTCGAGGTCGCCAGCATTTAACTTTTTCAAAGCATCGATCGTTCTAGCATTTTCATATACAGCATGTTTTGCCCGTTTTTGGTTTGTTTCATCACTGATTAATGAACGGCTTTCCTCGAATTGTTCCGGTGTTAATTCGCCAAGACTGTTAATAGAAAGTTCTTTTTGCAGGTCGGCAAGTGCTGCTTCACATTGGCTGCGACGCTCATTATATTTGGAATCAGCGAGTTCACGTCTTTTGTTCGTGTTAATGATAATGATATCATGA
This sequence comes from Gracilibacillus thailandensis, assembly GCF_010994055.1. Taxonomy (NCBI): domain Bacteria; kingdom Bacillati; phylum Bacillota; class Bacilli; order Caryophanales; family Bacillaceae; genus Gracilibacillus; species Gracilibacillus thailandensis. The sequence goes on along the minus strand of NZ_WJID01000001.1, from coordinate 10,981 downwards.
TTTTCCAATTTTATTGGTGCATATTGATAATTTAATGTATCACAGTCTAATAACATCGCGTGATCTGCTTTGCCCATGCCGATTGCAAATTGATCCATAATGCCGCTGTTGACACCAATATAATCGTTTTCAACTTTTTGTCCAAGTTGGACCATCAGAATACGATCTATCTCGAGTCGGTAAAGGTTTTCCAATAAAACCCCAGTTACAAGTTCAATCGAAGCAGAGGAGGAGAGCCCTGCACCGTTAGGAATATTTCCGTAGAATAATACGTCAAATCCTTTATCAATGTTAAATCCTTCTTCTTGGAAGTAAAGCATCATCCCTTTCGGAAAATTGGTCCAATCGTCTTCTTTTTTGTAGGAAAGGTCATCTAGTGAAACGTCGATTATTCCTTTATCAGGAAAATTATCCGAATAGAGTCGTACTTTTCGATCCTGTCTTGGTACTGCTAACGCATACGTACCAAAGGAAATTGCAGCAGGGAAGACATGCCCTCCGTTATAATCTGTGTGTTCTCCGATTAAATTAATTCTACCCGGTGCAAAAAATGCTCTTGGCTGTTCAGTTGTTTGGAACATATCTTGAAACTTGGCAACTAATCTGTTTACATCCATTTTCATTTTCACCCTTTGAAATATTTTGTCGACTTAATTAAATTAATTTATTAACTATATTGTACGTGATTTCATCATCAGATACAAGACTAAAAATGTAAATAATTGATTGAAGTGAACAGTCATTTATAAAGACTTCACATAAATTGGAATGAACCTTAGTGCTCATTAGTTATCTTTAGAAAAGTTAACAAACACTTTACGCAGAGTTTAATTAATATCAATCTTGATTAGATAGAATCAGGGGTGGAAGATAGTCAAAATAATAGAGGAGGAGAGAGAATGGAGCGACATTCAAGCTTAAAAATATCTAGCATATTTTTGGCATTTTTACTTGTATTTACTCAACTCTCAACAGCATTTATACCTATAGTAGAAGTAAATGCCCAAGAACAAGAGACGGAGGCTATTTCTGTATCTGATGCATTGGCAGAAGACCATGATACAGAAGTGACAATGGAAGGGTATATAGTAGCCCCTTTTAATAATCACTATGCCATTAAAGTAGCAGAAGAGAATAATGCTGAAGCTACGTCTATTATTGTTAAGTTGGAATCAGATCAACGTGATCAATTTAGTCCACAGTTAAATGAAGCAGCATTAGGACAGAAAATTATTGTGACAGGTACAAGGGACCTTTATTCCAATCAGGAATCCATTGAAGATGTAACAAGTATTACATTTGCTGATGGTGATGCAATAGAGGATGAAGACCCGGTTCCGTCTAACCTATCGATTTCAGAAGCGCGTCAACAAAGCAATGGAAGTGTCGTAACCATTGAAGGTGTGGTAACTTCTAGTAATCTTGCAAATCCAAATAGCAGTCAATTATCGACATACATCCAAGATGAAACAGCAGGTATTAATCTTTTTACATTTGATGGATCTTCTTTTCCAACATTAAATGAAGGAGATCGAGTTCAAGTAACAGGAGAAATTGCTACTTATAACGGTTTAACAGAAATTATCCCTAGTGAACTAGAAGTAATTTCTAATGATGAATCGCTACCATCACCAACAGCTATCACAATAGCAGACCTAAACGATGAAGCAGTAGCAGAGCCTTTAGAAGGTCAACTAGTTTCTGTTTCCGGATATATTCAAAGTATTCCATCTGATCCAGCTGGTGGAGGATATAATATTTCTTTAATCGATAGTGACTTTAATAGTACGACATTAAGAGTGATGGAAGGTACGTTGGATGTTGCTGATCTAGAAGAAGGAAAATGGTATGATATTACAGCTGTTTTAAGTCAATACAACAGCTATCAACTATTACCTAGAAAAGCTAGTGATCTATCATTAGCGGAGGAGCAACCGGACGCGCCAGATGCTGGTGGAGAATACACATCCACTGTTGAGTATGTTTCGGATGGTGACACCATTCGGTTAACAACACCAGTTTTAGGGTCTGATCGAGTACGTTTTGTTAATATTGATACACCTGAAACAAATGTGAATGGAGCAAATGGTGTAGATGAGGAAAATCAAAAAGAACATGGTCAATATGCAACAGAGCGCTTGAAAGAATTATTACCAGAAGGTTCAACCGTAACATTAAAAATTGGTGAAGAACCTACTGATCAATATGGTAGATTGCTAGCGGAAGTCATCAATGAAGATGGCGTAAATACGAACCTGGAATTAGTTAAAGAAGGATTCGCAACAACCTATTTTATCTGGCCGATTGGTGATGAAGATAATTATCAGCTTTATCAGGATACAGTCAAAGAAGCGATAGATAATGAACGTGGTATTTGGAATCCTGAAAACCCATTAACAGAGTTACCATTTGCGTACCGTGCCATTACTGAAGGTGGAGATTTCCATCGTTATGTAGGAAACTCCGACACGAAAGAATATGTAGAACCAACCGAATATGCAGAAGTTCCCGTAGAGAAACGTATCTTCTTTGCAAGCGCGGAAGAAGCAGAAGAACAAGGCTATACGCCAGTAACAACAGGTGAAGAACCATCTGATGACATATTGGAAGTACAACTATTAGGTATGAATGACTTACACGGTAAGATTGATCAGGAATATGTATTAGATGTTGATGGCGAAGATGCGGTTTATGGTCGTATGGATTATACAGCACAAGCGATTAAAGAACGAGAACAAGAAAATGAGAACACCTTACTTGTACATGCTGGGGATATGATTGGTGGAAGTTCACCTATCTCTGGATTGCTTCAAGATGAGCCAACCGTAGAAATTATGAATGAAATGGGCTTTGATGTAGGTACAGTAGGAAACCATGAATTTGATGAAGGATTAGACGAATTGAAACGTATGGTAAATGGTGGCGATCACCCTGAGGGACTAGGTACAGAAGGTTACGAAGGAATGAACTTTGATATGCTTTGTGCCAACTGTATTCAAGAAGATACAGGTGAAACCTATTTACCACCATATGCGATTCAGGAAGTTGACGGTGTAGAAATTGGTTTTATCGGTGTGAATACACAAGAAACAATGAACATGGTTATGCCGTCTTCTTTAGAAAATGTAGCATTTACGGATGAAACAGAAGCAGTTAATGATGCAGTTGATGAATTACAGGAACAAGGTGTCGAAGCTATTGTTGTGCTTGCACACATGCCAGCGACACAATCTGGATCAACTGCTACAGGAGCAGCTGCAGATTTAGCCAAAAATACTGACGATGCAGTAGACATTATATTTGCAGCCCATAACCACCAGGTAGTAGATGCTGTTGTAGATGAAAAATGGATTATTCAAGCATCGGAATATGGAAAAGCTTTTGCTGATGTCGATATTCAAATTGATCGTGAAACAAAAGATATTGTAGATGTAGAATCAGAAGTCGTGTTTGTGAAGCAAGACGATTACCAGCCTGAACCAGCTGTTGAAAGTATTCTTAATAAGTATGAAGCTGAGATCGAGTCCATTGTAAATGAAGAAATTGGCTATAATGCACAGGAATTAACTGGTCAATATACGAATGATGGCGATCATGGTTTAGGTAATTTAATTGCAGATGGTATGAAATGGGCGATGGATGCTGACTTTGCGATGCACAATGGTGGTGGTATCCGTGACTCCTTAAATGTGGGTCCAATTACTTGGGGTGAAGTGTTTAATATTCTACCTTTTGCTAATAATGTGATGTCGGTGGAAATCAAAGGGAAAGATTTAATTCCTATTCTAAATGACAATTTATCAAGTTATGGATCCGATTATAGTGTGTCCGGATTACACTACACATATAATTATGATTATCAGCATGTAGTAGATATTACCTTCCCAGACGGATCTCCGATTGATCCAGATGAAACATATGTATTGGCAACGAACAATTATATTGGTACACAGGATGGGCCAATTAAAAATCTAGGTGAGAATCCAATCATGGGACCTGTCGATGTTGATGCTGCGGTAGATTATATCAAGTTTCTAGATACGTCTGAAGAAAACCCATTAGTGATCGGACCAGAGGGGCGTATTGCGCAAACAGATGAAATTCCTGATATAGATGATGAAGGAGAAATGATTGGCTATAATGCACAAGATTTAGTTGGGACTTACACGAATGGGATTGATCATGGCTTAGGTAATTTAATTACCGACAGTATGAGATTTGAAATGGACAGTGATTTTGCTGTCACAAATGGTGGAGGAATTGGTTCTTCCTTATTAGCTGGACCGATCACGACATCTTCGTTAGAAAAAATCCTAGCGCATGGCAATACATTAGTGAAAATGGAAGTGACAGGTGCTGAATTAGAAGATATTTTAAATGCACAGCTTTCTGAGAATGGTTCTGATTATAGTGTATCTGGTTTCCAATATCGCTATAATAAGGCTGCAAATAAAGTGATATCTATAACACTTCCAAACGGCAAGAAAGTGAAAAAGAATGATACCTATACCTTAACAACCAATAGCTATTTAGCATCAAGAGGTATATTCGCATCCATCGATTCTGAGCGAGAAGAAGGACCTGTTGATGTAGAGGCGCTTGAGAATTATATTATTTCGTTAGAAACAACAGAGGACAACCCACTGTTATATGGTACAGAGGGTCGTATCTCTACGGTACCGAAAGTGACATTGCCAGATGTTGTAAATAATAAGGCGGAAGTAAAGGATGTTATTTTTGATCATGTAGCAGCAAAGGGCAAAGCTATTGTTGACTTTACTGAAGTAGAGGATATTGACGAAAATCAACCATTAGAAATTACAGTAACTAAATCGCAATTAACTAAATTAAAAGAGAAAGATGCGGTTTTAGCTGTGAAAAAAAATGATGTGACACTAGAGTTTCCAGCAACAGTGTTTAGTGGGGAACAGGATGCTACAATTATTATCGAAAAGCTTGCAGATGTAGAAGGTGCGAAAAGTGCTGTTTATGATTTTACCCTTGTGGAAGGTGAAACTGTAATAAGTGACTTTTCTGAAACAGAAGGTGTTCAATTAGCCTTTAACATCCATGACGAAAATGTGGAAAACTCAGACCTTTTGAAAGTATTCTACCTAAATGAGGAAACAGATGAATGGGTAGAAATTGGCGGTGAGTATCAAGACGGTATTGTGACAGCAACAACTACTCACTTCTCAATCTTTACTGTAATGGAAGCTAGTGAAGATGATGAAAATAATGATAATGATGATACCAATAACAATGGTGGAAACAATGAAGATGATGATACCAATAATAATGGTGGAAACAATGAAGATGATGATACCAATAACGATGATGGAAATAATGACGATGGTGAAAACAATAACAACGATGGAGATTCAAATGATAACGATGAGAACTCCAATGGATCAGAAGATCAAGAGACATCAGAGGACACATCAACGGAAAAGAATGAGCTGCCAGATACAGCTACATCTATGTTTAACTACGTGGTAGCAGGTGTCGTCATAATCGCATTAGGGTTATTATTGCTGATTCGCAAAAGAAAATTAAACTTATAAGGAAATGAAAAAAGGCTACATTCAGCATCTTGAATGTAGCCTTTATTCCTGTAAGGTAAGAAAGTATAAAATTCAGGTATTTGTCTTCCACTTCCCTTTCCACGGATTCTCGCCTAAGCTAACTTTTGTAAAGCGAACTTCTTTACAAAAGTTAGCTGAAGGCCCGCCCCACGGAAAGCGAAGTGGGCAAGCCGCAGCGGTTGTTACGCCTATTATTCATGTCAAAATAACTACTTTGGACAGGACCGGGTGGGCTTTCCCGGTTTTTCTTATTTAATCTTACTGTTGCTTAATAGTAGTATACTGCTCTCTTATTTTTTTAGCTGCTTCCACCATTTTTTCCAGAGCGGCAATGGTTTCCGTTTCTCTTCTTGTTTTCAGCCCGCAGTCTGGATTAATCCAGAATTGTTCGACATCAATGGTTTCCAAGGCACGTTTAATGTTTACTTCAAGCTCTTGTAATGTTGGAACACGTGGGCTATGAATATCATAAACACCAAGCCCAATATCCTTCTTATAATCATTTTTCTCAAAAGTTTCCACCATTTCTCCGTGACTCCGAGAAGTTTCGATAGAAATCACATCAACGTCTAATCCATCGATAGCTTCATATATTTCACCGAATTCAGAATAGCACATATGCGTGTGAATTTGAGTTTCAGATTTGACTGTTGCCGTTGCAAGTTGAAAAGCATTGACAGCTGCATCAAAATAGGCTGGCCATTTTAAACGATCTAATGGTAATCCTTCCCGTAATGCAGGTTCATCTACTTGAATGATGTTTATTCCTGCTTCTTCAAGTGCTAATACTTCCTTTTCCAATGCTAAAGCAATTTGATCTTGTACGGTGAATCGAGGTAATTCTTCATGAACAAATGACCAATTTAAGATTGTAACAGGTCCAGTTAGCATACCTTTGACAGGTCGATCCGTTAAAGATTGTGCATAGGCTATTTCTTTGACAGTAATCGCTTTTTCCCACTCAACATTTCCAGCTAATAAAGGTGGTTTAACACAACGTGAACCGTAGGATTGAACCCAGCCAAATTCAGTTACCGCGAAGCCTTTTAATTTTTCACCAAAATACTCAACCATATCGTTTCGTTCAAATTCACCGTGAACGAGTACATCTAAATCTAAGTCTTCCTGAATTTGAATCCACCTTCTCGTCTCTGATCCAATAAATTCTTCATACGCTTGATCAGAGATTTCACCTTTACGCCATTTTGTTCTTGTTCGCTTTACTTGAGGTGTTTGCGGCAAACTTCCAATTGTTGTTGTCGGTAACAACGGTAGGTTTAATGATGCTTGTTGAAGTTTCTTTCTCTCCGCAAAAGAGATCTCCCGTTTCGCTTTATGTTTTGCAATAGTAGGTGTTTGACTGCGGTACTCCGATTGATCCAATTTTGCTATTGCTTGTTGGCTTGCTTTAAATGCGTCAGCAACAGACTGTTTTCCTGCTTGTAAAGCAGTTGTTAAGATTTGCAGTTCTTCTAACTTTTCATTAGCAAAGCTTAATCCGTCTTTAACAACAGTATCTAGCTTTTCTTCTAAATGCTTCGTGACAGGCACATGCAATAAGGAACAGGAAGGTTGCACAATTAATGTTTCTGGGTTTGCTGCTTGTTGGATATTTTGTAAAAACTGATATTTTTCCTCTAAATTAGCACGCCAAACATTTCGTCCATTAATAATACCAGCACCTAAAACTTTATCAGAAGGGAAGCCAAACTTTTGGATCAACTCTAAGTGGTCACCATGTACAAAATCCAATCCAATTCCTTTTACTGGTAGAGCAGTAATACGTTGATAATGTTGAACCGTCTCAAAGTAGGTTTGTAAAATGATTTGAATTCCTGATACATTGTTGTCGATCGATTGATACACTTGCTCCACAAGTTGTATTTCCTTTTCAGAAAGGTTAGTACCCAAAATTGGTTCATCTATCTGTACCCAACTTGCTCCCGCTGCTGCTAATTCGTTAAGAACTTGCTCGTATAATGGAAGCAAGCGATTAAGCCAACTTTCTAATTCATCTTCTTGATAGCCTTTTGCTAATTTGACAAATGTGACTGGTCCGACAATGACAGGCTTGCCGTCAATGTCCAATTCTTCTTTTGCTTCCTGATAATAATATAATGCTCGGTTCTCGATTAATTTTGGTGATGTTCCGCTTAGTTCTGGCACTATATAGTGGTAATTGGTGTTGAACCATTTTGTCATTTCTGCTGCCACAGCATTAGTTTCACCACGAGCAATCGCAAAATAGCTAGCTAAGTCTGTTGGGTCATGATGCTGAAATCGCTCTGGAATAATGTTAAAGGCAACAGCTGTATCTAATACATGGTCATAAAATGAAAAATCCCCAGTAGGAATAAGATCAATTCCTTGTTCTTTTTGCTTTTTTAAGTTGTTAAGTCGTAAATTTTTGGTTTGTGCTTTTAGTGATTGTTCACTAATGTCTCCTTGCCAGAATGCTTCGATTGCTTTTTTCCATTCTCTTTTTTCCCCTATCCGCGGATAACCTAAATTGGCACTAAGAATTGTTGTCATTGTGTAAAAACTCCTTTTCATTTATATTTTTGTTACTATCTTAGCTTGCTGATGAACATACTTCGTGAGTTCCACTGTTAACGGATAATGCATAAACGGCGTAATAATATAAATACCATTAAAATAATTCATAGCCGTTGTAATTAACTCCTTGGCGATTTGTATTCCCTCTTGTAAACTGTCTTGGCGGTTATCATGACGCTGCATTCTTGTTCGTACTTCGTCAGACAGCTTCATGCCTGGCACTTCATGATGAAGAAATTCTGCATTTCGGTGAGAGGTAAGTGGCATGATGCCAATGAAAATAGGTTGATCAATATGTTTAGTCATTCGATGTAATAGGATAATTTGCTCATGGTTGAATATCGGCTGTGTCAAAAAGTAGTCCGCACCATGCTTTATTTTTCGCTCCATTCTCTTTACTGCTTTTTCGAGATTAGCTACATTAGGATTAAATGCAGCAGCTACCTGAAAATGAGTGTTTGTTTTCAGAGAACTACCAGAAAATGAAAGCCCTTGGTTAGACTGTTTAATCAGTTTTGTTAATTCCAAAGATGTGACATCAAAGACCGATGATGCTCCCGGGAAACCGCCAATACGAGTTGGATCACCCGTAATAGCTAGAATTTCATGCAGTCCTAATGTATGCAGTCCCATTAGATGGGATTGAAGTCCGATTAGGTTACGGTCACGACATGTCAAGTGGATAAGTGGAGTTGCGTGACAACCTGCTTGCTTCATTTTTACAGCCATTGCTAGATTGCTAATACGTGGAGTAGCTAAGGAATTATCTGCTAATGTAATTGCGTCAACCCCAGCCTTTTCTAAAGCAAATACACCATTCATGAAGGGAGCTATATCCAAATGTTTTGGTGCGTCTAATTCGACAATAACGGTATGTCGTTTTCGAGCCTTATCTGCAAGTGTTGTTCGTAGTGGGGGTTGCTGTTCTGTGGTATTTTTGGTAAATGTTACTTGCTTGATTTCTTTTTCCGTAATAGGTTCTAAGCCTGTCACACCTTCTTTAAGGGCACGAATGTGCTCCGGTGTAGTACCACAACATCCCCCTATTAACCGGACACCTTGATCACGGAATTCCTTCGCGCATCGTTCGAAATAGTGACTATGCTGGTTGTACACTAGCTTCCCGTTTTGATAAGCTGGAAGACTTGCATTAGGATAGGCTGCCAAAAATGCCTTTTCTAGAAGTGGAACTGATTCTAATGCTTTGATCATATAGTGAGGACCTAAATGACAATTCACTCCTACAACATCTGCCCCAATATTTTCTAGTGTTTGGAGTGCTAAGGGAAGTTGGATGCCGTTTTCCATCACACCAGGTTCATGCATGGATACATTCGCTATGATAGGTAGATCTGTTTCTTGTCTAGCAATCTCTAAGACTTGTTTGATTTCTTCGAAGTCATAGTATGTTTCTAGTAATATGCCATCCACACCTTCTAGTAATAGTGAAAAGAGTTGTTCTTTAAAGCTACGGATAATCTCCTTTTTAGAAGCTACAATTTTTTGAACTCCTCTAATTCCACCAATCGTTCCCAACACAAATGCCCGGTCTTTGGCAGCAGTATTAGCGAGTTGAACTGCTTTGGTATTCAATTGATGTACTTGATCTTCTAAACCAAAACGTGTTAATTTGATATAATTTGCCCCGTATGTGTTGGTTTGAATGATTTCTGCTCCAGCATCAAGATAGGTTTGATGAACATGAAGGATTTCATCGGGATGGGTAGTGTTGTAAGATTCGAAACATCGATCTACACCATGAGAGTATAGTAACGTTCCCATTGCTCCATCAGCGACCACTAACTTGTTTTGCAAATGACTAATTAAGTTGGACATAAACGTTCACCTCTCTTCTGCATAAAATAAAAAAATCTCCGGCTATAGAAAGACGGAGATTTATTGGAAAAAGACTCTCATCTTTCAAGCACATCATGCTTGCTGGAATTAGCACCTTGTCAATGAATGACGGTTGCTGAGGTATCGTAGGGCCAGTCCCTCCACCTCTCTGGATAAGAAATAGCTATTTAGTTAGTAACATTTGTTAGTAGTTTACAACAACGACAAACCAATTTCAAGTGCATTTTGAAAATAATGGTATAAGATGTCCGGGATAACTTGACTGATCTTATAAGTATGATATTATAAAAGTTAGTTGAAAATGATTATCAATAACAAGGAGGATATCTCCATGAACTTACATCAACTTATTAAAGGACGTCGATCGATAGCTGTTTATCAAGATAAAGAGGTTTCACAAAGTTTGATCGAAGAACTATTAGAAACAGCTATTTGGGTTCCTAATCATAAAATGACCGAACCATGGCGCTTTGTATTTATTCAAGGAGAGGCTAAAGAAAAACTGGCAACCATTAACCGGCAAGTAGCAGTCTCCAAAACAACTAGTAATTCAGATGAAGAGTTAAAAATAGTAAGCGATAATGCTTATCATAAAATTATGAATGTACCATTTATCTTTTTTGTCGTTAATACCATACACCCACAAGAAAAGTTAAGAGAAGAGGATTATGCTTCTTCTAGTTGCTTAATTCAGAACTTTAGTTTACTAGCATGGGAACAAGGATTAAGTACTTTTTGGAAAACAGGAAAACTAGCCTTCTGTGAAGAAACAGCAGAATTGATTGGCTTAAAAGAGGATGAAAGAGTAGTTGGACAAATTCAGGTAGGTTATCCAGCCAAAAACCTATCTCCAGTTCCGAGAACATCAGCAAAAGAAAGAATTACCGTTATAGAGTAAAACGCATCGGATGCCCGAATCCCGATGCGTTTTTTCTGTAGAACACAGTATCCATAAACTGCGCAGTAACTGAACATGGATTTGT